>DAORUQ010000188.1:0-5730 GCA_035433265.1 Pseudomonadales bacterium | reverse complement strand
TCAGGGCGTGATCGGGCCCGGGCGTTGCTGCGCGGCGTCCATGTACAGGCGCAGCGGCAGGCTCTCGTTCTTGCCGAGATAGATCACCAGTCCGTAGTAGTTGTGGTCGTAGTCGCGCACGAACTCGTGCGGCTTCAGTTGCAGCACCGGCTCGCCGGAGCGCCGTTGTGCCGTCACGACCATCTCCTCGATCGGCTCGCCGCTGCGCGGCACCGCCAGGCGCACGGCCTGCATGTCCTGCTCGGGCATCACCACGATCTCCTCGACCTTCACGCCGCTCGCCGGATCGACGTAGCCTGCCTTCAGTTCGACCTCGGCCGTTTCCTGGCCCAGCGCGGGGGCGGCGAGCACGAGCGTGGCGGCGAGCGCGGCGATGCGCTGCACGAATGTCTTTCGGGACATGACAACTACTCCTTGGATGGTCAGTTCGATTCGGGGGCGTACAGCGCCCGGATGAGTTCGGGCGGGCTCTCGCACACGTCGGCGAGCAGCGCGACACCGAGCGTGAGCGTCGCCGGCGGCGCCGGGATGGGCACGGGAGCCGCCCCCGGCGCCAGCCACAGGCTCAGCATCGCCCGCCACGGGAAGCCGCCCGCACCGGGCGCGAAGGGCGTGGCGCGATCCAGGCTCACGCGCAGCATGCCGGGCGCGGCACCCAGCGCCAGGCCCCAGTCGCGCAGCGCGGCGAAAAAGTCCGCGTCCGCCGCGCCGTCGGCCGGGTCCAGCATCAGCAGCTGGCGTTGCGTGCCGGGCGCCGCCACGTCGCGCGGCGGCCCGGCGAGGATGCTCTCCTCGGCCACGGCCGGTCGGATCAGGCCCTGGTCCATGAACTTGCGCTCGTCGGCGCGCAGGATGTCGCCGACGGGCGTGGCCATCAGGTCGGCGCCGCCGCGACCCGCGTCGAAGTAGAACTCCGACACGCAGTCGAAGTCGATGTCCACGGATGCCGCGACGACGTGGTTGCGCAGGTACTTCGCGAACGGGAAGTACTTCATGCCGAGCCGGCAGTGCTGCGTTTCGTAGTAGTCGCGGAAAGCCTCGCGCGTGGTGCCGGCGCGGCGCGTGAGCAGGCAGAGCGATTTCATGCAACGTTTTCCCTGAGTTTGCCGTGGACGGCCACGCGATCGCGACCGCTCGCCTTGGCCCGGTAGAGCGCCTGGTCGGCCGCGACCAGCAGCTCCTCGGGCGAGGCGAATTCGCTGCCCGCGTGGTGGCAGGCAATGCCGAAGCTCATGGTGAGGCGCCCGAACGGCGAGCCCTCGTGCACCAGCCCGAGCGAAGCCATGCCGGCGCGGATCTGCGCGAGCACGGCCAGCGCGTCGTCGGCCGTGGTGTTGGGCAGGATCAGCGCGTACTCCTCGCCGCCGTAGCGCGCGGCGAGATCGCTGGAGCGCCTGAGCTCGGACTGCAGCACGCGCGCCACCTTCACCAGCACCTCGTCGCCGCGGGCATGCCCGTAGCGGTCGTTGTAGGCCTTGAAGTAGTCGAGGTCGCACATCACCAGCGTCAGCGGTTCGCCGCTGCGGCGCGCGCGCAGCCATTCCTCGCGCAGACCGGGGTCGAAGCGGCGGCGGTTCGCCAGGCCCGTCAGGCTGTCCTGGCGGCTCAGTCGCTCGAGTTCGTCGTTGGCCTCGCGCAGTTCCTCGGTGCGCTGCGCGATCTTCTGCTCCAGTTCGTCGTGCGCCACCTCCACTTCGCGAAACGCCGCGCGCAGGCGCCGGGTCATGTCGTCGAAGGCCTGCGAGAGCCGGTTGAATTCGCGATACGCCGTGCGCGGCAGCGGCGTGTCGAAATCGCCCTCGGCGACAGCCTTGGCCGCCACCTCGATCCGGCGCACGGGATGCGAGATGAAGCGCGCCATCAGCAGCGCCAGGCCGAGCGCCAGCACCAGCAGGGCAGCGCCCGCGACGAGCGTGATGCGCAGGTTGGCCCTGATCGTCGCCGTGAAATCCGCCTCCGGCACCACCACCGCGATCAGCCAGTCCAGCCCCAGGCTGTCGCGCCAGGGCGAGACGCGCAGGAAGTAGCGCGCGTCCTCGGCGCTGAACGTCGCGAGGCGCGGCTCGCGGATGCCGGCAAGGCCGTCGCCCGCCTGGATATGCAGCGCGGCGAGCCGGATCAGCGGGTCTTCGGCCTCGGCTACCGGCTGCAACTGCGGCGCAACGCCAGCGCCGCGGCGCAGCGTGTCGCCGTGCGAGCTGGCGACCAGAGTCCCGTCGCGCTCGACGATGAAAACGCGCGCACCGGGGCTCAGGTCCAGCGCCGCGAGGTAATCGCAGATATTGGCCAGGAACAGGTCGATGCCCACCACCGCCCGCGTCGCCTCCGGCCCGAAGCGCACCGGCTTGCCCAGCCCGATCACGACCACGTCGGGATTGTCGACCCAGTTGTAGATGCTGGTCCAGGAGGTGCGGCCCGCAGTGAGCGGTTCGCGATACCACGCCTGCTCCCGGATATCGCTGAACGGCAGCTCCTTGCGCAGTCCGGCGCGGGCGCCGTTGGCGTCTATGCCGTACTGGCGCAGCACCGTGAGATCGGGCGGGCCGGCCTCCTCTATGACCAGGTCGCGCGAGACGTTGTCCACCCGGCCCAACCCGAAGAACCGGGTGTCCTCCAGCCCGATATTGAGGTAACTGACACCGTCGTAGGCCCGCGCCAGGCGCAGCAGCAGGGCATGGATGGTGGCAGGCCGCTCGGGTGTGATCTCGCCCTCCTCGAGCGCGCCGGCGATGATCTCCACCGCGATGCGCGGCGAATCGAGATAACTGCGCAGATGCTCGTCGACCTGCTTGCCGGCGCGCAACTGCAACTGCCCGACGAGGTCGGCCACCGCGCGCTGCCCGTTCTGCCACGACAGCCAGCTGCCCACCGCGATCACCGCGACGAACAACAGCGCGGTCAGCAGCGGGAGCCAGAACGCCAGCGGCATGCCCTTGACGGCGACATCGCGCGGCGCGGCCGGCTCAGGCACTGCGGACTCGAGGGGACGGAAAGCGGGCAAGCGGCTGGCTCCTCCATGCTGTGCGGGTGCCACTGCACTCGCGCTCGGACAGGGCGCCAGACTAACGTCATCCGCGCCGCAGAGGTAGTCACGATCACCCCTCGCCCGCCGGGGCACGCCCGGGATGAAGAAAAATTTAGAAAGTGTTTCCACTTTTTCTATATCCTCGGTCCCGTCATGACAACGACGCCGGCAACCATGAGCCCCGCCCTGGACGGACTGCGCGAGCGCGCCAAGGCCGGCCGGCGCCAGCGCATCCTCGATGCGGTGCTGGCGATACTCTGCGAGGAGGGGTTGCCGGCGCTCTCGACCGCACGCATCAGCGCGCGCGCCGGCGTGAGCGTGGCCACGCTCTACAACCTGATCGGAGGGGTGGAGCAGATCGTCGACCGCCTGGTCGAGCAGCTCTTCGCGGGCATGGAGCAGGCAATGCTCGAGCCGGTACCTATCGACAGTCCGGCGCCGGAGTTCGAGGGGTACGTCGAAGCAACCTGGCGCTACCTCGCCGCGCGCGAGGAGCCGCTGCGCGCGGCGCAGCGGGCGGTTTTCCAGCGCGCGCTGGCGATCGGTGCGAGCAACCCGGTGATGCGCGTGGCCGCGCGCAGCATCGGACGCCTTGCCGGGGCCGTGCGCGCGCTGCAGCGCGAGGGCCGGCTGAGCGCGGATGCCGACGCGCGCCTGCTCGCCGAGCAGATGGTGTCCTGCCAGTCGATGCAGCTGGAGAACTGGTCCGTGGGCCTGCTCAGCCTCGAACACTACCGGCTGGGCACGCGCTACCAGTTTCTGATGCTGCTGCGCGCCTGGGCCACACCGGCGAGCGCAACGGCGCTGGATACGGCGCTGCGCCAACGCCAGCAACAACTGAAGGCGCTGGACACCAGGCGCCACCACCGCCAACCGCAAACAGGAGAGGCTTCATCATGAACAACGCGCTGTGCCGACGTCTTGGCATCGAGCTGCCGATCTTCGCCTTCACCCACTGTCGCGACGTGGTCGTGGCCGTCTCCCGCGCGGGTGGCATCGGCGTGCTCGGTGCCGCGGGTTTCACGCCGGAGCAGCTCGGGCAGGAGCTCGACTGGATCAGCGCCAGGCTCGGCGACAAGCCCTTCGGCATCGATGTGATCATGCCGAAGAAGTTCGAGTCGGGCGAGGTGCCGGACCTGCAGTCCATGATCCCCGCTGGCCACAAGGCCTGGGTCGAGGACGTGCTGGCGCGCCACGGCGTGGCGCCGCTGCCGGCGGATTCCGATGCCGGCAACCATCACGGTATCAGCGGCGAGCAGATCGGTTGGACGCACGACCTCTGCCGCCAGCTGCTCGACGTGGCTTTCGGCTACCCGGGCGTGAAGGTGATGGTGAACGCGCTCGGCACGCCGCCCGCCGACGTGCTCGCCGAATGCCGCGCGCGCGGGATACTGGTCGGCGCGCTCGCTGGCAAGGTGAAGCATGCGCTGGCGCACAAGCACGGCGGCGTGGACTTCGTGATCGCGCAGGGGCACGAGGCCGGCGGCCACACCGGAGAGATCACCACGATGGTGCTGGTGCCGCAGGTGGTGGACGCGGTTGCGCCGCTGCCCGTGCTCGCCGCTGGCGGGATCGCCACCGGGCGCCAGGTCGCCGCCGCGATGGCGCTGGGGGCGGCCGGCGTGTGGTGCGGCTCGGTGTGGCTGACGACGCCGGAATCCGAGGTCGCGCCGCTGCCGAAGAAGAAGCTGCTGGCCGCGGGCAGCGATGCCACCGTGCGTTCGCGGGTGATTTCGGGCAAGCCCGCGCGCATGCTGCGCTCGGGCTGGACCGACGCATGGGAGTCGCCGGACTGCCCGGGCTTCCTGCCACTGCCGCTGCAGGGCATGCTGACGCAGGAAGCGCACCTGCGCATCGCGCGCTCGGACAACGAGGATCTCGCCTTCTATCCCTGCGGCCAGTCCGTCGGCCTGTGCAACGACGAGCGCGACTGCCGCACGGTGATCGCCGACATGCTGAACGAATACGTCGATACGGTGGAGCGGCTCGGCCGCTCGCTCGCCGGCGACGAATGAATCACCCCGGAGACGACACCATGACCGACATCCTCTACGAACAGCGCGGCACGGTCGCGTGGATCACCATCAACCGCCCCGAGGCGCGGAACACCCTGAGCCCGGCGGCCTTCGTGGCACTGGCCGACACCTGGCAGGAAGTGCGCGACAACCGCGACATCCGCGTCGCGGTGCTCACCGGCGCCGGCGATCGCGACTTCTGCTGCGGCGGCGATCTCGGCGGGCTGATCCCGTTGTGGACCGGCGCGCGCAAGCCCGAAAACGCCGTCGAGGAGCGCCTGCTGGCCGATCCGGCGATCGGCGACAGGATGCTGCTCAAGGGCGAGCCGCTGTACAAGCCGGTGATCGCCGCGATCAACGGCCGCGCGCTCGGCGGCGGCTGCGAGCTGCTGGCGGCCAGCGACGTGCGCATCGCCGCCAGCAACGCGCAGTTCGGCCTGCCCGAGCCCCGCTCCGGCATCGTGCCCGGGGGCGGCTCGATGGTGCGCCTGGCGCGCCAGATCCCCTACGCCCACGCGATGCACCTGCTGATGACCGGCGAGCCCATCGACGCGCCCACGGCGCTCGCTTGGGGGCTCATCAGCGAGGTGGTGGCGCCGCACGAGCTGCGCGCGCGCGCCGAGGCGCTCGCGACGCGCATCGCGGCGAACGCCCCGCTCGCGCTCGCCGCGATCAAGCGCACCGTGATCG
>DAORUQ010000187.1:0-5755 GCA_035433265.1 Pseudomonadales bacterium | reverse complement strand
GTTGCCAGGTCGATCAGCAGCAGTGTCAGCATGCCCACGCAGGAGGCCTCGATGATCACGCGCCCCAGGCTCCAGCGCTCGCCCTCGGCAGCCTCGTCGAGGCGATAGACGATCGGGAAGGCCACGATGAAGTACAGGGCGTAGAAGTACGAGCCGTAGGCCAGCATGCGATCGAGGTCCTCGTACCACACGTTCGAGAAGTCGTTGGGCGCGAGCTTGAAGTAGAAAGCCGTTTCGCCCCAGCCCCAGAACAGCGACACCGCGCCCACGATCACCGCCCATGCCAGTCCGCGCGCGAGCGGCGCCCACGACAGCGTCATGGTGCGGATGCGGCGCATCAGGATCACGGCGCTGGTGTGGTACACGATGAAGAACGCGGTCGCGTTGAAGTACATCGAGGGCGGCACTTTCATGTGCGCGCCGAGAGCCGTGGCCTCGTCGGGGCCGACCAGCGCGGAGTCCAGGTACAGCGTTACCTCCGGGAAGCGGTAGCGCATGCCGAGCACCTCGAAGAAGTACTCGGTGTGGAAATAGGTGGCGAGAACGATCCACCAGAACATGAACACGTTGAACTTGAACCAGTAGCTGCGGTGCCAGGCGATGCCGGAGTTGCGCCTGAGGAACCAGGGCAGCAGCACGCAGTAGGGCAGCCACATCAGCAGGTTCTGCGTGATGTTCCAGAAGTTGCCGGTATCGAGCCAGCCCATCTGCTGCACCACGATGTTGTAGACGAACCAGAACGGGATGAAGGTCAGGAAGAACTTCTCGCCCCAGGCCTTGTCGGGATTCTGCGAGAACCAGTAACCGGGCAGGATGGCGCGCGAGGAGGGCTTGTCGTTCATGGTGCGGGCTCTTCCGGGCGTGTTGTTGACGTGTGGTGAGTTTCCAGAATAAAACAGTATACTGCAAATGTTTTTTGGGGGCGGCGCGCACGGTGCGGGCCGCGGTGGATCGTGCCGGACCAGGGAGCGAGCGGATGGGTGTTCAGAGTATCGGGCAATTGCGCCAGCGTGCCGGGAGTTTCGACTGGGGCAGAGCCTACGAGATCCCGGACGTGCGCGGCGAGGTTGCGATCGTCGGAGTCGGCGAATCGCAGTACAGCGGTCCTTCGGGCCGCACCGCGAAGGAGATGGCCCTCGTCGCCGTCGAGAAGGCCATCGCGGATGCCGGTCTCGCGCCGGCGGACATCGACGGGCTGATGTCCACCGCCAACGTCGCGGACCAGCTGATGCCTGAGGACTTCCACGCACACTTCGGTACCTCGCACCCGATGTGGTACAGCGGCGAGGGCGGCGGCATGGTCTGGGCCGCGACCTGCCCAGAGCAGGCCGCCGAGGCGCTGCGCGCGCGCAAGGCGCGGCACATCATCAACGTCTTCTCGGTTGACTGGGCCTCGCGCCGCGCCGCGGGGACCGGCACGCCCGGGGACTACCATGCCAACGAGCCGATGAAGGCGCTGTTCGAGGTGCCCTTCGGCTGGTATCCGCAGCCGGTGTACATGGCGACGCAGGCCTGCCGCCACATGCACGACTACGGCACCACGCCGGAGCAGCTCGGCGAACTCGCGGTGACCTTCCGTCGCCACGCCAACAGCCATCCCGGTGCCGTGATGCGCGCGAAGACACTGAGCATGGAGCAGTACCTCGCCAAGCCCATGCTCGCGGATCCGCTGCGCATGGAGGACTGCTGCCTGGTCTCGGATGGCGCGGCGGCCTTCGTGATGAGCACGCCGGAGCGCGCGCGTGACCTGCCGCATGCGCCGGTCATCGTCGAGGGCATCGGTCGCGGCGTGATCCACAACGCGCCCTACATCTCGCAGCAGAAGGTGCTCACGGCGACGCCGCAGACCTTCGCCGCGCCGTGGGCCTTCGCGATGGCCGACATCACGCCGGCAGAGGTGGACGTGATCGCGCTGTACGACTGCTTCTCGATCACGGCGCTGATGATGATCGAGGACATGGGCTTCTGCGCCAAGGGCGAGGGTGGTGCCTTCGTCTCCGGCGGGCGGCTCGGTTTCGACCGCCCGCGCCGCAGCGGTGGGCTGCCGTGCAACACGCACGGCGGACTGATGTCGCACGCCTACGTGCTCGGCATCGCGCACGTGGTAGAGATCGTGCGCCAGCTGCGCGGCGAGGCCGCGAACCAGGTGAGCGATGCCCGCGTCGGGCTGTACGGAGGATTCACCGCCGAAGAGGCGGCCACACTGATTTTGCGGAGAGCCTGAGCATGTCCAGTTTCGGTCCCGACAGCGATGACTCAATGGCCTTGCCGTTCTGGAGTGCCGCGCGCGAGGGCAGGCTGGTGCTGCCCTACGATCGCGCCAGCGGGTGTTGCACGTGGTATCCGCACGCCGGCTCGGACATCGAGTGGCGCGAGGTGCGAGGCCCGGCGACGCTGGTGGCGTGGTCCGTCGTGCGCGCGCCGATCAACCCCGAATTCAGGGCGCCCTACGCACCGGCGCTGGTGAGCCTCGATTGCGAGCCGCACGTGCGGCTGGTGACGCAGATCGTCGACTGCGACTTCGCGGATCTGCGCTGCGACATGCCGCTGGAGCTTTGCTTTCGCACGCTCGAGCCGATCAGGCGTGCGCCTTTCCGCGCGCCGGTGTTTCGTCCGGCATCGAATTGACTATTCGGCGCGCGCTCGTTTGCGCAAAATTCACCCGCGCGCTGGTGTGGCATGTGCTATAGACAGTGAGTGGAATCTTCGTGGATTCCCAACCATCAGCAACGGGAGACTACCGATGGCAGAGAAGAAACCGGCGAAGAAGCCTGCAGCCAAGAAGGCCGCAGCCAAGAAACCCGCCGCAGCGAAGAAGCCGGCTGCGAAAAAGGCCGTGGCGAAGAAGCCTGCGGCAGCAAAGAAGCCCGCCGCCAAGAAGGCCGCCGCGAAGAAGCCGGCTGCGAAAAAGGCCGTAGCGAAGAAGCCCGCGGCAGCGAAGAAGCCCGCCGCGAAGAAGGCCGCAGCGAAGAAGCCGGCAGCGAAGAAGCCGGCAGCGAAGAAGCCCGCCGCGAAGAAAGCCGCAGCGAAGAAGTAGTTGTTCCCCTGCGCCCGATGCACACGGACGTGTCGGGCAGCTTCCGCCGCGTCGGGCGGCCTGCGTTCGCCGCCCGCACGGCAGAGTTCCTCCTCCTCAGTCCACCGCCGCAGCACGCACCAGGTTGAGCGCGGGATCATTCGGCGCATTTTCCACGCAGCGCGTCCCCGCGGGGTGGTAGATGTAGGCGACGCAGCGGTTGCAGCTCGTGCAGCCCGACTGCCGGGTTTCCCCGCTCCTGAACCTGTTCACCAGTCCTGTGTCGTGGATCAGCGCGCGTGCCATCACCACGCAGTCGAAGCCCTCGCTCATCGCGCGCTCGGCGTTGTCCAGCGACTTCACGCCGCCCAGGTAGGCCAGCGGCATCGTCACCGCGGCGCGCACCTTGCGCGAGTGCTCCAGGAAGTACATCTCGCGAAACGTCATCGAGCGCGGACCGGTGAGCGAGCTCAGCCTGATCGCCAGGCGCGACAGCGGATCGCCGCCGAGCATGCGAGCCATCTCGTCCTGGTCGACGAGGCTGCCGAACATGAACCAGGTCGACTCCACGTTGCGTCCGCCCGAGAGCACCAGCAGATCGGCGCCGGCGCGCTCCAGCGCGCGCGCCGTGACCACGGCATCGTCGGCGTCGGCACCACGCCTGGGCCCGTCCGCGACGTTGATCTTGGCGATCACCGCCAGATCGGCGCCCACCGCTTCCTTCACCGCGGCCAGTACCCGCGCCGGGAAACGCACGCGGTTTTCCGCGTTGCCCCCGTATTCGTCGGTGCGCGTGTTGTCGAGCGGTGAGATGAACTGGTTCAGCAGGTAGCCGTGCCCCATGTGCAGTTCTACGGCGTCGAAGCCCGCCTCTCGCGCGAGTTTCGCGGCGTCGACGAACTGCTGCGTCACCAGGTCCATGTCGGCCGCCGTCATCGCGCGCCGGCGCCAGTTGCCCGCGAGCAGGCCCGCCTTGTTGAGGCCCGAGACCGAGCTCATCGTCGCGCCCTTGACCTTCACGCCGGTGACGAAGCTGCCGCCGTGCGTGATCTGCGCCGAGATCGCGCCGCCTTCGGCGTGCACTGCGTCGGTGAGCACGCGCAGGTCGGGCAGGATTCCGGGGCGCATCCAGATCTGGTTGGGCAGCGTGCGGCCGACTTCGCTCACCGCCACGTAGGCCACCGTTGTCAGCGCGACGCCGCCTGCGGCAAGATCGCGATGGTGCTGCACCAACGCGCGCGTGGGCGCGCCGTCCAGGCACATGGCTTCGTTGGCGCCGGACTTGATGAAACGGTTGCGCAACTGCAAGGGTCCGATGGCGACGGGATCGAATGGGGAAGGCGCGGTGCTCATGCGGGTGATTCTCCTGGGAAGCGGCGCGCGCATGATCGGGCGGGCATAGTGACTTTGCAAGACGCGTCGGGGGCGGGCGAATGGAACCGGGATTGCTGATCGTCGCGTCGGGCGCGATCGCGCTGTCGTGGCTGATGGCCGTGGCCGGTGGCGCCAAACTGCGCCATCAGCGGGATCATGCGCGCGCCCTCGATGCCTACGCGCTGCTGCCCGAGGGTGCGGGGCGCTGGCTCGTGCCGGTGCTGGGCGCCGTAGAGTGCGCCGCCGCGCTCGCCATCTGGCCGCGGGGAACGCGCGCGGCGGCGGCCTTGCTGATACTCGCGCTGCTGGTGCTGTACTCCGGGGCCATCGCGATCAACCTGCTGCGCGGACGCCGTGACATCGCGTGCGGTTGCGGCGGCGCGGCGACCCACGTGCCGCTGAGCGGCTGGCTGCTCGCGCGCAACGCCGCCTTGATGGCTGCCGCGCTCGCGCTGCACGAGGCGCCGCAGGCCCTGGCGCTTGCCGGCGCATCATGGCCGTCGGCGCTGGCGGCGCTCGCGGTCGCGACGCTGCTGGTGCTGCTCTACAATGGCGCGAACTTTCTGCTTTCCCGCGACACCCTGCTGCAGGACGACTGAATGTCGCGTGCCGGCGTCGCATCTTCGGAGGACGCATGACCGATATCGAGTTCGAGAATCGCGACGGCGTGGGCCTCATCACCTTCGCACGACCCGAAACGCTGAACGTGTTCAGCCCCGGGATGATGGCCGGGCTGGGCGATCTGTATCGGCACTGCGACGCCGACGAGTCCGTGCGTGTGGTGGTGGTGACGGGGCGCGGCACGGCGTTCTGCGCCGGGGCCGACCTCTCGGGCGGCGAGGTGTTCGCGGCGCACGGCGAGCTGGACTTCAGTTCCTGCCCGCTGTCCATGCAGGCCTGGGAATTGCGCAAACCGGTGATCGCCGCCTGCAACGGGCACGCCATCGGCGTCGGGCTCGGTATCGCGGTGCAATGCGACATGCGCATCGTGGCGCGCGGCGCGAAGTACGGCTTCCTGCAGAACCGCCGGGGCGTGGTGGCCGATTTCGGGGTCGAGTGGCTGCTGCCGCGGCTGATCGGTTTCGAGCGTGCCTTCGAGATGCTGGTGCGCGGCTCGCGCATCGACGGGGCGGAGGCGGCGGCCTGGCGCCTCGCCGGGCGCGCGGCCGAGGCGCAGGAGGTTTTGCCGCTCGCGCTGGAGATCGCCGATGACATGGTGCGCAACTGCTCGCCGCTGGTGATGGGCATGCACAAGCGCCTGCTGTGGCGAGCGCTGGAGACGGGGCGCGATGACTTCGTCGCGCTGGAGACGCGCGCGCTGCACCACAGCATGCGCCAGCCCGATGCGCTGGAGGGCGGCATGGC
>DAORUQ010000186.1:0-5797 GCA_035433265.1 Pseudomonadales bacterium | reverse complement strand
GCCTGCGCACGCGAGGGGTCCGCGAGCACCGCGAGGTAGATCCGCGCGCGCGCCTCGTAGACCCGCATGCGATCGGCGGCATCGAGCCCGGGCAACTGCGCGGCAAAAGCCTGCAGCAGCGCATCGAGCACCACGCGCAACATCCGCCCCACGGGCACATCGGTCGCCAGCGCGAGCCAGCGCGCGGTGTGCGCCAGCACGTAGCCGCTGAGCAGGATCACGTGCGCCGTGATCAGGAAGTAACCCTCCTCGCCCTCGGCGCGCGCAAAGGTGTGGCAGCCCACCACGTACTCGCCGTGCGCCTTGCCGTAGCCCGCCACGGGCAGCGTTTCGATGCGATATTCCTCGCGCCGCTCGTAGAACTCGGTGCCGGGCAGCAGCGTGTAGCCGAAGATGTTGATGTTCGGGAAGGTCGCGAGCAGGCGGTCGAGGTTACGCTCGAAGCTCGCGAGATCGTCCCCCGGCAACCCCCAGATCAGTTCGGCCGAGATCGGGATGCCGGCCTGCGCCATACGCTGCGCGATCGGTTCGTACTCGTTCGCCGCCATGTTCTCGCGATGGCACAACTCGAGCGCGCGCGGGGTCAGAGTCTGCAGCGCGAGCTGGTAGAACGGCAACAGCCCGTGCTCGTGCAGCATCAGCACGATCTGCTGCACGCGCGGGCTGTGCTTCTTCGACCACGAGGTCGCGAAGGTCCGCGGCAGACCGTGCTGCTCCTTGAGCTCGCAGATCAGCCGCGCCTTCTCGACATCGTCCTTCAGCGCGCCGAAGTTCGAATCCGCCAGCCAGATGTTCGGGATGCCGGCGCGCACGATCTTCTGCCAGTCGCGGCGCAGCCGCTCCATCGGAAAACCGATCATCTTCGTGCCGATCGCGCCGGTGCCCCACTCGCAGAAGGCGCACTTGTAGGGGCAGCCGCGCGTGGTCTCGTAGGTCACGGCGTCGTAGCGCGGGCGCCCCGCGGCGTCGGTGAGTTCGAGCACGTCGAAGGGCGAAGGGATGCGCGTGAGGTCGCGCTGACGTTCGCGCGGCGCCGATGTCGCCACCCTGCCCGCATGGTCCAGCCACGCGATGCCGGGCACGCGCGGCCAACCGGCGCGCGGCGTGTCGAGCAACTCCTGGAACGTGGCCTCCCCCTCGCCCAGCACGATCACGTCGATGGGGTCGACACCCAGGTAACTCTCGGCCTGCTGCACGTGCGGGCCGCCCGCGACGATCGCGAGCCCCGGACACGCGGCGCGCAGGCCGCGCACGAGCTCGAGGAATTCCGCCGCGTTCCAGGTGTAGAAGCTGATGCCCGCAACCGGCTCCAGCCCGCGCGCCAGTGCAGCGGCGGCCTCCCCGGCCAGCGCGCCGAGTTCGCGCGCGCTCCACGCCGCCACGTCCTCGCGCTCGCGGAAATGCAGCTGGCGGAAATCAATGCCGTCGGGCGTCGCACCCCAGGCGCGGTACCACGCGATCAGCCCGCCGGTGGCGGTGGGCGCGGCGTGAAACTGCTCGGAATCGAGACTGAACAGCCACACCGGACGCCGGACATCACGCTGCAGCGTGGCGGACCCTGCCACGGCGGCTGCCGAGGTCGTCATCGGCGCTGGCCGCGGGACTCAGGCTGCGGGCTCTAGCACCGCGAGCACCGCGCTCGCGAGAGCGTCGATGTTCGCGGGCGTGATACCGGCCAGGTTGATGCGCGTCGACTCCATCATGTAAACGGCAAACTCCTCGCGCAGCCGCGTGACCTGCTGCGGCGTGATGCCGAAGTACGAAAACATCCCCTTCTGCCGCGTGATGAAGCTGAAATCCTTGCCGGCGGCGTTGCCCTCCAGGCGCGCGGCCAGCAGCGTGCGCATCGCGTTGATGCGTCCTCGCACCTCGCCGAGTTCCTCCAGCCAGTCGGCCCTGAGCGTCGCATCGCCAAGGATCGTGGACACGATCGCCGCGCCGTGCGCCGGCGGCATCGAGTAGATCTGGCGCGCGGCCGCCATCGCCTGGGTCTGCACGGCATCGGCCTGGGCGCGCGTCGCGCCAATGAAGTACACCGCGCCCACGCGCTCGCGGTAGAGCCCGAAATTCTTCGAGCACGAACTCGCGACCACGGCCTCGGGCACGGCGGAGAGCATGTGGCGCACGCCGGCCACGTCTGCGTCGACGCCGTCGGCGAGACCCTGGTAGGCGACGTCGATATACGGCGTGAAGCCGTTGTTCAGCGCCAGCTCGGTAACGGCGCGCCACTGCCCGAGATCCAGGTCGGCGCCGGTCGGGTTGTGGCAGCAGCCGTGCAGCAGCACCAGGTCGCCGGGGCCCACCCGCGACAGCGTGTCCATCATCGCGTCGAAATCGATGCCGCCACTCGCGGCGTCGAAGTACGGGTACTCGGCCAGCTGCAGACCGGCCCCGCCGATCAGCGGGATGTGGTTGGCCCAGGTCGGCGTGCTGACCCAGACCTTCGCGGAGCGCCGCGCGCGCTGGATCAGCTCGGCCCCGATGCGCAACGCCCCGCAGCCGCCCGGCGTCTGCACGCCGCGCACGCGATCCTCCCCGATCACGCGGTGGCTCGCGCCCAACAGCAGTGCGAGCAGGCGCTCGTTGAACACGGGATCGCCGGCGATGCCCTGGTAGGTCTTGGTGGTCTCGGTGACCAGCAGGTGACGCTCGGCGTCGCTCACCGCGCGCATGATCGGGGTGCGCCCGAGCTCGTCCTGGTAGACGCCGACGCCCAGATCGATCTTGTGCGCGCGCGGATCGGCGCGGTAGGCGGCCAGCATGCCGAGGATGGGATCGGGATCCAGGCGGGCAAGCTGCTCGAACATCGGGTCTCCGGTTATCGCTTGAGGCGGTCATGGCCGCAATGAGCAGCGATTGTGCCCCGTCACCGGCGCGGCGTCGAGCCGGACCAAAGACAGCACCGACCCGGCACGCCCAGGGGCCGCCCCGCTGCACTCGCGGCCGCGGCCTGGCACGTCCATGTGCGGCCGCTACGCGTGTTGCCGAAATCGCTCCCGGCGATTTCGGCATCCACATGTCCGCTCGCACAGCGGGGCGGCCCCTGGGCGCGCCTATCGTTGACGCGTCGATTCTGGTGTAGGAGCGGGCCACGCCCGCGATCCGTATCCTCAGGCCGCGGCAGCCTGCTTGGCCTTGATCCAGTCGCGGATCTTGGCCTCGAGCACCGCCAGCGGCAGGGCGCCGGTATCGAGCACCTGGGCGTGGAACTCGCGCGGGTCGAAGCGATCGCCGAGGGCCTGCTCGGCCTCGGTGCGCAGGCGCCGGATCGTGAGCGCACCGACCTTGTAGGCGAGCGCCTGGCCCGGGATCGCGATGTAGCGCTCGACCTCGGTGCGCGCCTCGGTTTCGGACTGCGCCGAATTGTCGAGCATGTACTGGATCGCCTGCTCGCGGGTCCAGCCCATGGCATGGATGCCGGTGTCGACCACCAGCCGCATCGCGCGCAGCATCTCGTCGTCGAGGCTGCCGAAGGCCTGGTAGGGATCGGTGAACATGCCGAGCTCCGGTCCCAGCGACTCGGCATACAGCGCCCAGCCTTCCACGAAGGCCGTGTTGCCGCCAAAGCGCAGGAAGTTCGGCAGCGCCTCGTTCTCCTGCGCCAGGCTGATCTGGAAATGGTGTCCCGGGATCGCCTCGTGCAGGAACAGCGTCTCCATCCCGGGCGTGGTGCGCGAGGGCAGGTCGTAGGTATTCACGAAGAAGATGCCCGGGCGCGTGCCGTCCGGCGTGCCCTGGCGATAGGAGCCGGCGGCCTCGTTCTCCTCCGAGTACCCGGGCACGGGACGGATCTCGAAGGGCGATCGCGGCGTCAGCGAGAACAGCTTCGGCACGGCGGCATCCACCTCGGCGCGGATCGCGTTGTAGCCATCGAGCAGCGCCTGCTTGCTGGCAAACTTGAACTGCGGATCGCTGCGCAGGTGACCGAAGAACTCCTTCAGCGTGCCCTTGAAACCCACCCTGTCCTTGATCGCGAGCATGTCGTGCCTGATGCGCGCGACCTCGTCGAGGCCGATCCGGTGGATCTCCTCGGCGCTCATGTCGGTGGTGGTGTTCTGCTCGATCAGCGCCTTGTACAGCGCGGGACCGTCCTTCATCGAGACCAGCCCGGGCTTCGCGTCACGGCTGGCGGCGAGGTATTCGGTCCTGATGAAGTCCTGCAGCTCGCGGTAGGCGCCGAACACGCGCTCGTGGATCACGGCGCGGTACGCGCGGGCAAGGCGTTCCCGGTCGGTGGCGGCGAAATCGCCCGGCATGTCGTTGATCGGCTGGTAGAACGGGCTGGCCTCGACGCCGCCGGCCATCTGCCGCGCGAGCTGGTCGAGGATGTTCTCCATCACCAGCCTGGGCTGGGTGTGACCGGTGGCCATGCCCTCGCGCATGCGCCCGATGCTGCGCTCGAGGTACAACGCGTAGCCCTCCAGGCGCGCCAGGCCGTTGTCGTAGTCCTGCACCGTGTCGAACGGCGCGACCGACCTGCCCGAGCAGATGTCGGGGAAGAACACGTGCTCGCCACTGAAGTGGTCGATGGGCAGCCGCGCCTGGATCGCGATGATGCCGCGCTCGTAGAAATCGAGCAGCTGGAGGCCCTGGTAGCGGAACACGTCGTAGGCGATCCGGTCCTCGCGCGACAGCGCGGCGCGGTCGATCGCATCGAGGCGCTTCATTTCGCTCGCGGTATTCGCCTTCATCCGCGCGTAGTATCCGGGCGTGATGTAGTCCCCGAACTGCGCTGCATAACGCATGTCGCCACGCATCATGGCAGCCAGGGGATCCAGTTCCAGGGCCGCCTCGTCGCTGTCGGCGAAGATCTGCCTCAGCGCGGCGGCGTTGTCGGCCTTCGCATCCGCGAGCACGCCGGCAGCGCCGGCCACGCCGAACACCAGCGCGAGCGATATCGAGGCACCGCGCACCCATTCCCCTGCCTGCATGAATCCCCCCGTCACGGATCGAAGCAAACTGTCACCCGCGCATTGGCGCATCCGCGCTGGCCGCATGATCAGAAGCGGTTGCGCAGCGGCTTCAAGGCCGTCGTGAAACGCTCCTTGCGCGGCTTGTGCGCCAGCGGCGGCAGATCGAACGGCTCCTCCGGCAACTGGCAGTCGGGCACGCGGTCGAGCAGGTTGCGGATCAGGTTGAGGCGGCCGCGCTTCTGGTCATTGAAATCCACCACGCACCAGGGGGCGTGGCGCGTGTGCGTGGCCTCGAACATCGCATCGCGCGCGCGGCCGTAATCCTCGTAGCTCGCACGCGACTGCAGATCGATGGGCGACAGTTTCCACCGCTTGAGCGGATCCTGTGCGCGCTCGGCGAACCGCTCCTCCTGGTACTGCTGGTCCACGCTCAGCCAGTACTTGAAGAGCAGGATGCCGTCATCGACCAGCATGCGCTCGAACACCGTGCTGCATCGGCTGCTCCTGTCGGGTTGCAACGGTCCGAGGTACTCGCTCCAGTGCACCCAGCCACGATCCGTCATGAAGCCCCAGTTGCGGAACTTCGGGCCGGTAATGAACAGCGTCGTGGCGTGCGCGCCCATGAGGCGGACGCGATGCATCTGCGCGGCGCGGCGGATCACGACATCGGCCTCGCGTCGGGCCATGAGCCGGCGCGCCAGGCGCGCGACAATGCGGTTGAACATTCCAGGCATCTTCTCCATCCGGCCGAGTCCGGCACTTTGGAGCATAGTATCCTACTCGCACCTCCCGCCACGCCCGGGCTGACCAGGACCCGCGCCAGAGCCCGCAGATGCAGATCCTCAGCCATCGTGTCGCGGCGACGGCGATACGGGAGCCGCTGA
>DAORUQ010000185.1:2005-5900 GCA_035433265.1 Pseudomonadales bacterium | reverse complement strand
GTATGTACGCACACGAGGCACCCGCCATGTCGAATCCCCCGAACACCGATCACCCCCGTACCGACGATGTGCCCGTCGCCGGATTCTGCGACCCCGCCTTCGCGGAAGTAGAACACGCCTTCCGCGAGAATTTCCGCACGCGTAACGAACTCGGTGCCGCGGCCTGCGTGCGGATCGGCGGGCGCGTGGTCATCGACCTGTGGGGCGGCCATCGCGACGCGGGCCGCACCGAGACCTGGCAGCGCGATACGCTGGTCAACATCTACTCCGTGGGCAAGGGCATCGCCTCGATGCTGGTGCTCGGCCTTGTCGAGCGCGGCGAGCTCGCGCTCGATCGTCCGCTGCGCGAGATATGGCCCGAGATCGCCGCCGCTGGCAAGGAGCGGCTGACGCTGCGCATGCTGCTCGCGCATCGCGGCGGATTGCCCGGCGTGCGGCGTCCGTTGCCGTCCGATGCCATGTACGACTGGTCGACGATGACGGTGGAACTGTCGGCGCAGGCACCGTACTGGGAGCCCGATGCGGCGCACGGCTACCACGTCAACACGCACGGATTCCTGATCGGCGAGCCCGTGGTGAGGCGGCTCGGGATGCCCTTCGCCGCCGCCCTGCGCGAACGCCTCACGGGCCCGCTGGAGGCGGACTACCACGTCGGGCTGCCACTGCGCGAACACGCGCGCGTGGCCGCGATCGTGGAGGCGGACGCCGCCCCGATCACCGATGGGCAATCGGCCGTGCGCGCGCATCTCGCCTCGGGCGATCCGGCGACCGACGCGATGCTGGCCAGCGTGTACTTCAACCCGCCGGGCATCTCCGGCTTCGGCATCGTCAACCGGCCCCAATGGCGCAGCGCGGCGATTCCCTCGACGAACGCGCACGCCACGGCGCGTGCGGTGGCGCTGCTCTACGACGTGTTCATGCATCGCGACGCGGCCGCCGGCGGCATCGTGGGCCCGGGGTTGCGCGCGCAGGCGTGCAGTATCCAGTCGGATGGTCCGGACCGCGTGCTCGGCAAGCATTCGCGCTTCGGGCTGGGTTTCCAGTTGTCGCGGCCGGGCCGGCGCATCGGCGGCAGCGAGCGCGGCTACGGGCACTTCGGCTACGGCGGCAGCCTGGGCTTTGCCGATCCCGCGAGCGGTGTCGCCTTCGCCTACGTGACCAACCGGCCCGGCAAGCGTTTCGAGAGCGCGCGCACCGATGCGCTGCTGGAGCCGCTCTACCACGCGCTCGGCGCGAGCGGATGAGCCCGCCAGCGCGTCACCTGAGCAGAGAATCGATATCCACCAGCTCGCACTGCGGCGCCGTGATGGGCTCCTCGGGCAACAGGAAGCGCCAGTACATGAATCCGCTCGCGCGGCCGCCGGTGTCCAGCCAGTTGGGTACGCCGGGGTCGCGCTCGGCCAGCACGATGCGGTAATTCCCTGCACCGTCCGTGACGGTCTGCGCGCGGTTCAGCGAGACGCGCCGGTTCATGTAATCGAAGCTCTGCCGGAAGCGGCTCCACAGCACCACGCCCGCGTAGCGGCAGGCGGGGAAGCGGCCGCTTATCACCAGCGCCTTGCCCGGCGGCACGTGAAAGGGCGCCATCGCGTAGGCGATGTCGAGCGCGGCATAGGCCATGTCGGCGCCGGGCTTCTCGGGCTCGTTGAAGCGGTTCGGCACGACGGAAACCCAGGCGGGCATCGTCGTGCGGCCCTTCGATTCCTCCAGCGTGCGGCTGCGCATCCAGCGCGAAACGCGCTCGATGCCCGCGGTGATGCTCTCGACGGTGGGTTCGCGCGGAGCGGGGAAGTCGCCGAGCGCGTCGATCTCGAGGTCCAGCCGTCGCGCGGTGTCGGCCATCACGTTGCCGGCCTCCTCGAAGTAGTGCCGCGTCAGCACGTTGAGCGCGCCCTCGGGCATCCGCACCCAGTTGCGTGAGTCGGCGGGCGGCGCGCGCGAGAGCAGGATCTCGAAGGAGCCATCGGGCCGCACCTCGAACTGTTCGCTGTTGATGCTGGCGCCTACGCCCTCGGCTTCGCCGCCGCCGGACTGCACCGACAGCGATACGTAGACCGCGCCGGCCATGTCGCCGCGGATGCGGTAGCTGCAATCGGCGCTCACGTTGCACTCGTGGTAGATCGCATCGGGGCTGTCGCCGCCGAACTTCGTCGTCGGGGTGACCGCGCGCTGGAACACCGGGCGGCGCGTGTCGGCCTCGAGTTGCGAGCCGAGCGCGCGGCGCAGCCCGTGCAGGATGAAGCGGTGGCCGTCGGCGACGTCGAGCGCCGATTTGTATTCGCCGGTCTCCCCGACGTACTGCGCGTCGATCTGGCCGAGCAGTTCGAGAAGCTCGCGGAATGCACGGCGTGACTCGGTCATCGGGGCTCCTGTCTTTTCTGCGTCGTGTCGCGCAGGGTCTCAGCGCGCCCGGGCCGAGTCAACCGGGTCGAGGCGGCTGAGGCGTTACGTTCTCTTCATGCCCTGACCGGGAAGAGGGCGCTACACTGCCGCCGGCATTGCATCCGGCTTTCGGCAGGGGGGAGACATGGATATCGAGCAACCCGACTGGGTCCGGCGACTGAACTACCTCGGGGCGATGGTGGGTGGCTCGCGCCGGCTGGTGAGCCTCGCGCCAGAGGAGCTGATCGAGGAGGCGCGCGCGAGCACCGGCCTGGCGGATTTCGGCGAGCCGGGCTGGGAGGACGCCTTTCGCGCGCTGGTCGAATCGCTGCAGACCGAGGTGGACCTGCACACGATCGGGCGGCTAGTGACGCGCGCCGAGTTGCTGCGCGGCCTGCGCAACCGCCTGCTGGTCACCGAGGCCTGCCGCGCGCAGCCGGCGATACGCCATGAGCAGGTCGTCGCGCCGCTGCTGATCGCGGGGCAGGGGCGCACCGGCACCTCGATCCTCTTCGAGCTGCTCGCGCTGGACACGAACAGCCGCGCGCCGCTCGCCTGGGAGGCCGCGAGCCCCGCGGCGCCGCCGGGCGCGACGCTCGCCGAGGGCATCACGCGCGAGCAGATCGCCGAGACCGTCAACGAGTTCCTCTCCGACGTGCAGCCGGCGATCCGCGCGGCGCACGAGCACCGCTGGGACCTGCCGGTGGAGTGCATCCGCTTCATGGACAGCGAGTTCAGCTCCGACTGGTGGGCGATGCTCTACGCCGCGTGGGGTTGGCTGAAGTGGCGCGCCGAGCACCCGACGGACGCGCCGTATCGCTGGCATCGTCGAGTGCTGCAGTTGCTGCAATACGGGCATGGCGACGCGCGGCGCTGGTTGCTGAAATCGCCGGCGCATCTGGGCAACCTCGACCGGCTGCTGCGCCAGTACCCGGACATCCGCATCATCCACACCCACCGCGACCCGGTGCGCTCGGTTCCGTCCACCGTGAGCCTGTCCACGCTGATGCGCACCAGTCGCGCCAACGGCGTGGATGCGAACCTGCTCGGTCAGATGGTGGTGATGGGCTACGGCGGGATGCTGCGCAAGGTGATCGAGGAGCGCGGCGGCGGCGTGATCCCGCCGGGACAGATCACGGACGTGCACTTCAAGGACCTCATGAACGACCCCGTGGGCACGGTGGAGCGCACCTACGATGCGCTGGGGCTGCCGTTCACGGCCGCCTTCGCCGAGGCGATTGGCGACTACCTCGCGAAGAAGCCGCGCGACCGGTTCGGCAAGCACCGCTACGCCGCAGAGGATTACGGACTCAGCAACGCGGGCATCCGCGAGGCGTTCCGCTTCTACACCGATCACTACGGTATCGCGCTGGAGGACTGAACCTCCCTGCAGCTCGGGCTTCAGCCCGGCAAGGGCGCCTGTGCGCATGAATGCCGGCCTGCGCGGAATGGCAGCAGCTATCAGTGACTGCGGGCATGGTGCGGCGGCCACGGCCGCTGTCGCGCCTGAGCC
>DAORUQ010000185.1:0-1905 GCA_035433265.1 Pseudomonadales bacterium | reverse complement strand
CTATCAGTGACTGCGGGCATGGTGCGGCGGCCACGGCCGCTGTCGCGCCTGAGCCTCAGATATGCTGAGCTAATGAACAGCATATGACCCGAATAATGCCATTTTCCACGACATAAGTGCTTATGAGTCGAGGGCATTAAAAATTCAGGTGCTGTGCGGTATGATAGCAGCCATGGCGCGCTGCAGGAGTGGCACCACTGCCACCACGGCAAGGGACCGGAACTGACAGCGCGCTGGCGATTCCGCGTTCCACGCCCGGTCGGCTCAATCACGGATCCCGATACTCACGGAGAGCGTTCACATGCCATCAGTAGCCGATGTTTCGAGCCGATCCATCACCGAACTCAACTCCCTCGCCGGCCGCAGCGCGGTTGTCACGGGGGGCGGGCGCGGTCTGGGCAAGGCCATCGCGCGGCGCCTGGCGGAGGCCGGTGCCAATGTGCTGGTCGGAGACATCGACGCAGCGCTGGCACGCTCGGCGGCGGAGGAGCTGGATGCGAGCGGCTCAGCGCGGGTGCTCGGCGCGGTCATGGATGTCACCGATTCGGCGACGGTGAAGGTCGCGGCGGATCGCGCGGTCCGGGAGTTCGGCGGCCTGGACATATGGGTGAACAACGCGGGCATTTTTCCCTGTGTCCCGCTGCCGGAAATGAGCGACGAACTGTGGGACCGGGTGCTGGCCGTCAATACCCGGGGCGTGTTCGCCGGCGCACGCGAGGCCGCTCGCTGCATGCGGGCCGGCGCGCGGGGTGGAGTCATCGTGAACGTGGCGTCCACCGCCGGTTTCAAGGGCGTGGCGCCCGGGCTCGCGGCCTACGTGTCGTCCAAGCACGCCGTGCGCGGAATGACCCGCCAGCTGGCGCTGGAGCTGGCGCCCGATGCGATCCGCGTACTCGGCGTGGCGCCCACCTTCTGCGTGACCGAGGGCAATCTGCTGGCCATGTCGGAGCACACCGACGTCGCGATCACGGCAGAGCAGATCCCCGCGATGCTGAGTAGCCGCCTGGGGCGCGTGGGGGTTCCCGACGATGTGGCGCGTGCGGTCCTGTTCTGCGCCTCGGACATGTCTGTCTTCATGACGGGCAGCACGCTGCTCGTGGATGCGGGAGAGACGATCTGATTTGCTGCCAGCCGTGGAGGATTCAGTGGCGATCGAGCGCGGCGATGTCACGGGCCTGGTGATCCCGGCGCACGCCGAGGCGCTGCGCGCCGCGGGTGCAGTCTTTCTGAGCGCGGCGTTCCAGGCCTTCGGCTCGCTCGATCCCGGTACGCGCGTGGCGCGGATCACTCGCCTGGAGAATTGCCCGGGCGGCAGCACGGGCCAGAAGCTGTTCCTGTCGGTCGATTACGATCCGCCCGCGCCGCATCTGCATACCGATCTCTTCGTCAAGTTCTCGCGTGATTTCAACGATCCGCTGCGCGACCGTGGCAGGTTCGAGATGGCCTCGGAGGTGCGCTTCGCCGCCCTGTCGCGACTGGCGGACTTTCCGGTCAGCGTGCCCAGGGCTTACTACGCCGACTACCATCAGGACTCCGGCACCGGCGTGCTGATCTCGCAGCGCATTCCCTTCGGCGTGGACGGCATAGAGCCGCAGCACCAGAAGTGTCTCGACCACGAGCTGGCCGACCCGGCGAGCTATTACCGAGCGATTGTCCGGGCGCTGGCCCGCCTGGCCGGCGCGCACAAGGGCGGCCGCCTGACGGCCGATGTCGATGTGCAGTTTCCCTTCGATGCGCAGGCGGCGGCCGCGGCCGACCGGATTCGCTACGACGAGCGCCAGTTGCGCGAGCTGCTCGCCGCGTACGCGGAGTTCGCGACGAAGTATCCACAGCTCCTGCCGGCCAATGTTCGCGCGCCCGGTTTCCTGGCGAGGCTGGAACACGACGCCTGCCGCTTCCTCGCGC
>DAORUQ010000184.1:0-5934 GCA_035433265.1 Pseudomonadales bacterium | reverse complement strand
CGATGCACTTGCTCGGGTCGAAGGTGAAATAGGGGTTCGAGGTGTCCTTTTTCGCGTCGAGGTGATTCCTGCCGTCGTAACCGTAGCGCACCTCGCGCAGGCCGACCGCGCCGGCCATGTCCTGCAGCTCGCAGTTGCCGTTGGCCGGGCAGGTCAGGCAGTCGAGCGGGTGATCCGAGATGTAGAGCTCCATCACGTTGCGCCGCAGCCGCGCCAGCTTGCCGTTCTGCGTCGTGACCGCCACGCCCTCCTCCACCGGCGTGGTGCAGGAGGCCGGGTAGCCCTTGCGCCCGGCGATTTCCACCAGGCACAGGCGGCAGGAGCCGAAGGCATCGAGTGCATCGGTGGCACAGAGCTTCGGGATGTTGATGCCCGCGAGCGCGGCCGCGCGCAGCACCGAGGTTCCCCTGGGCACCGACACCTGCCGGCCGTCGATGCTCAGGCTCACCTGCTCCAGTGCGGCATATTCCGCGCTGTATTCCGGTACGGGCGCCGGGGTGCCGTAATCCCGGGCGGCGCCCTGGGTCGCGGGGTCGTAGATCCACAGCATCATGCACTCTCCCGGGAACCGGACGATTCCCCCCGAACGCCGAAATCCTCCGCGAAATGCCCCAGCGCGCTCAGCACCGGGTAGGGCGTCATGCCGCCCAGCGCACACAGCGAGCCGTCGGTCATGGCCTCGCAGAGCTCCTGCAGCAGAACGAGGTTGGCGTCGACATCGCTGCCCGCGGCAATCCGGTCGATCACCTCCACGCCACGGGTGCTGCCGATGCGGCAGGGCGTGCACTTGCCGCAGGACTCCTCGGCGCAGAAGGCCATGGCGAAACGCGCCTGCTCGCGCATGTTCACGGTGTCATCGAAAGCCACGATGCCGCCGTGCCCCACCATGGCCCCGACGGCCGCGAAAGCCTCGTAGTCCATGGGCGTATCCCAGTGTGCCTCGGGCAGATAGGCGCCGAGCGGTCCGCCCACCTGCACCGCGCGCAGCGGCCGCCCGCTGCGCGTGCCGCCGCCGAAATCGAACAGCAACTCGCGCAGCGTGCTGCCGAAGGCGAGCTCCACCAGCCCGGCGCGTGCGATGTTGCCCGCGAGCTGGAACGCCAGCGTGCCGCGCGAGCGTCCCATGCCGAAATCACGATAGAACGGCGCGCCGCGGGCGAGAATCACCGGCACCGTGGCGAGCGAGATCACGTTGTTGACCACTGTCGGCTGGCCGAACAGCCCGGCGATCGCCGGCAACGGCGGCTTGGCCCGGACCACCCCGCGCTTGCCCTCCAGGCTTTCCAGCAGCGATGTCTCCTCGCCGCAGATGTACGCGCCGGCGCCGATGCGCAGTTCCATATCGAAGCCGTGGGCGCTGCCGTAGATGCGCTCGCCCAGGTACCCCGCTTCACGCACGGCGGCGATGGCCTGCTGCAGCATCCGCCCGGCCCGCGGGTACTCCTCGCGCAGATAGATGTAGCCGCGGGTCGCGCCCACCGCCAGGCCGGCGATGATCATGCCCTCGATCAGGCTCATCGGGTCGCCTTCCATCAGCATGCGATCCGCAAACGTGCCGGAATCGCCCTCGTCGGCATTGCAGACTATGTACTTCCGCTCCCCGGGCGCGTTCAGCACGGTCTGCCACTTGATGCCGGTCGGGAACGCGGCGCCACCGCGTCCGCGCAGCCCCGATTCGGTGACCTCTTCGACGATATCGCGCGGCGACATGCCGAGCGCGCGCTCGAGCCCCGCGAAGCCGCCGTGCGCGCGATAGCTCGCCACCGACACCGGGTCGACCACGCCCTGGCGCGCGAAGGTCAGTCGCTGCTGCTGCTTCAGGAACGGAATCTCGTCCACCACGCCCAGGCACAGCGCTGAGCGTGTGCTGGCGCTCAGCATTCCCTCCTCCAGCAGGCGCGGGATGTCGTCCGGCCGTACCGGCCCGTAGGCGATGCGCTGACCTCCGGCCTCGACCTCCAGCAGGGGCTCCAGCCAGAAGGCCCCGCGCGAGCCGTTGCGCACGATGTCCACCGGCTGGTCGCGACATTCCCGTGCCAGCCTCTCGGCCACCCGGTCGGCGCCGAGGGAAACGGCGCTGGTGTCGCAGGGCACATAAACCGTGATTCGCGACATCTCAGCGCACCTCGATGATCTGGGTGCGCAGATCTTCCAGCAGCGCCGCCAGCTCGCGCGCATCCACCATGCCGTGAATCTCGTCGTCGATGCGGATGGCCGGCGAACAGGCGCAATTGCCGAGGCAGTACACGGGCTCCAGCGTGATGCAGCGATCCGGCGTGGTCTGGTGGAAATCGATGCCCAGCAGCGCCTTTACCTCGGCTTCCAGCGTGCGTGCCCCGAGCGCCTGGCAGGACTCGGCACGACAGAGCTGCACGATGTGGCGCCCCGGCGGCTCGCGGCGGAAATGATGATAGAAACTGATGACGCCGTGCACTTCCGCGCGCGAGAGGTTCAGCTCCTGCGCTATCACGGGAATGGCTGGCTCCGGCACGTACCCCAGCTCATCCTGGATGGCATGCAGCAACGGCAGCAAGGCTCCGGGCAGCGCACGGAATTCCCTCGCCAGGACGCGCACGGTGTCGATGTTCGAGCCGGCGTCTTTCACCAATCGATCCTTGTCCCGGGAAAAATGTCCTTTGCCCGCGCCATCGCCCCACAGCCCCGGGGAACCCCGACGCGCGCGCCACGTTCTTCTTTGGTGATTCGCCTCGCCGAGGGCTGCGCCCGGAGGCAAACGTACTCCATTCAGACAACGAGCTCCACCCCGCGCCTTCACACCGGGCAGCAGATATTCCTGTCCGATTTCTGCCACAGGCAGCACAAACGGAACTGGCAGCGCTGCAATGCCTGCGCCCCCGGTATCGATCCCGATGGATCCTACACCGGCCTGCGGTTGATCAGCGCGGTGCGCAGGCAGCGGCAGACGACCTCGTCGCGCTGGTTGATCAGTTCGTGGGCAAAGACGACGATGCCGGCGTTTGGCCGCGACTTCGACTCGCGCAGCTCCGCGATCTCGGTGGTGGCGCGCATGGTGTCGCCGATGAACACGGGCTTGGGCATCACCAGCTTGTCGTAGCCGAGGTTGGCGACGAGAGTGCCGAGCGTGGTGTCGCTGATGGTCAGGCCGATCATCAGCGCGAAGGTAAAGGTGCCGTTCACGAGGATCTGCCCGAACTCGGAGGCCTTGGCCGCCTCGACGTCGATATGCAGCGGCTGCGGGTTGTGGGTCATGACCGAGAACAGCAGGTTGTCGGTCTCGGTCACGGTGCGGCGGATCTCGTGCTCGATGCGATTCCCGACCTGCCAATCGTCGAAATAGCGCCCCGCCATCCCCGTCCTCCTTCCGTATCCGTATTACTTGCCCGGCTCCCGCGCATCGCCGGCCGCGGCCATCCCGAAACTGTAGCGAAGATGGTCGACATGCCCCGAGGGCACGACCGGGAACACCACCGGCGCATCGGTGTTGCGGATCGCATCGATCTCCTCGCCCACCTGCTCGATCGACCACGCCGGATGGTAGACACCGGGCGTCTCGGCAGCATAGGCCCGCGCGACACGGCCCGCCATGGCGATCAGCATCTCGCCCGTGACCGAGCAGGATTCGTGGGCGAGCCAGCCCACCGCGGGGGCCACGAGCTCGGGGTCCATCGGCGGGTAGGCGCTGGTATCGAGCCCCTCGGCCATGCGCGTGACCGCGGCAGGCAGGATGATATTGCTCTTCACGCCGTGTTCGGCGCCTTCCAGCGCAGCAACGTTGGACAGGCCGATCAAGCCCGCCTTCGCCACGCTGTAGTTCGCCACGTTGCGATTGCCATAGAGGCCGTTGATCGAGCCTGTCAGCACGATGCGACCATAGCCGGCCCTGCACATCAGGGGAAATGCAGGGCGCACGACATGGAAGCCGCCGCGCAGATGCACGTCGAGGACCAGCTCGAAATCCTCGTACGACAGCTCCTGCAGGGATCCGCGGCGCACGATGCCGGCGTTGTGGATCAGGATGTCGATGCGCCCGTAGTTGTCGAGCGCCGACTGGATGATGGCCTTGCCGCCCGCGGGCGTTGCCACTGATTCGGTGCAGGCCACCGCCTCACCGCCCGCCGCCTCGATCTCCCGGACCACCGCTTGCGCGGGGCCGGCATCGGTGCTTTCGCCCTGCAGGCTGGCACCCGGATCGTTGACGACGACTTTCGCGCCCCGCGCGGCGAGCAGCAGCGCATAGGCACGGCCCAGGCCTCGTCCCGCGCCGGTGATGACCGCCACGCGATCTTCGAATCTGAGCTGTGTCATCGGACTCTCCTCTGCTGTTCGGTGTCGGACGAGGCCAGTCGCAGCGCTCTCGCCGGGATCGGGCGGCCGGCTCAGGCCACGACCCCGGACGCGCGCAGCTCCCCGATCTGCTCGGCCGAGAGCCCGAGGATATCCCCCAGGATCTCGTCGGTGTGCTGCCCGAGCACCGGTGGCGCGGTCGGGACCGGCTGCGGATCGCCGGGAAAGCGGATCGATCGGTTCACGATGGGGATCCTTCCCAGGCTCCTGTGCTCGGTCTCGACCACCATTTCCCGGGCAACCGCCTGCGGCTGCGACAGCGCCTCGCGGATGCCCAGGATCGGCGCATGCGGGACCTGGTGGGCGACGAAGATCTCCACGAGTTCGTTCACGGTCCTGCCGCTGGTGATCGCGCAGATCCGCTCGTTCACCAGCGCGCGCGTGTCTCGGCGCTTCTCGATCGTGTCGAAACGCGGGTCGGCGATCCAGTCGTCCATGCCGAGCGAGCGGCAGATGTTCGCCCAGAAACTGTTGGTCAGGCAGGCAATGACGATCGAGCCGTCGCTCGCCGGAAATACCCCGTAGGGCACCAGGTTGGGATGCTGCGATCCCTGCGGCGCGGGATCCTGCCCGGTAAACCACGCCAGTTGCGGCAGGTAGCCGAGCATGCCGATCAGGCCATCGAGCAGGCTGATGTCGATCAGGCGTCCGCGGCCCGTGAGGCTGCGTTCGTACAGCGCCGCGAGGATGGCGATCGGACCGTTCACCCCGCCCACCAGGTCGCCGAGGGGAATCCCCAGCTTGGTGGGTTCGCGCCCGGGCTCGCCGTTGACGCTGAGCGCGCCCGACAACGCCTGCATCACGATATCGAAGGACGGCCGGTCGCGCAGCGGGCCGGTCATGCCGAAGCCCGAGATCGCGCAATAGATCAGCCGCGGATTGAGCGCCGACAGCGTGTCGTAGCCGAGCCCGAGGCGATCCATGACTCCGGGGCGGTAGTTCTCGATCAGGATGTCGCACTCGCGCGCGAGATCCCGGGCCAGCTTCACGCCGGCCTCGGTCTTCAGGTCGATGACGATGCTCTTCTTGCCGCGGTTCACGCTCAGGAAATAGTGGCTCTCCTGCGCGCGCATCGGCGGGAAGGTACGGGTTTCGTCGCCCGCGCCCGGCGGCTCGATCTTCAGCACCTCGGCACCGAGATCGGCCAGCGCCAGCGCCGCCGCCGGCCCCGACAGCACGCGGGTGAAGTCGAGCACGCGGATTCCCCGCAGCGGGCCGGCCCAGCTCGAACTGCCACTCTCATGCATACGCGCCGCCTTGCGATGAGTTGCGTGCCGTCGGCCGCACTCCCGCCAGGGAGTGCGGCCGGGACGGACAGCCGCTTACTTGCCGGTGCGGCTCGGCAGTTCGACGATGGACGTACCGAAGGCGGAGGTTTCGCCACGGTGCGTCTCGGCCTTCTGGCTGATTTCCACCAGGTGCCTGTCGCCCTCGACGAACTTGCGGGAGACGGTGCCGTCGATGAAGATCGCGTCGCCATCGGGATTGTGGCGGCGGATCTGGCACTTGCTCTTGCGCAGGAAGCCGTCGTCGCCCATCCAGTTGGTGACGTGGTGCGTCAGCCACGAGCAACGCTCCGGACCGTAGTCGTAGGCGCCCGGCGCGCCC
>DAORUQ010000183.1:0-5954 GCA_035433265.1 Pseudomonadales bacterium | reverse complement strand
GCCAGCAGCAGCGCCGCGGCACCGTCGACCACACCGGAGGAATTGCCCGCATGATGGAAGTGCTCGATCTTCAGATCCGGATAGCGCCGGTTGATGAGCTGGCGGAAGGTGACCCCGTCAGCGCCCGGCGCCATGTCGGCGATCTGGGCGAAGCTCGGCTTCAGCGCCGCGA
The DNA here is from genome assembly GCA_035433265.1 of Pseudomonadales bacterium. Classification (GTDB taxonomy): domain Bacteria; phylum Pseudomonadota; class Gammaproteobacteria; order Pseudomonadales; family UBA5518; genus UBA5518. The sequence continues at coordinate 5,782 of DAORUQ010000183.1, read as the reverse complement.
GCTCCTGCGCCGTGGTCTGCGGGCGCGGGTGCTCGTCGCTCGCGAGCACGACCTTGCCCTCGTCATCGATCACGGGGACTATCGATCGGTCGAATCGCCCTTCGCGGATCGCGACGGCGGCGCGTCGCTGGCTCTCGAGGGCAAAGGCATCCAGCGTTGCGCGATCGAAACCTTCCATCGATGCGATCGCGTCGGCACACAGGCCCTGGTGCGATTGCGGATGGCGCAACTGCAGCCTGGCGTTGCCCGAACCGATTCCTCCCGCCGGGCGCAAGCCGGCCGCCATTTCCTGCTGTCCCAGCGCCGTGATGAGCGACATCATTTCGGTGCCGCCGGCGATGAGCAGGTCTTCCATACCGGACATGATCTGCGCCGCGGCGAGATTGGTGGCCGTAAGACCACTGCCGCAGAAGCGGTCCAGCGTCACGCCGCTCACGCGGATATCGAATCCCGCATCCAGCGCGGCCATGCGCCCGAGGTCCCCGCCCTGCCCGCCCTTCTGCGCGCTGGTTCCCCAGATGACGTCATCGACGTCAGCGGTATTCAAGCCATTGCGCTCCTGCAGCGCTTTGAGAACGGTTGCCGCGAGGTGCTGCGGATGCATGCCCGACAGCGCGCCCTTGCCCGGCTTGCCGATACCGCGGGGCGTGCGCACGGCGTCGATGATGAACGCTTCCGACATATCACTCTCCCTCTGCTAGACTGCGGCCGCGCACAACCGACCGGAAAACATTTTTCATTATATACACGTTCCCCGGCTATTGGTCGACGATGTTGTCTAGTGCGTCGATGCGTGCGAATGACCGGCCGGCGCATACACTGGTAGCATCCGCACATCCGTACCAGCCATCCCGGCAGCGATGCACATGACAAGAGCCAAGACCAAGCCGTCACGTAAAGCCCGCGCGACCTCGAGCGAACCGGCGACGCAGCGGCGCGGCTACAACAGCCCCGTGCGCCGACAGCAGAGCGCCGAGACCCGCGAGCGCATCATCGCCGCCGGCGCCGAGCTCGTGCATGGTTTTCCCGCGTGGGACTGGAAGAACCTCAGCGCCGGCGCGGTCGGCGAGCACGCGGGCATCAGTGAGCGGACGGTCCACCGCTACTTTTCGACCGAGCGCCTGCTGCGCGACGCCGTGTTGCAGCGCCTGGTCGAGGAGTCCGGCGTCTCGCTGGAGGGATTGGAGCTGGACGATTTCGCGGGCGTCATCGCCCGCATGTTCAGTTACCTGTCATCGTTTGCCGTCGCCCCGTCGCAGGTGAGCGATCCCACCTTTGCATCGATGGATCGGCAACGGCGCGAGGCGCTGCTGAACGCGGTGATCGGCGCGACGCCCGGGTGGCCGGATCACGACCAGGAGACCGCGGCGGCCGTGCTGGACATACTGTGGAGCCTTCCACCCTACGAGCGCATGATCACCAGCTGGGGCTTCGGTGCCGAGCGTGCCATCGGCGCCATCACCTGGCTGATCGGCCTGATCGAGGAAGCCATTCGCAACGGTCGGCGCCCCGATCTCGCAGTCAGCGTGCTGCGCTGACTGCGCCCGCGCTCACGCCACGCTTCTCCCGGGATCCGCTCTCAGCACGTCACCACGGGCAGCGTCTCCCAGCCGCGCACCGTGGAGGTCGGCGACAGCTTCGCCTTGTCCCATTCCACGTCCCACTCGGGAAAGCGCTTGAGGACCTCCTCCAGCGCCACGCGTCCTTCGACACGGGTCAGCGCCGCGCCGATGCAGGTGTGGATACCCCACCCGAACGCGAGGTTGGGACGTTTCTCCCGGCGGATATCGAAGCGATCGCCGTCGGGGAAGCGCCGGTGGTCGCGATTGGCCGCCCCGACCAGGAACAGTATGGCGCTGCCCTCGGGCACTTTCCGGCCGTGGAATTCGGTGTCGCGCGTGACGTATCGCCCGATGTGCGGCCCCGGCGGCTCGTAGCGCAGGATCTCCTCGATCGCGTTGGGGATCAGCGAGTGGTCCGCGGCCAGCTGGCGGCGTTGCTCGGGATGCTCGGCGAGCAGCTTGCCGGTCCAGCCGATCAGCCGGTTGGTGGTCTCGTTGCCAGCACCGGCGAGCACGTTGCAGAAGATGATCACTTCCTCGCGGGTGAGCCGCCGCCGGGTGCCCGTTTCATCCGTGAACTCGGCGGTCAGCAACTCGGTCATCAGGTCGTCCGAGGGATGCTTGATGCGCCAGTCGATGTACTCCTGCATCATGTCGCCGCCGCTGGGATCGAAATCCTCCATGGGCCGGCCGGCCTCGGTGCGCAGGCTCGCATCGGAGCGTTCGCGCACATCGCTCAGATCCTGTTCCGGGATGCCGAGCATCATGCCGATGACGCGCATCGGCATCTGGGCGCCGAGGTCGGCGACGAAGTCGAACCTGCCGCTGCCGACCAGCGGATCGAGGCAGCGCGCGCAGAACTCGCGGATCTTCGGCTCGAGCGCGTTCATCTTCTTGGGCGTGAATACCCGCGACAACACGCCGCGGTGAACCGTGTGCAGCGGCGGATCCTCGAAGATGAACACGCCCGATGGCATCTCGACGTTCATCTTGATGATCTCGAGGATGCCGCCACGCGCCGAGCTGAAGGTCTCGTTGTCGGACAAGCCCGCTTCCACGTCGTCGTAGCGGCTGACGGCGTAGAAGTCGTGCTGCTCGTTGTAATAGAGCGGCGCCTCCTCGCGCAGGCGCCGATAGACCTGGTACGGATCGAGCGTGATCTCTACCTTGTACGGATCGTAGTAGACGCTGTCGTCGCTGCTCATGAGATGCCCCTGCGCATAATTGGTGTCCACTATATGACACCAATTCTGATGCCGGTCAAGGAGAGGGCGGCGAATCAGCTCACGCCGGCTGTCACGCCCGGTGCCCGCTCAGCCTGGCCGATCCGAAGATGCCCATCTTGACCTTGCCGCTGATGCGGTCACCGTCCACCGTCAGGTCGTATTTCAGCGTGATCTTCATCGGCTTCTCGACCTTGAGATCGAACTTCAGGCGATTGCCCTCCACGGTGCCGCTGAAGCCCTGCTCGCCTTCCGCGCTCCTCAGGTAACCGCCGAGCGACTGGCCCCGGGTTTCGAAATGGCCCGTCATTTCCTGCGGGCCCATCGGGGTGGCGAGCACCATTTTCCAGTCCCCGTCTACGCCCGCCGGCGCGGACTCCGGAGTCTCGGCCGCCTGCGCGCCGGCCGCCGATACCGCGGCGGCGACGGACGGCGACGGCTCGGCGGCACGCTCGACAACGGTCGTGCCACTGCCGGACTTCGGCTCTTCACAAAGCGCCAGATCGCGCCCCTCGATGACGCCGAGCAGCTTCGCCGGCGTCAGCGGCAACTCCAGGGGCACCTCGCCGAAGGGCGCCAGCGCGTCGGCGATGGCGTTGACCAGCGTCGGCGGGCCGATGATCGCACCGCCCTCGCCCACACCGCGCATGCCACCCACCGATTTCGACGGCGTATTGGCGTGGACGAACTCGAAGTCCGGGATATCGGCGATCAGGGGCAGCATGTAGTCCTTGTAGGTCGCCGCCTTCGGGTTGCCGCGCGCGTCGAAGGACACCTGCTCCAGCAGCACCATGCCGATGGCCTGGGCCAGGCCACCGGCGATCTGGCCCTCCACCACCGCGGGGTTGATCGGCGTGCCGCAGTCTTCCGAGGATATCCAGCGCAGGATCTTGACGAAGCCGGTATCGGCGTCCACCTCGACCACGCAGGCATTGGCGGCACTGGCGAAGGTCATCGGCGGCGGCTGGTAACGGTACTGTGCCTCCAGCCCGGCCTCGAACCCGCCCGGCAGGCGATCGGGCTCGCCGTAGGCCACCTCCGCGATCGCGCGCAGCGGGCAGGACTTCCCGGGTTCACCCTCGACGTAGACCATGCCGTCCTCGATGCGGATCGCCTCGGGATCGACACCGTTCAGGTGAGCGGCCAGCCGCTTCACCCTGGCGAGCAGCAGTTCCGAGGCCATGATCGCCGCACCGCCCGCGATCACGCCCTGGCGACTGCCCGCCGCGCCGGGAGAGAAACCGCCACGCGAACTGTCGCCCTCGAACACGGCGACGTCCTCGTAGGGCACGCCGATACGGTCGGCGAAGATCTGCGCCATCGTGGTTGCCGTGCCATGACCCTGCGAGTGCGTGCTCAACGTCGCGGTGACCTTGCCGGTCGGCTCGATGCGCACCTGCGCGAGCTCGCCGGTCATCGTGCCGATGCTGCCCGCGGCCCCCGTCGGTTCGATGTAGGCGGCAATGCCGAGCCCGAGGTAGCGACCCTGCCCGCGCGCGGCCTCCTGCTCGCGGCGAAACGCGGCGACGTCGAAGTACGCGAGCAACTTCTCCAGGCACTCGGCGGGCGTGATGTCCTCCAGCGGCAGACCCATGCAGGAGGTCGCGGGCTGGTCCTTCAGTGTCACGAGATTGCGGCGGCGGATCTCGATCGGATCGATGCCGATACGCCGCGCCGCCACATCCAGCGCGGTTTCGCGGATCAGCGATTCCATCGCCCAAGGGCCGCGATAGGCGGCATAGCCCACGGTGTTCGAGTACCAGCCGCGCGTCAGGAAGCCGTAAGCGGGCATCTTGTACGCCGCCCACAGGAACATGTGGACCGCGATATTGCATTCCGAAAGCTGCGGAAAGGCGCCGACGTTGACGCTGTAGTCCCCGTGCGAAGCAATCAGCTTGCCCTCGGCATCGAACGCGACCTGCAGCACCATTTCCTGCTCGCGCGCCTGGTTGGCGCCGATCAGGTTCTCGTAGCGGTCCTCGATCCATTTCAGCGGCCGGCCGAATGCCAGCGCGGCGAGGATCACCGCGACTTCCTCCTTCCACGGGTGGTTCTTCAACCCGAAGGCCCCGCCCACGTCCTTGGCGATCACGCGGATAGCCGCCTGCGGCAGGCCGAGCGCCAGCGACACCCAGCGCGCCACCAGGTGCGGGCTCTGGCAGGTGATGTAGAGCGTCAGTTCCTCGGTGCCGTCGCGCGTGACGACCACGCCGCGCGTCTCCATCGGCGACTGCGAGATGCGCTGGTGCACGACCTTGTGGGTGATCAGGTGCGGCGCGCCCTCGAGCAGCGCCTTCAGTTCCTCGTCGATCTCTTCGTCACCCATCTGCGCATTGACGTTGTCCGTCATGCCCGGATGCACGGGCGCGCCGCGCCGCGCGTCGGCGATCGTGACGACCGGATCCTCTTCCGCGTACTCGACCTCGACCAGCGAGGCCGCATCTTCCGCGACATGGCGGCTGTCGGCAATGACCAGCGCCACCGGCTCGCCGACGTAGGCCACGCGCGCGTTGGCCAGCGGCGTGGTCTCCGCGTCCTGCGGCGAGAAGTAAAAGCTGATCATGTTGACGTTGAAGCGAGCCAGGTCCGCCTGCGTATAGATCGCATGCACGCCGGGGATGTCGCGCGCCACGGCGGTGTCGATCGAGAGAATCCTGCCGCGCGCCACGGGACTGCGCGCGAAGGCGACGTGCAGCATGCCGGGCAGCGCGATGTCGTCGACGAACTGGCCCCGCCCGGTCAGCAGGCGCGGGTCTTCCTTGCGTCGCACGCGCTGGCCGATGTAGCGCCCCGTGGTGATCCCGGGGGCGCTCATGGGGCTTCTCCCGCAGCGGCGCCAGCCAGCTTCCTCGCCGCGCGGCGCATACCCTGGTAACCGGTGCAGCGGCAGACGTGGCCGGACAGCGCCCCGAGCAACCGCTCCTCGTCCGGCTCCTGCCCGTCGATGGTGAGTGCAGCGAGCGTCATCACCACGCCCGGCGTGCAGAAGCCGCATTG
>DAORUQ010000182.1:4029-5984 GCA_035433265.1 Pseudomonadales bacterium | reverse complement strand
GTGACCACGTCGAACGACATGGGCGACCAGATCCTCGGGCAGATGTTCGATTCGCCGCGCGCGCTGGCCGTGGCAGCGGCGCTGCTGGCGATCATGGGGCTGGTGCCGGGGATGCCGCACGTGGCGTTCATCGGGCTGGCCGCGCTCGCAGGCGCCGGGGCGTGGCTGATCCGCCGTCGCCGGCGCGAGGAGGCGAGCGGGCCGGCCGCGGCCTCCGAGCTCGCGCGCGTGGCGCCGGCGCCGGCGCCCGAACTGGGCTGGGACGACGTGGCGCCGGTCGACGTGATCGGGCTGGAGGTCGGCTACCGGCTGATCCCGATGGTGGACAAGGCGCAGGGCGGTGCGTTGCTGGGTCGCATCAAGGGCGTGCGCAAGAAGCTGTCGCAGGAAATGGGCTTCCTGGTGCCGCCGGTGCACATCCGCGACAACCTGGAGCTGCTGCCCAATGCCTACCGGATCCTGCTGATGGGAGTGGCGATGGGCGAGGCGGAAGTGTTCCCGGAACGCGAGCTGGCGATCAATCCGGGCCAGGTGTTCGGCCGGCTCGACGGCCTCGAATGCCGCGATCCGGCCTTCGGGCTCGATGCGCTGTGGATCGAGCGCAACCAGCACGAGCGTGCGCAGACCCTCGGCTACACCGTGGTGGATGCCAGCACGGTGGTCGCCACGCACCTCAACCAGGTGCTGCTTGAGCACATCGACGAGCTGATCGGCCACGAAGAGGTGGAGCAGCTGCTGCAGAAGCTCGCCAGGATGTCCCCGAAGCTCGCCGAGGAACTGGTGCCCGGCACGCTCACCATCAACCAGCTGCTCGGCGTGCTGAAGAGCCTGCTGGGCGAGGGAGTGCCGATACGCGACATCCGCAGCATCGCCGAGGCGATCGCCGCGCAGGCCGTTCGCAGCAAGGACCCGGCGGCACTGAGCGCGGCGGCGCGCGTGGCCCTCGGTCGCACCATCTTCCAGCAGATCAGCGGCAACGCCGCGAGCCTGCCGGTGATCACGCTGGAGCCGCAGATGGAACAGGTGCTGATGAAGTCGCTGCAGCGCGGCGGCGCCGCGGGGGCGGAGGCCGATGACATCGTGCTCGAGCCCAGCCTGGCAGAGCGGCTGCAGCGCGCGATGAACGAAGCGGCACAGCGCCAGGAAGTGCAGGGCAAGGCGCCGGTGCTGCTGGTGCCGGCGCCGCTGCGCGCGGTGCTGGCGCGCTTCATGCGCCACACCAATCGCGCGACCCGGGTCATCTCGTACCAGGAAATTCCCGGCAACAAGCAGGTGACGATCGAGGCGACCGTCGGCTGACGAATTCTCATCGGCGCCCGCGCGGGCGTCACTGCGGGAGAGCGAGGACATGGAACTGAAGCGAATCATCGGCCCGGACGTGAAGACGGCGTTGCGGCTCGTGCGCGAGCAGCTCGGTCCCGACGCCATGATCCTGTCGAACCGGCGCGTCGCCGGGGGCGTCGAGATCGTCGCCGCGCCGGAAGCGCCTCCTGCCCCCGCGCTGCCGGCGTCGCGCACGAGCGCGGGGGAACCGATGCTGCGGGCGTTCGACCTGGCGGCGGGGGCTGCACCCGTGGCGCCGCGGCCGCGCCCGTCGGCGCCGGAGCGCGCATTCGCCCGCGTGGAGGACCCGGTACCGGCAGCCGCCGGCGCGGCGCCAACTGCTGCGCCGGCGGCGTTCGCAGTCGCGAGCCCTACAGCCGGCGAAGGGCCCACCTTGGCGCCGCAGTGGCTGGAGATGCAATCGGAGTTGCGCAGCATGCGCACGCTGCTGGAAGAGCGCCTGACAGCGCTGCGCAGCGAACGCACCGTCGACGGGCCGGGCACCGAGGGGCGCATCTGGCGGCGCTTGACGCGCATGGGCCTGCCCAACGAGCTGGTGCGCGAACTGGTAGCCAAGGTCGATGCCGGGACCGCCTGGGACGCAGCGTGGCGCGCCACGCAGGCGCGGCTGG
>DAORUQ010000182.1:0-3929 GCA_035433265.1 Pseudomonadales bacterium | reverse complement strand
GTCGATGCCGGGACCGCCTGGGACGCAGCGTGGCGCGCCACGCAGGCGCGGCTGGTCGAGGGGCTCGGCACGGTGGGCGACGTGGTGGCCTCGGGCGGGGTGTGGGCCTTCGTCGGTCCCACCGGCGCCGGCAAGACCACGACCATCTGCAAGCTCGCGGTGCGCCACGTGCTGGAGCATGGTCCCGGGGGGCTGGCGCTGCTCAGCATGGATGCCGCGCGCCTCGGCGGTGCCGACATGCTGCGCGCGGTGGCGCGCCTGCTGGGCGTGCCTTTCCATGCCGCCGACAGCGGTGAATCGATCGGCGAGGCGCTGCGCCGCGTACCGGCCAATGCGCTGGTCCTCGTGGACACCGCGGGCGTGAGCCGGCGCGCGCACGTGCGCAGCCGCCAACTCGATGAGCTGGGCACGCTGCGCGAAGGTGTGCGCACGCTGCTGGTGCTTGCGGCCAACGCGCAGCTGTCGTGGCTCCATGCGGCCCTGGCCGACTACGCGGCCTGCGTGCCGGTGGGCGCCGTCGTGACCAAGCTCGACGAGACCGCGAGCCTCGGCGAGCTGATCGGCGCGCTGCGGCGCGAGCGCCTGCCGGTGGCCTACAGCACGGACGGACCGGAGATCCCGGACGATCTGCGCGTGGCGGACGCGGCCGAGCTGGTGGCGCAGGCGCTCGCCCTCGAACCCGGGGAGGAAGCGGCCAGGGAGGGAACTCCGGCCGCGGCGGGCATCGGGCACGGAGCGCCCGATGCGGCCGGCGTCAATGCAGCTAGAATAGCCTGATCATGCCCAGCGCGAGGAAGGTCGAATGAATTCCGCTCACGGGGCCGGCAGGCCGGTCCAGGTCGTCGCCGTCACCGGCGGCAAGGGCGGTGTGGGCAAGACCAGCGTCTCCATCAACCTCGCTATCGCGCTGGCCGCGCGCGGGCGCCGCGTGGTGCTGCTCGACGCGGACCTCGGGCTGGCCAACGTCGACGTGCTGCTGGGCCTTCGGCCCAAGCGCAACCTCGCCGACGTGCTCGCCGGCGGCTGCGGCCTCGAGGACATCATGCTCGACGGGCCCGGCGGAATCCGCATCATCCCGGCATCCTCCGGCACGCAGTCGATGGCCTCGCTGAGCCGCCTCGAGCACGCCGGGCTGATCCACGCCTTCAGCGCGATCGGTTCCGGGATGGACGTGCTGCTGATCGACACCGCGGCCGGCATCGCGGATTCGGTGCTGAGTTTCGTGCGTGCCGCCCAGGAGTGCCTGGTCGTGGTGTGCGACGAACCGTCGTCGATCGCCGACGCCTACGCGCTGATGAAGCTGCTGCATCGCGACCACGGCATGCAGCACTTTCGCCTGCTCGGCAACATGGTCAGGAGCGCGCAGGAGGGCGCGAGCCTCTATCACAAGCTGGCGCAGGTCTGTGACCGCTTCCTCGATATCACGCTGCTCGATGCGGGGCATATTCCCTACGACGACATGGTGCGCAAGTGCATCCAGCGCCAGCGCCCGGTGCTGCTGGGCGCGCCGCAGTCGCGCGCGGCCGCCGCCTTTCGCGAGCTTGCCGCGCGCGTCGAGCGCTGGCCCATCCCCGCCGGCCCCAGCGGCCACCTGCAGTTCTTCGTCGAGCAGCTGCTCGACCATGCCGCCGCGGGCTGAGCGGCGGTGTCGGCGGGTCTTGCCATGTACGCGAAGACGGGCGCGCGGGCGCAGCCGCAGGAGCTGGTCGAGCAGCACGGGCCGCTGGTGCGCCGTATCGCCCACCACCTGCTGGCGCGACTGCCGTCCTCCGTCAGCGTCGAGGACCTGATCCAGTCGGGGATGATCGGGCTGCTGGAGGCCGCCGCGAGCTATGACGCGACGCGCGGTGCCAGCTTCGAGACCTTCGCGGGCATCCGCATCCGTGGCGCGATGATCGACGAGGTGCGCCGCGGCGACTGGTCGCCACGCTCGGTGCACCGCAACGCGCGGCGCGTCGCCGCGGGCATACGCAATGTGGAGCTGCGCAGCGGCGGCGATGCCGGCGACGCCGCGGTGGCGCGCGAGCTGGGGGTGGAGATCGCCGAGTACCACGCGATGCTGCAGGACACGCTCGGCAGCCGCCTGTTCAGCCTCGACGAACTGATGGGCGAGGAGCACGGCGAGCGCTCGGGTTTCGCCAGCGCCGCGCTCAACCCCGCGGAGCAGGCTGCGCGCGAGCGCCTGGCGGGAGCGATCGGCGCCGAGATCGCGCGCCTGCCCGAGCGCGAGCGGCTGGTGCTGTCGCTCTACTACGACGACGAACTGAACCTCAAGGAGATTGGCCTCGTGCTCGAGGTCAGCGAATCGCGCGTGAGCCAGATCCTGAGCCAGGCGACCAAGCGCCTGCGCGCGCGGCTGCAGGACTGGTGAGCGTGGGTCAGGGCGGGAGCAGCGAGGCACCATGGACGTACTGAGCATCATCGGCATCGTGCTCGCCTTCACCGCCGTGGTCGGGGGGAACCTGCTCGAGGGGGGCGAGTTGTCGGCGCTGGCGAACCTGCCGGCGGCGCTGCTGGTCGTGGGCGGCACCGTGGGCGCCGGACTGCTGCAGATGCCGCTCGCGGGACTGAGGCGCGCGCTGGCCATGATGCGCTGGGTCTTCGTGCCGCCGCGCCATGGCTTTGGCGAGGGCGTGAAGCAGGTGGTGCGCTGGGCCACCACCGCGCGGCGCGAGGGGCTGCTCGGGCTCGAGGCGGTCGCGGAACTGGAACCCGATGCCTTCGCGCGCCGCGGCCTGCAGTTGCTGGTCGACGGCAACGAGCCCGAGGCGATCCGCAGCGTGCTCGAGTCCGAATCGGGGCTGCGCGAGCAGCGCGACGTGGACGCCGCGAAGTTCTACGAGAGCATGGGCGGCTATGCGCCCACGATCGGCATCATCGGCGCCGTGGTCGGCCTGATCCACGTGATGGGCAATCTCGCGGATCCGGCAAACGTGGGGCCGGGCATCGCGGTGGCCTTCGTCGCGACGATCTACGGCGTGGCGCTGGCGAACCTGTTCTTCCTGCCCATCGCCGCCAAGCTGCGCAGTTGCGTGCGCGAGGCGGCGCAGTACCGCGAAATGATCATCGAGGGCATCATCGCGATCGCCGACGGCGAGAATCCGCGCGCGATCGAGCTGCGCCTGAACGGCTACCTCGAGTAGGCGGGGCGAGGCGGCGATGGCCAGGCGGATCATCCGGGAGGACACGGTCAGCCATGAGCGCTGGATGGTTTCCTACGCGGACTTTCTCACGCTGCTGCTCGCCTTCTTCGTGGTGATGTACGCGGTGTCGCAGCGCAACGAGGACAAGTTCCGCGTGCTCTCGCACACGCTGAGCGAAGCCTTCAACATGCCCGAGCGCAGCATCAATCCGATCCAGGTCGGCGAGCCGGTGACCGCGGTGAATCCGGGCAACGTGCCCGATGCGATCGAGTCGCCGGAGCAGCTGCCCGGCTCCGGACGCATCGAGGAGGACGAGCCGAAGGCGACCACCTCGGAGCCGCAACTGCCGGAGGAATTCCGCCGCATCTCGCGGCGCGTCGAGGAGCAGTTCGCGGACCTGGTGGCGCGCGACCTGATCTCGGTGCAGGGCAACGAGGAATGGCTCGAGATAGAGCTCAAGTCCAGCCTGCTGTTCGCCAGCGGCGAGGCCACCGCGAGCGCCGAGGCGCGTCCGATCATGCAGGAGATGGCGGCGGTGGTGCGCGACAGCGAACTGCCGATCCGCGTCGAGGGCTTTACCGACGACCGGCCCATCGCCACCGGCATCTACCCGTCGAACTGGGAGTTGTCCTCGGCGCGCGCGGCGACCATCGTGAAGCTGCTCACAGAATTCGGTGTCGGGCCCACCCGCCTTGCCGCCATCGGGTATGGTGAGTTCCAGCCCGTGGCGGGCAACGACAGCGAGGAGGGACGCGCGGCCAACCGGCGCGTGGTGCTCATGCTCTC
>DAORUQ010000181.1:0-5994 GCA_035433265.1 Pseudomonadales bacterium | reverse complement strand
TGCTGGTGGAGTCGCGCAAGGAGGCGGTGGCGCGCATGGTGCAGCAGGCCGAGGCGGTCGGCGCGAACGCGGTGGTGAACGTGCGCTTCTCGACCTCGAACATCGCCTCGGGGGCCGCGGAGGTGATGGCCTACGGCACCGCGGTGGTGATCGGGTAGCCGACGATGGAGGCAATGCTGCAGTTGCTGGTCTTCGCTGCCCTGCTGCTCGCGGGGCTGCTGTTCGGGCGCGCCGCGGAGCGGCGCCACTACCGTGACATCGTCGCGCGCGAGGAGGCGCTGGGCGACATTCTCGTGTTCAGCGAGCGCCGCATCCCCGACTTTGCGGCGCCCCCGCGCACGACGCTGGTCGTGGGCTCGGTGGTGATCGCGGAGGACTATTTCAAGCGTATCGCGGCGAGCCTGAAGAGCCTGGTCGGCGGGCGCCTCACGGCCTACGAGTCGTTGATGGATCGCGGTCGGCGCGAGGCGGTGCTGCGCATGAAGGAGGAGGCGCGGGGCCTCGGGGCCGACATGGTATTCAACGTGCGCTTCGAGACCGCGTCGATGAATGACAGCGCCGGCGGACGGCAGGCGATGTTCTCGGCGGAATTCATCGCCTATGGCACGGCGCTGATCCCGTCACGCGCGCCGTGACATACGAGAACCCGCGCATTCCCGAAGGCATCAACGTGGCGCGCGAGAGCGTGCCCGCGGAGTTCCTGCGCCTGCTTGCCGGCTTGCTGCTCGTGGTCGTGGTGGCGGCGCTGGTGCTGCACCTGGCCGGCGGCTGGCTGGCGCGGCAGGTCCCGTTCGCGCTCGAGCGTTCCTGGGTCGGCGAGCGGCTGCTGGTGCCGCCGGGAATCGGCACCGATGCCGCCGACGCGCAGGCGCAGGAGCGCGTGCAGGCGCTCGCGCGCGAGCTCGCCGCCGGCATGGGGCTGCCGCAGGGCATGACGGTGGACGTGCACCTGGTGCGCGAGGAGGTGCCGAACGCCTTCGCGACGCTGGGCGGGCATGTGCTCGTCACCGACGGGCTCTACCGGCGCCTGCCCAGCGAGAACGCCCTGGCGATGGTGCTGGCGCACGAGCTTGCGCACATTCGCGCGCGCGACCCGATTGCCGCGGCCGGCGGCGGTGCGGCACTCACGCTGCTGATGCTGGCGCTGGGTGGCGATGCCGAAGCGCTGGCGCCGCAGCTCGCGCGCCTGGTGCAACTCGGGTATTCGCGCCAGGCCGAAGCGCGCGCCGACGAGGCCGCGATCGCGGCGCTGCTGGGCCACTACGGCCACGCCGGTGGCGCGGCGGGGCTGTTCGAGGCGCTGGCGGACTACGACGGGGCGGGCCGTGAACTGCCCGCGTTGCTGGCCACGCACCCGGCCGATGCCGCGCGCATCGCGCGCCTGCAGCAGGCCGCGCGCGGCTGGGACGCGACCCGGCAGCCGCTGGTTGCCCTGCCCGCGCTGTGATTCCTGTGCGCTGCGGGTCTCGTGGTTCCGGCTTCAGCCGGACAATGTCCGCATGAATGAGGACCTACGGGCGAGCGAGTGGCGTTTCCGCGCGCAGCAGTTTCATCCAGCGCCCGGAACGGAAACGCCACACCAGCAGCGCGTTCTTGACCGCGTAATCGGCGATCAGCGTGGCGTAGATCCAGTTCACCCCGAGGCCCTGGTAGTAGAAAAGCAGGGCCAGGCCGAAACGCACCACGATCAGGCCGGCCAGCACGTTCAGCAGCGGAAAGCGCGTGTCGCCGGCCCCGCGCAGCGCGCCGCCGAGGCAGAATTCCACCGCCAGCATCGGCAACGCGAGCGTGAACGCGTAGAGGATCGGCACCGCGTGGGCGGCGATGCCCTCATCGCCGGTGAGCCACAGCGCGACGGGATGCGCGTAACACGCGAGTATCAATCCGGGAACGCTCAGCGTCACGATGGTCAGGCGCAGCGCGCGCAGTGCCACCAGGCGCGCATTGGCGGGCGAGCCTGCGCCGAGTTGTTGCCCGACCATCACCGACACCGCGACCGAGAAGCCGAAGCCGATCACCATCGCGAGCGACAGCAGGCTGATGCTGGTGCCGTAGGCCGTGAATGCCGCGGTGCCGTACTGCGCGACCACCCACAGGAACGCGATGATGCCCAGTTGCAGCAGTCCCTGCTCGAGCGCGGCCGGGTAGCCCACCTGCCACAGTGCCTTCAGGCGCTGGCGGCTGCCCGCATCGCGGCGCGCCGGGGCGAGCGCCAGGCGCCGGGCTCGCCACAGGGCGAGCGCCGCCACCACACCCGCCACGTTGCCCAGTCCCAGCCCGAGCGCGATGTAGCGCACGTGCGGTTGCAGCCCGAACGGCGGGGCGATGCTCCAGCGCCACGCGAGGCCCAGCGACACGCCGTTCACCAGCAGGGCGAACAGCATCGGTGTGCGCGCGTCGCCGGCCGCGCGCAAGCCCGAGGCGAGCACCAGGTAGAGCGCGATCGGCGCGTAGAACAGCGCCAGCCAGCGGGTGTAGCTCACCGATTCCGTGTGCGCGCCCGGGTCGAGGTCGAACAGCCCGAGCAGCGGCCCGGCGCCGAGCCAGGTGAGCAGCGTGATGGCGGCGCCGAGCAGCGCGGCGACCGCGAGCGACAGCGCGAGGTAACGCTCGGCCTCGTCGCGCCTGCCCGCGCCCCAGGCATTGGCGATCAGCGCCAGCGCCCCGGCGTTGATGCCGGCCGCGAGCGCGATGAACACGTTGTAGAGTCGCGCTCCCGCGTTCACCGCCGCTACCGCATCGGGTCCCAGCGCCGCCGCGAAGCGGATCATCGCAATGCCGACCAGCGTGGCGAGCAGGAACATCGTGCTCGAAGGAAGCGCCAGCGCGAGGATGGCCGTGGACGATACGGCGGCGTCGCCGCCCTGCGGCGCTCGTGCCGCGTTCAACTGCGTTCCACGCGGTTCTTGCCCCCGGCCTTGGCGCGGCGCAGTGCCGCGTCGGCGCGATGCACCACGTTGACCGGGTCGGTGTCGTCGGCGGCCAGTTCCGCCACGCCGGCACTGAAAGTGAGCGTGATGCGCCGCGAGCCGAGCGGCACTCCGGCGATGGACGCGCGCACGCGCTCCAGCAGCTGCGCGGCCGCGCCGGCCGCGCAACCGGGCATGAGCACCACGAACTCCTCGCCCCCGTAGCGGGCCACCAGGTCGACCGCGCGCGTCTGCGCGCGCAGCGCGGCGGCGAATTCCGCGAGCACCTCGTCGCCCGCGATGACGCCGTGCCGCTTGTTGATGGGCCCGAAATCGTCCAGATCGATGACCGCCAGTGCGAGCTCGCTGCCGTAGCGTCGCGCGCGGCCGAACTCTCGCGCGATCGCCTCGAAGAGCTGGCGGCGGTTCGCCACGCCGGTCAGCGGATCGGTGCCCGCGAGCTCCTCGAGGCGCTTGTTGGCGGTTTCCAGCGCTGCGCTGCTTTCCTCGAGGTCGGCGTTGAGGCGCGCCAGTTCGGCGGTGCGCAGCTCCAGCTTGCGGTTGTTGCTCTCGAGTCTGGCGTTGGCCTCGGTCAGTGCCGCCGAGCGCAGCTCGAGCTCGTAGGCGGTGATGAAAGCGTTGTGTCGACCGGTTTCGATCGCCACCGCGATATAAGCGAACACCGCGGTGCAGGCGCCGACCACCGACAGCCACAGGGCGGTGGCGCCATTGTCCAGCCCGCCGTACAGCACGATGCCGGGTGCGGCGCAGCCAAATGCGCATAGTTGCAGGGCGACAGCGCGCGCAGCGGCGGTGCTGTGGAATATCGCAACCGGCAGGCAGACCAGCAGGTAGCCGGTGAGGTCGCCCTTGGTTGCATCCAGCGTCGCCAGGGCGCCCGCGCCCGGCATCAGCAGCGCCATCCAGGCGTCGTCGAGCAGCGTGCGCACGCGCGCCCTGCGCGTGAGCGGTCCCGGGTCCGCAAGCAGTGCGAGCAGGGCAATGCATCCCAGGTAGGCGAAGACCAGGACGAAGCGTTCGGGTGGCGCGAGCGCGCCATCGGCGCGCAGCGAGCCGCTCAGGAAGTGCGACAGGCCGAGCCCCGCCGCGACGCACAGCAACGCCAGGGCGAATCGCCGGCGCCAGTGGGCGTTCACGCCCGGGCGCTGCGCGAGGTAGGCGGTCTGGGCCGGGTCGCTGGTTGCGGACATCTCTGGGCTCGATGAAAGGCTGGGTATGGGCCCCGCGAGGCTCATTCAGGATAGACGTCGTGCTGCGGCCCGGCCCGGCGCAGCGCCGGTTCGCGGGGCGAATTGGCCCGGAACGCGGCCCGACGACTGGTGATGCCATCCAAATGCGCAGAAATTCATCGCTTTCATTACGAATTATTGTGTCCCGAGGGGAAGAAGAATATTATTTGCGTTTATTTATACAAATAGAAGTGCGATTTCTAGCGGGAGGCTCGAATGGCGGACGGAACGGCTTTGCCACTGGTCATGCCCGAGCTGCTGGCATGGGCGGCTGCGCGCCACAGTGAGCGCATCGCGCTGCGTGACGGTGAGGTCACGCTGGATTTCATCACGCTGGCGGCGCGGGCCCGCGACGCGTCCCGGGCTTTCCTCGCCGCCGGTATCCGTCGCGGCGACCGTTTCGCGATCTGGGCGCCCAACCGCTACGAATGGATCCTGGCGGCCCTTGGCGCGCAGAACATCGGCGCGATCCTGGTGCCGCTCAACACGCGCATGAAGGGCGCCGAGGCGGCGTACATCCTCGAGCGCAGCGGCGCGCGACTGCTGTTCACGGTCGGCGAGTTCGCGGGTAACCGCTACCCGGAAATGCTGACAGGTATCGCGCTGCCGGCGCTCGAGCGCACCGTGCTGTTCGGCGAGGCCGCCGGCGGCCCGGGCGGATGGGAAGACTTCGTGGCCGCGGGCCGCGCCGTGAGCGATGCCGAGGTGCGGGCGGCCGAGACGGCGGTCATGCCGGACGACACGCTCGACCTGATGTTCACCTCCGGCACCACCGGCAAGCCCAAGGGCGTGATGACCGGGCATGCGCAGAACATCCGTTCCTTCGACACCTGGGGCCGCACCGTAGGGCTCGGCGCCGACGACAACTACCTGATCATCAACCCCTTCTTCCATTCCTTCGGCTACAAGGCCGGGTGGCTGGCCGCGATCATCCGCGGCGCGCGCATCCTGCCGGTGGCCAGCTTCGACGTGGATCAGGTGCTGCGGCGCATCCAGTTCGAGCGCGTGAGCATGCTGCCCGGGCCGCCCACGATCTACCAGTCGCTGCTCGCGCATCCCGAGCGCCAGAGTTACGACCTGTCCTCGCTCCGGCTCGCGGTCACCGGCGCGGCGGCGGTTCCGGTCGACCTGATCCGGCGCATGCGCAGCGAACTGGGTTTTCGCACCGTGTTGACGGCCTATGGCCTCACCGAGACCTGTGGCGTGGTCACGATCACCGGCGCCGAGGACGAGCCCGAGCTGATCGCGACCACCGCGGGGCGCGCGATGCCCGGCGTGGAGGTGATCTGCGTGAACAGCGCCGGAGAGCCGGTGCCGGCGGGTGAGCCCGGCGAGGTCTGCGTGCGCGGCTTCAACGTCATGCAGGGCTATTTCGACGATCCCGAGGCAACCGCAGAGGCGATCACGCCGGACGGCTGGCTGAAGACCGGCGACATCGGCGTGCTGAACGAGGCGGGCTATCTGCGCATCACCGACCGCATCAAGGACATGTTCATCGTCGGCGGCTTCAACTGCTATCCGGCCGAGATCGAGAACCTGTTGTGTTCCCTCGGCGGTGTCGCGCAGGCCGCGGTGATCGGTGTGCCCGACGAGCGCATGGGCGAGGTCGCGAAGGCCTTCGTCGTGCGCCGTGCCGGCAGCACGCTCACCGAGCAGGAAGTGATCGACTGGTGCCGGCGCAACATGGCGAACTACAAGGTGCCGCGCAGCGTCGCCTTCGTCGACGCGCTGCCGCTCAACGCCGCGGGCAAGGTATTGAAGACCGCGCTGCGCGAGCGCTCGGGCTGAGAGCCTGTGAATCTTTCGCCCGCCTGCTGCGCCCGCCGCTTTGCGGC
>DAORUQ010000180.1:0-6026 GCA_035433265.1 Pseudomonadales bacterium | reverse complement strand
CAGATCTGGAAACCTTGCAAACAGGGAGGGGACCATATACGGCATTCATGCCGACTTTGTGCGTTCCCGAACGCAGCTGTCGCCATGAATGGCGACCCACACGGGCGCTCAGTTCGCCTCGTTCGCAAGGTTCTGCGCGAGTGCCGACTCCACCGTGTCGCCCGGGCGCCAGGGATGGCCGAGGCGGCTTTCGATGTAGTCGCGCACCAGGCGGCGCACCACTTGCGAGGGCGTCTGGTCCTCGCGCGCGCACAGGTGTTCGAAAACGGCCTTTTTGCCCGGATCGATCAGGACGGTCAGCCTGGCGGTGCGCTGTTCCATGCTCATACGGTGTGTACCAAAGTTGCGTTGACGACACATCACACGCACATTAGATTAGCACTCATCGAATCCGGCAAGAAGCTATGCTTCTTTCAGGGGTGGTGTGATGACGGGTGACCGGATGCAGGCTTGTCGCGGCGCGGACGGCTCGGGTGCCTGAGCCAAGGCTGGCGCTGATCGCCGCGCTGGCGGTTGCGCTCGGCTGGCTGGTCGTGGGATTGGCGGGGCTGGTGCGCCCGCAAAGTACCTTTGTCGTCAGCCGCCTGATGTTTCCGCTCGGCGCGCTGGGAGGCGTGCTGCTCGCCATCGCCGGGTTGGCTTCGCTCGCCGCGCCGCCGGTCGAACTGGTGCTGCCGCTCGGGCTTCCCGATCTGCCGATGCACCTGCGACTCGATTCGCTGTCCGCCTTCTTCCTGTTCCTGCTTGGCAGCGCCGTGGCCGGGATCAGCGTGTTCGCGGCCGGCTATTTCCGTTCCGGCGAAGGCACGTCGCCCGGGCTGCTGTGCCTGCAGTACCACGTCTTCCTCGCCAGCATGACGCTGGTGCTGCTCGCCAACGATGCCTACGCGTTCATGGTCAGCTGGGAATCGATGGCGCTGGCCTCGTATTTCCTCGTCATCACCCAGCACCGCATCCCCGAGATCCGCGCCGCCGGTTTCCTCTACCTGCTGCTCGCGCACGTCGGGGCGATCGCGATCCTGCTCTGCTTCGGCGTGCTGCAGGGCGGCAGCTGGCAGTTCACCTTCGACGCGATGCGCGAGGCCGAGCTACCCGTGGCGCGCGCGAGCCTCGCCTTCGGCCTGGCGGTGCTCGGCTTCGGCGCCAAGGCCGGGCTGGTGCCGCTGCACGTGTGGCTGCCCGAGGCGCATCCGGCCGCGCCATCGCCGGTTTCCGCGCTGATGAGCGGCGTGATGCTGAAGACCGCCGTCTACGGCGTGTTGCGCGTGAGCTTCGACCTGCTGCCGGCGCCGCTGTGGTGGTGGGGCGCGGTACTGCTGGCGCTCGGCCTGTTCAGTGCGCTCTACGGCGTGGTGTTCGCCGCGGTGCAAACCGACATGAAGCGGCTGCTCGCCTGCTCGTCCATCGAGAATCTCGGCATCGTGTTCGCGGGCATCGGGCTGGCGCTGCTGTTCCACGCCGAGGGCATGGGCGCGCCCGCGGCGCTGGCGCTCGCGGCAACGCTCTACCACTGCCTGAACCACGCGATGTTCAAGAGCCTGCTGTTCCTCGCCACCGGCTCGGTGCTGCACGCAACGGGGGAGCGCAACCTCGGCAGGCTCGGCGGCCTGATCCGGCGCATGCCGTGGGTGGCGTGGCTGGCGCTGATCGGGACGCTGGCGATCGCGGGGCTGCCGCCGCTGAACGGCTTTGTATCCGAGTGGCTGCTGCTGCAGGCATTCCTGCTCACGCCCGATGTGCCGCAACCGTTCATGAACATGCTGGTGCCGCTCGGCGCCTCGCTGCTGGCGCTCACCGCGGCGCTGGCCGCCTACGTGATGGTGAAGTTCTACGGCGTGATCTTCCTCGGGCAGATGCGCGAGCGCGCGCTCGCCGAGGCGCACGACTGCGGCCGCCTCGAGCGCCTGGGGCTGCTGTGGCTGGCGGCCTGGTGCGTGCTGCTCGGGCTGCTGCCGGTGGCCGTGATCGGCCTGCTCGACGAGGTCGGCATGCAGCTGCTCGGTGCCTCGCTCGCGCATGCCGGTTCCAGCGCCTTCGGCCTGGTGCCGGTGTCGGCGGAGCGCGCGGCCTACCGCCCGATCGTGTTCCTGGTCGGCATCGCGCTGGTGCTGATCGTCACCGTGCTGGTCGCCAAGCGCCTGTACCACGGCCGCACGCGTCGCGCACCGCCGTGGGATTGCGGCTTCGCGGCCCAGGATGCGCGCATGCAGGACACCGCCGAGGGCTTCGGGCAGCCGATCCGCCACATCTTCGACGCCTTCTTCAGCATGCGCCGCGAGCTGCCCTCGCCCTTCGACGAGCATCCCGTCTACCGCGTCACCGTCGAGGACCGCTTCTGGGGCCTGCTGTACCAACCGCTGGCGCGGGCGGTGAAGCGCGCCGCGGCCCAGGTGGGCCGGCTGCAGACGGGCCGCATCTCGGTGTACCTGGCATACAGCTTCGTCACGCTGATCGTGCTGCTGGTGATCGTGCTATGACGGGCGCGGCGCTGATCACCCAGCTCTTCGCGGTGGCGGTGGCCGTGCTAGTCGCGCCGCTGTTCCTCGGCTGGGTCAACATGTGCCGGGCGTGGCTGCAGAACCGCTCCGCCCCGCCGCTCACGCAGCCCTACCGGATGATCCGCAAGCTGTTGCGCAAGGACGCGGTGATCGCCACGGACGCCTCGCCGCTGTTCGTGTTCGCGCCCTACGTGATCTTCGGCTCGATGGTGACGGCCGCCGCGATCATCCCGGCGCTGGCGCTCGACCTGCCGTTCGCGCGCGCCGCGGACGCGATCGCGCTGGTCGGGCTCTTCGCCACCGCGCGCGTCTTCGTCGCGCTGGCCGCGATCGACACCGGCACCGCCTTCGGCACGCTCGGCGCGCGGCGCGAGATGATGCTCGGCTTCCTCGCCGAGCCGGCGCTGCTGATGGTGTTCTTCACCGCCTCGCTGATCGCCGGTTCGACCGAGTTGCCGGTGATCGCGGACATGCACCAGTACCATGCGCTCGCCATCCACCCGGGGCTCGCCTTCGCCGCCATCGCCTTCCTGATGGTGCTGCTCGCCGAGAACGCCCGTATCCCGGTCGACAATCCGGCCACGCACCTCGAGCTCACGATGATCCACGAGGCGATGGTGCTCGAGTATTCCGCGCGCCACCTGGCGCTGATCGAGTGGGCATCGGCGCTGAAGCTCTTCAACTACGCCTGCATCGGCTTTGCGCTGTTCGTGCCGTGGGGTGTCGCGCGCGATCTCGATTCGCCGCAGGTGCTGGCGCTCGCGCTGGTGGTGCTGTGCGCGAAGCTGCTCGTCTGCGGCGCGGTGCTGGCGCTGATCGAGACCCTGAACGCGAAGATCCGCATCTTCCGCGCGCCGGAATTCCTCGCGCTCGCCTTCATGCTGGCCGTGCTCGGCCTGCTCGTGCGCCTGCTGCTGCAGAGTTGATGCCGATGCAAGCAATCCCGTTGCCGGAACAGTTCATCCACCTGCTCGCCTCGGTGGTGCTGCTGCTGTCCTTCGCGATGCTCGCGCAGCGGCGCATCCGCACGCTGATCCACCTGTTCGCGCTGCAGGGCGCGGCACTGGTGTGCTCGACCCTGATCGTGGCCTGGTCCAGCGGTCAGCACCACCTGTACTACTCCGCCGCACTCACGCTGGCGCTCAAGGTGATCGTGCTGCCGCTGATCCTGTACCGGCTGACCGACCGGCTGGACCTGCGCTGGGACACCGAGACCGGCCTGCGCATCCCCACCACCATGCTGGTCGGCGTGGTGCTGGTGGTATTCGCCTTCGGCCTCGCGCAGCCCATATCCAGCCTCGCCGGCAGCGTGACGCAGAGCACGCTGGGCATCGCGATCGCGGTGGTGATGCTGGCCTTCCTGATGATGATCACGCGGCGCAAGGCCGTCACGCAGGTCATCGGCTTCCTCGCTATGGAAAACGGCCTGTTCTTCGCCGCCACCAGCGCGACCAACGGCATGCCGATGGTCGTGGAGTTCGGCATCGCGCTCGACGTGCTGGTCGGGGCGATCATCCTCGGCATCTTCTTCTTCCAGATCCGCGAGCAGTTCGACAGCCTCGACCTGCACCACCTGGAACGGCTGAAGGAGGAATGAGCCGCCCATGGAAATGCTGATACTGCTCGCCCTGCCGCTCTGCGGCGCCGCGCTGCTCGCGCTCGTGGGGGCGCGCCGCCGCGCCGCGGAAGTGAACGTGGCGTTCAGCCTCGCGACACTGGTCGCCGGCGGCTTCCTGACCGCGCGCGTGATCGAGCAGGGCCCGCAGCTGTACTGGAACGAGGCCTTCTTCGTCGATCCCTTCAACGTGTTCCTGGTCGCACTCACCGCCTTCGTGAACTTCACGACCGCGCTGTTCTCGCGCCGCTACATGCGCATCGAGGAGCGCCACGGCCGGCTCTCGGCGTCGCGCCTGCGCCTGTACCACAGCATGTACCAGCTGTTCATGTTCACGATGCTGGTGGCGCTGCTCACCAACAACATGGGCATCCTGTGGGTCGCGATGGAAGCGGCGACGCTGTCGACGGTGCTGCTGGTCTCGCTGTACCGCACTTCGGCCAGCCTGGAAGCGGCGTGGAAGTACTTCATCCTGTGCGGTGTCGGCATCGCGCAGGCGCTGTTCGGCACCATCCTGCTGTACTTCGCGGCCGAGCGCGTGCTCGGGCACGCCGGCATGAGCGCGCTGCTGTGGACGCAGCTCGACGCGGTGAAGGGCGAGCTCGAGCCCACCGTGCTCGCGATCGCCTTCGCGTTCCTGCTGGTCGGCTACGGCACCAAGGTCGGGCTCGCGCCGCTGCACAACTGGCTGCCCGACGCGCATGCCGAGGGTCCCACACCGGTCTCGGCGGTGCTCTCGGGCTTGCTGCTGAACGTGGCGCTGTACGCGGTGATCCGCTGCAAGGTGCTGGTCGAGGGCTCGATACGCTCGGAGCTCCCGGGGCAGATGCTGATGTTCTTCGGGCTGGTATCGGTGCTGGTCGCGGCTTTCATGCTGTGGCGGCAGAAGGACATCAAGCGGCTCTTCGGCTACTCGTCGATAGAGCATATGGGCATCATCACCTTCGCCTTCGGCATGGGCGGGCCGGTGGCAAACTTCGCCGCGCTGCTGCACATGACGGTGCATTCGCTGACCAAGAGCGCGATCTTCTTCGCCGTGGGGCATGCGGTGCAGAAGGCAGGCACCCAACAGATGGACGACATCCGCGGCCTGTTGACGCTCTCGCCCGCACTCGGCTGGGGCCTGATGCTCGGATCGCTCGCGATACTCGGCATGCCGCCCTTCGGCGTGTTCGCGAGCGAGTTCCTGATCCTCACCACCGCGATGCGCGAACAGCCGTGGGCGACTCCGCTGCTGCTGCTCGCGCTCGGCGTCGCCTTCGCCGCGGTGTTCGGCCGCGCGCAATCGATGGTGTTCGGTCCCCCGAGCGTCGCGAAGCTGCCCGAGCCGCCGTCGCTGCTGCCGGTGTTCGTGCACCTCGCGCTGGTGCTGATGCTCGGCCTGTGGATACCGCCGTTTCTCGCCGGCTGGTACCGCCTCGCCGCCGGGATGATCGGGTGAACGCGATGCGCAACTCGGTGCCCGTGCATTGCCAGCGCGTATCCCCTGCAGAATGGTCCGGGCGCGTCGCCGCGCTGGCGGCGGCGGATGCGCGCCTGCTCACGCTGTGGGGTAGCGACGAACGCGACCGCGGCGCCGGCGAGCTGCTGCGCGCGGCCTTTCTCGAGGGCGGCGGCATCGTGGTGCTCGAGCTCGCGCTGGCGGGTGATGCGCCGGACTATCCGCGCATCGATGCGCAGTTTCCCTCCGCCGCGCGGATGCAGCGTGCGGTCCGCGACCTGTCGGGCATCGCCGCGCAGGGCGCCGATGCGCGGCCCTGGTTGCGCCACGGGGCGTGGTCGCAGCACGAACATCCGCTGCGGCGGGACTTCGTCCTCGGTACGCCCGATCCCGCGCATTACCGCTTCGTGCGCGTACAGGGCGAGGGCGTGCACGAGATCGCGGTCGGGCCGGTGCATGCCGGCATCATCGA
>DAORUQ010000179.1:0-6052 GCA_035433265.1 Pseudomonadales bacterium | reverse complement strand
CCCAGTCTGGCACTCGATGCCGGTAAGGAGGGAGGGGACCATCCCATCAACCCACGCCACAAAGCTTGCGCTATCATCCACCACGACACGCGCGCCGCGGCGCGCCGCAAACAGGGAACACCATGCAGCTCAGCGAACTCAGCGCCATCTCCCCCCTCGACGGGCGCTACGGCGCCAAGACGGCCAGCCTGCGCCCGATCTTCAGCGAATTCGGCCTGATCCGCTTCCGCGTGCTGGTCGAGGTGCGCTGGCTGCAGTGCCTCGCCGCGCTGCCGGGCGTGCCGGAGTTCGGTCCCTTCGACACCGCGACCTCGGCCGCGCTGGATGCGATCGCCTCGGGCTTTGCGCTCGCCGACGCCGAGCGCGTCAAGGCCATCGAGGCAACGACCAACCACGACGTCAAGGCGGTCGAGTACTTCCTCAAGGAGCGCATCCATGCGATCCCGGGTGCCGCCGCCGGGCTGGAATTCGTGCACTTCGCCTGCACCTCGGAAGACATCAACAACCTGAGCCATGCGCTGATGGTGAACGCGGCGCGCGCCGAGGTCATGCTGCCGGCGATGGACCGCATCATCGAGGCGCTGGCCGCGATGGCCGAGGACTGGGCCGCGGTCCCGCTGCTCTCGCGCACGCACGGCCAGCCCGCCACGCCCTCGACGATGGGCAAGGAAATCGCGAACGTGGCCTATCGCCTGCACCGCCAGCGCCGGCAGGTCGCCGGCGTGCGCCTGCTCGGCAAGATCAACGGCGCGGTCGGCAACTACAACGCGCATCTCGCGGCCTACCCCGCCGTGGACTGGGAGGCGAACGCACGCGACTTCGTGACCTCGCTCGGGCTCGACTGGAACCCCTACACCACGCAGATCGAGCCGCACGACTGCCTCGCCGAACTGTTCGCCGCGATGACGCGCTTCAACACGATCCTGCTCGACTTCGCGCGCGATGTCTGGGGCTACATCTCGATCGGCTACTTCCGCCAGCGCACCCGGGCCGGCGAAGTGGGCTCCTCGACGATGCCGCACAAGGTGAACCCGATCGACTTCGAGAACGCCGAAGGCAACCTCGGCCTCGCCAACGCGGTGTTCGGCCACCTGATCGAGAAGCTGCCGATCTCGCGCTGGCAGCGCGACCTCACGGACTCCACGGTGCTGCGCAACCTCGGCGGCGCCTTCGCGCAGAGCCTGATCGCCTACGAGGCCACGCTGAAAGGCATCGGCAAGCTGGAGCTCGACGCCACGCGCCTGCTGGCGGACCTCGACGCCAACTGGGAGGTGCTGGCCGAGCCGATCCAGACGGTGATGCGCCGCTACGCGGTGCCGGAACCCTACGAGAAGCTGAAAGCGCTGACGCGCGGCCAGCGCCTGGGTGCCGCCGAGATGCGCGCCTTCATCGACGGCCTGGCGATCCCGGCCGAGGCCAGGCGCAGCCTGGCGGAGATGACGCCGGCGAGCTACATCGGCAATGCCGCCGCGCAGGCGCGACGCATCCGCGATCACCTGCACGACTGAGGCGAGGACGATGGTGCGACCGAAGAGCGAGGGGCGTGTCGAGATCGATGCCAGCGGCGACCAGGCCGGCGCGCTGTGCGAACTGCTGCGGGACGCGCAGCATATCGTGCGCATCTTCAGCGACGCCTTGAGCCCGCAGCTCTTCGACCATGCCGGTCTCGCGAGCGAACTGTCGCGCGTGGCGCGCCAGGGTCGCGCCTGCGAGGTGCGCATCCTGCTCAAGGACAGCCAGTTCCTGACGCGGCGCACCCACCGCATCGGCGCCCTGCACCAGCGCCTGGTCTCCTCGGTGCTGTTGCGCAAGCTCACGTATTGCCCGGACCACTACGTGGCGAACTACGTGCTGGTCGACGACGGCGGGATCTTCTTCATCCCGAACGAGGACGACAAGGTGTGCTTCTGGAACCGCGACGACCGCCCCCTCGTCAGGCATTACACCGAGCAGTTCGACGAGCTCTGGCAGCGCAGCAGCCCCGATCCCGAACTGCGCTTCATGCCCATGTAATCACAGGAGACCGACCGCGTGACGCAGGAAATCTATCAACGGGCCGCGCAGAAAATCATCGCCTTTCACCGGGAGGCGGAGCAGCGCAACGAGTGGACCTTCTTCGTCGACGAGATGTACGCGCCCGAGTGCGTCTACGTCTGCGAGTACGCCGGCACCATGCGCGTGTGCGCCACCGGCATCGACGAGATCAAGGCCACGCACTACGGTCGCGACATGCAGCGCGGCTGGGAAGGCTGGACCTTTCCCTATCTCGATGTCTACGTCGGCAACGAGGGCCGCGTGGTGACGCACTGGATGAATCGCGGCCCGGGCAAGCGGCCCGACGGCTCCTGGTTCGAGACGCCCGGGATCTCCTTCATCACCTTCAACGGCGCGGGCAGGATCACCGCGCAGTTCGACGTGTTCGACCTGGCGCACCAGATGCATCTGTGCGACGAGCTCGAGGCGCACGGCCTGCTCTCGGCCGAACTGAAGCAGAACTGGGTGATACCGATGAAGACCAGGCTGATCACCATGCTGCAGGCGAACATGCCCTAGCGCGGCCGCCCGCGCCGGAAGGGAATCACCGTCGAGGCGCCGGGACCGGCGGGCGCGCCGCCCTCGTCCTTCTCGTCGAGCATCTCGCCCATCTCGAGGATCAGCGACTCGGACACTTCGGCGGTGACGAAGTGGTAGAAGCAGCTGCGGCACATGCGCACGCGCCGCGACCAGCCGTTCTCCGGCCCGACGCGCGTGAACGTGATCGCATCGCAGCGACGCCGCGCGCGGCAGCTCGGGCAATACATCGCCGCGCCGCCGGACTCCGCCAACTGCTCCGGACTCACGCTGAACTGCAGCTCCCGGCGCAGCGTCCGACCGTCGAACTGCTGGCTCACCAGCGCACGGAAGCCGCCGTCACGATCGCGGCGGATGCGCGTCTGCACCAGCGCGGTCGTGATCGTGCGGTTGCCTCGCATGCGCTGCATACTCCCTACGGCACGACCAGCCGCAGATGGCTGCCGCTGGCGCCCGGTTCCACCACGATCTGCACGTCCATCTGCTGTTTCAGTTCGGGCACGTGCGAGATTATGCCCACCATGCGCCCGCCCGCCTGCAGATCGACCAGGGTGCGAATCGCCAGCTCCAGCGCATCGGCATCCAGGCTGCCGAAGCCCTCGTCGATGAACAGCGTATCGAGCCGTATGCCGCCCGAGTGTGCCTGCACCACGTCGGAAAGCCCGAGTGCCAGCGCCAGCGCGGCCATGAAGCTCTCGCCACCGGAAAGCGTGGCGACCGAGCGCACGCGCCCGGTGTAGGCATCCTCGACATCGAGCTCGAGGCCCGACTTGCTGCGCGCATCACGCACCTCCTCGCGCCGTGACAGCTGGTAGCGGCCCCGGCTCATCAACCGCAACCGGTGCCCGGCCTCGACCAGCACCTCGTCGAGCAGCACGCTGAGCACGAAGCGCTGCAGGCTGAGGTTGTGCGCATTGCCACCGTTGGCGATGCGCGCGAGGCGCCCCAGCACAGCATATTCGGCCTCCAGCGCGGCCTGCTCCGCGAGCAGC
This sequence comes from Pseudomonadales bacterium, assembly GCA_035433265.1. Classification (GTDB taxonomy): domain Bacteria; phylum Pseudomonadota; class Gammaproteobacteria; order Pseudomonadales; family UBA5518; genus UBA5518. The sequence continues at coordinate 2,489 of DAORUQ010000179.1, read as the reverse complement.
TGCGCCAGCGCGTGCTGCGTTCGCTCCAGCGCCGCCTGGCGCTCCCCCAGCACCCGCACGTCGCCGACGGCCGCATCGCGCGCGCTGCGCGCCACGAGTTCCGCCTGTTCCAGCGCCGGCAACAGCGGTCGCTCGGCACCCGCGATGGCGCCGGCGGTATCCTCGAGCGCTCGACGCGCCAGCAGCAGCGCGTTCTCCCGGTCGCGGATTTCCTGCTCCAGCCGCTGCAGCTCCCCGGGTTCGAGCAGGGCCTGGCGAAACGCCGTGGTGTCGGCGAAGGGACTCGCCGCCAGAAGCTGCTGCCACGTCGCCTCGGCTTCCTGCAGCAGCGCCGCCGCACGCTGCATCTCGTCATGCCTGCCAGCGGCCTCCACCTGCGCCCCGACCAGGCCGTTACTCGCTTGCTGCTGCCTCGAGCGTGCCGCTTCGAGCGCCGTGCCGAGGCGCTCGGCGCCAGCCGTCGCCACCCGCAGCGCCTCGGCCACGGCGCCGGGCGCGCGCAGCGCCTCGGGCAGTTGCCTCTGCTGCGCCGCGAAGGCGGCGGCTGCCTCGCCTTCGGCGCGCTCGGCCGTGTGCGCCGCCAGGCGCATGGAGTCCGTGGCACTCGCGAGCTGCGTGACCCGCTCGATGCAATCAGCGCGGGCGCGCTCGGCATCACGCAGCTCTGCCTGCGCCAGGTCGTGCGCCTGCACATCAGCAGCCAGCGTGGCGGCCTGCTGTTCAAGCGCTGCCAGCGGCTCCCGGGCATGATCGCCCAGCTCATCGCGCAGGCGCGCAAGTTCCGCCTCCTGCGCCGCGATCGCCTCGTCGACCCGGACCCTTTCGATCCGCGCCCCTTCGAGCGCCTCCCTGGCCCGCTCGTCGACTTCGAGCGCAAGCTCCAGCGTATCCGGCGCCGGCACCTCCTGCGCCCCGGCGGCGGGCGCGGGATGCTCCGCGCTGCCGCACACCGGACACGGCGCGCCGTGGCGCAGCTCGCGCGCCAGCACCACCGCCTGCCCGGCCTGCCAGGCCTGGCGCAGGGCGCGCAAGGATTCACCTGCCCGGCGCTGCGCGAGGGCGGCAGCGTCGAGCCGCCGCGCGGCCGTATCACCCGCCGCGCGCAAGTCATCCCGCGTTGCCGTCAATTCCTCCTGCCGCCGGCGCACGAGCAGCCGTGCGTCGCAGCGCTCGCGCGCCAGCGGCGCCTGCGCCAGCGCCTCCGTGCGCTGGCGCAAGCCGGTGATGCGCGCATCGACGTCGGCCAGGGCCTTGGCGGCAGCCTCGTGCGCGGCCCGCGCCGTCTCCAGCGCCGCATCGGCCCGCGCGCGCTCGGCGCGACGCTCGCGCAACAGGCGCTCGCCCTGTTGCAACCCGATGGCGACGGGTTCCAGCGCGCGCAACCGGAGCATTTCGTCACGCAAGCGCAGCAGCTCCGGCTCCTGTGCCGTGGCCTCGCGCCACGCAGCGTCGGCGTGCCCGGATGCGTCCCGCGCGCGCGCCAGCGCCGCCTCGGCTTCGCGCCAACGCCCGGTGGCGCGCTCGTGCTCGGCCGCGCGTTGCGCCACGCTCTCGTGATGCGGCGCCAGCGCGCGCGCCGCCGCCGCGGCACCGGCTCTGCTGCGTTCTTGCGCGCGCAACGGCTCTTCGGCCACGAGGCGTTCGAGCGCGCCGCGCGCGCCGTCGTGCGCCACGAAGCGCTGTTCGAGCAGGCGCGCCGCCTCCAGCGCACGCTGCACCTCGCCGTGCTGCGCGAGCGCGGCGTCGCGCGCCGCTTCAGCCACCGCGATCTGATCGAGTTGCTCGCTCAGCGCCGTCGCGAGCGCATCGCCCGATGCCAGCCCGCAACCCTCCAGCAGGCCGCGACTGCGTTCGCCGCGCCGCTCGACCTCGGCACTCAGCGCGTTCGCGCCGTCCTTCAGCGCGCGTTCCAGGCGCGCATAGACGTGGGTCTGGAACAGCTGCTGGAATATCGCCTCGCGCTCCTGCGAGGGCGCCAGCAGCAACTCGCGAAACCTGCCCTGCGGCAGCACCATGACCTGCCGGAACTGGTCGGCATCGAGCCCGGTGAGCTCCATCACGCGCTGGTTCGCCTCGCCGACCTTGCGTGGCACCAGGTTGCGCGCGCTGCCGTCGGCGCCGAGCTCATCGAGCTGCGCCTCGGCCTTGTGCTGCGTCGTGCCTTCGCCGCGCGCCTTCGGCCGCTCCTGGTCGGGCACACGGCGGATGCGGTAATGCTTTCCCGCAAGCTCGAACTCGAAGCTGATCTCGGTCAGCAGCTCGGGGGCCGCGTGGTGCGAGCGCATCTCGGCGCCCTGGCGCTCGCCGCCGGTGGTCTCGCCGTAGAGCGCGAAGCAGATCGCATCGAGGATGCTGGTCTTGCCGGCGCCGGTGGGACCGTTGATCAGGAACAGCGGATTCTCGCCGAGGCGGCGGAAATCGATGCTCGCGGTGCCGGCGAAGGGACCGAAGGCGGTCATGGCGAGGGTGAGCGGGCGCATCTCAGGACT
>DAORUQ010000178.1:0-6091 GCA_035433265.1 Pseudomonadales bacterium | reverse complement strand
GTCGAGCGCGTAGACGTCGGCGACATTGCGCACCACGCCCTGGTCGACCAGCTGCTCGATCAGCTTCTCGCCCAGCCCCTCGAAGTCCAGCGCGCGGCGCGAGGCGAAGTGGCGGATGGTCTCCTTCTGCTGCGCGGCGCACACCAGCCCGCCGGAGCAGCGTGCCACCGCTTCGCCCTCGCCCTGTTCGACCGGCGACCCGCACACCGGGCAGTTCACGGGCAGCGCGATCGCGCGCGCGTGCGGCGCACGCTGCTCCTCGAGCACGCGCACCACCTGCGGGATCACGTCGCCGGCACGGCGCACGATCACGGTGTCGCCGACCATCAGGCCGAGGCGGCGCACCTCGTCCATGTTGTGCAAGGTGGCGTTGCTGACCGTCACACCGCCCACGAACACCGGCGCCAGCCGCGCCACCGGCGTGATCGCGCCGGTGCGCCCGACCTGGAACTCCACCCCGAGCAGCGTGGTCATTTCCTCCTGCGCCGGAAACTTGTGCGCGACCGCCCAGCGCGGCGCCCGCGACACGAAGCCGAGCCGCTGCTGCAGCGCCACGCTGTCGACCTTGAACACGATGCCGTCGATGTCGTAGCGCAGGGACGCGCGCCGCTCCTGCATCTGCGCGTAATAGGCCAGGCACTCCTCGACACCGCGCGCGACACGCAACTCGCCACTGGTGCGCACACCGAGCTCGCGCAGCCACGCCAGCGCCCCCGACTGCGTGGACGGCATCGAGGCACCATCGAGCACGCCCAGACCGTAGGCGCAGAACTCCAGCGGGCGCGCCGCGGTGATGCGCGGGTCGAGCTGGCGCAGGCTGCCGGCGGCGGCGTTGCGCGGGTTCACGAAGGTCTTCTCGCCGCGCTGCGCGGCGCGCCGGTTCATCTCCTCGAAGCCCCGGTGCGGCATGTACACCTCGCCGCGCACTTCGAGGCGCTGCGGCGGGACCGCCGCCGGCAGGCGCAACGGTACCGAGGCGATGGTGCGCACGTTCGCGGTGATGTCCTCGCCCGTCGTGCCGTCGCCGCGCGTCGCGGCGCGCACCAGCACGCCGTGCTCGTAGACAATGCTGACCGCCACACCGTCGAGCTTGGGCTCGCAGCAGTAGTCCACGCCCGCCTCGTCGCCGAGGCGCTCGCGCACGCGCCGATCGAAGGCGCGCAGTTCATCGTCGCTGAAGACGTTGTCCAGCGACAGCATCGGGATCTCGTGACGCACCGTCGCGAAGACCGCCAGCGGCCCGGCGCCGACGCGCTGCGTCGGGGAATCCGCGCTGACCAGTTCGGGATGCGCGCGCTCGAGCTCCTGGAGCCGGTGCAGGAGCCGGTCGTACTCGCTGTCCGGGATCAGCGGGTCGTCGAGGACGTAGTAGCGGTGGTTGTGGTGGCGGACCTGCTCGCGCAGCCGCTCGATCTCCCCGGCGGCATCGGCGCCAGGGCTCATCGCGGCGGCTCCGCGCCCGCGACCCCCGGCCCCGGCCCCGGCCCCGGCCCCGGCCCCGGCCCCGGCGGGGACAAGGCTAGCGCCGCGCGCGCGAGTTGCGGTGCGCGAACTCGCGGATGCGCTGGCGGCAATGCTCGGCGGTCTGCGTGGTGAACACGCTGTGGCTCTCGTCCTGCAGTTCGCCGTCGAGATTGCGCGCCACGACGCGCGCCGTCTCGAGCATGCAGTCGAAGGCCTCGAGCGGGCGCGTCGGCCCGGGCAGGCGCAGGAAGAAACTGAGCCCGGGCAGGTGCAGCGCGTCCATGGCCGCGATGTCGAAGGTGCCGGGGCGCGACACGTTCGCCACGCTGAACTGCACCGGCCCCTGGCCCTTCTCCTGCTCGTGGCGGTGGAAGATATCCATCTCGCCGTGGCGGACATCGCAGGCGTGGAAGATCTTCACCAGCGCCTCGCCGGGAAACCCCCCGGCCTCGCGCGCCAGCACATGGATCACCACGACTTCGCTGTCTGTCTCCGGCGCCGGCGCCGCAGCGGCCCTGGCGCGCTTCTCGCGCACGGGGGCCGTGATCGGCTCGGTGCCGGGAAGGACCGCCTGTTCCGGCGGCGTCTCGCGGCGCGGCTGCGGGGGGGCGGGGACGTGCACGGCCGGCGGTTCGGGTTCCAGCACCGGCTCGACGCGCGGTGCCACCCGTGGCGCCGGCGCCTCGAAATCGTCCATGCCGCGGTTGTCGTGGCCGATGCCGCCACGGTCGCGCACGCGCGCGCCGCCGCCCGGCAGCTCGGCGTTGGGCAGCGCCGGGGCTTCGGCATCGTCGCGGAAACCGTCGCCCAGCTTCCAGAAGCCGGGCTTGCGGCCCATGCGAATCGGGTTGCGGCTCTCGTTGCGATAGCGCCTGAACGCATCGAGCAGCACCCCCACGATGAGGAGCGCGCCAATGACGATCAACCAGTCCTGTACACTCAACTCCATGCCGCTAGCAGATCCTGTGAACCGGGTGGAATGGCCTGTCTGTTCCCGCGTTGCCGCGGCATTCTATAACCAAACGTCACTATAGAACATCGCGCCGGCAACGCCTTTCACGCCGTGTGCGCCAGCGCCACGGCCTCCTCGACATCCACGCTGACCAGTCGCGAGACGCCCGGCTCCTGCATCGTGACGCCCATCAGGTGATGCGCCATTTCCATCGTGATCTTGTTGTGCGTGATCACGATGAACTGCACCGTCTCGGACATCTCCCGCACGAGCCGCGCGAATCGCCCGACGTTGGCGTCATCGAGCGGGGCATCGACCTCGTCGAGCATGCAGAACGGCGACGGGTTCAGGCGGAAGATCGAGAACACCAGCGAGATCGCCGTGAGCGCCTTCTCCCCGCCCGAGAGCAGGTGGATCGTCGCATTGCGCTTGCCCGGGGGCCGCGCCATGATCGCGACCCCGGTATCCAGCAGGTCGTCGCCGGTCAGTTCGAGGTAGGCGTGCCCGCCTCCGAATACGCGCGGGAACAGCTCCTGCAGACCGCTGTTGACCTTGTCGAACGTGTCCTTGAAGCGCGTGCGCGTCTCGCGGTCAATCTTGCGGATCGCATTCTCCAGCGTCTCCAGCGCCTCGACCAGGTCGGCGTTCTGCGCATCGAGGTAGTTCTTGCGCTCCGACTGCTGGCGATGTTCCTCGATCGCCGCGAGGTTGATCGGCCCGAGTCGCGCCAGTTGGCCCCCGAGGCGTTCCAGCTGCGCCTGCCACGCCGTCTCCTGCGCGTCTTCGGGCAGGCCTGCCAGCACGGCCGCGAGATCCGCGTGCCCCTTGTGCAGCTGCTCGACGATGGCGCCCAGGCGCACCTGCACGCCCTGCGCCGCGATGCGCTCCTGTTCCAGCGCGCTGCGCACGGCCTCGGTCTCCTGCTCGATGGCGTGGCGGCTGCGCTCGGCCTCGCGTAGCGCGTGCTCGACCTCCTGCACCCGGGCGCGCGCGGCCGTCAGCTCGCCCTCGACGGCAAGACGGTCCTGCAGCTGCGCCTCGAGCAGCTCGCGCCCCTCGGCGATCGGCTCCTCGGTGGCCTCGATCTGCGCGGCCAGCGCCCCGGTGCGCGCCTCGAGCTGGGCGAACTGGCCCTGGATGCGCGCGATCGCCGCGCGCAGGCTCTCGGTTTGCGAGCCCAGCGACTGGCGACGCATCGCCAGCTGGTGCGCCGAATCCTTGTCCTGACGCGCCTTCTGCCGGGCGGCCTCGAGCGCCTGGCGGGCCATGTCGCGCTGCAGCTGCAGCGTTTCGCGCCGCTGGCTGTCGCGATGCATGGCGTCGAGCGCGGCCTCGAGCACACTGCGCGCGCCCTGCAACTCGGCGCGCTGTGCGTCGCGCCGCTCGCGGGTCTGTTGCTGCTCGGAGCGGTTGCGCTCGTCGCGCAGCAGCATCTGTTCCAGGCGCGCGTTGCAGGCGCTGAGCGCCGAACGCGCCTCGGTGTAGCGAGCGGTCGCCGCGCGCAGCTCCTGCTGCTGCTGCAACATCCCGGCCTCGAGCTCGCGCAGTTCCTCGCGCGAGTGCTCCAGCGTCTCCAGCAGCAGGGCCTCGCGTTCGCGCCCGGCGTCCATCGCGGCCTCGAGCCCGGCGAGCTCGCGGCTGCGCTGGATCACGCCGGCACGCGCATCGGTGTCGCGCGCCAGGCGCAGCCAGTCGCGACCGAGCCAGATGCCCTCCGGCGTGACCACCGACTCGCCCGGTGCGAGCCCTTCCTGCAGCGCCAGCGCCTGCGCCAGCGAGTCCGCGACAAGGATCCCGGCCAGCAATCCGCCGACATCGAATGGCGCGCGCACCTTGGCCGCGAGGCCCTGCGGCGCCGCCCCGGCGCCTGTCGCCGTTCGCGGGCTGAACAGCCCCAGCGTGCCGGCGCCGAAGCGCTCCAGCGCCGCGGCCAGCGGGTTCATGTCATCGACGCACACCGCCTGCAGGTGGCTGCCGAGCACGGTCTCCACCGCGGTTTCCCAGCCCGGCTCGACCGTCAGGCGCTCGGCCACGCGCTGGTTGCGCGCCAGGCCCTGCGCCTGCAGCCAGCCGGTAACGACCTCGTCGGTCTGCCCCAGGGCGGCCTGCTGCAACGCCTGCAGCGAGGCGAAGCGCCCGCGCTGCTCCTGCAACTCGCCGCGCACCTCGTCGAGCTGCCCGGTGAACTGCGTGATGCTGGCGCGCGCCACGTCTATCTGCGCGCGCACCGTGTCGGCACGCTCCTGCCAGCCGCGGCTGATCTCCTCGAGCTCCTGCACGCGCTCGTCCAGCGTCTCGCGCTCCGTCTCGGCGGCCGTGGTGTCGAGCTCGGCGGCCTCGTGCTCCAGCCGTTCCAGGCGCTGTTGCGCCTGCGCCAGCGCCTCCTCGAGATGGCGGATGCGCGACTGCTGCACCTCGACTTCCTGGCGCGGCTTTTCGGAGGCGGAGCTGAACTCCTCCCACTCGAGCTGCCACTGGTGCATGGCCTCGTCGGCCAGCGCCAGCGCCTCCTGGGCGCTCGCCTCGGCGGCCTCGGCCTCGGCGAGCGCCGGTATCACCTCCTCGAGCTCGGCGCCCAGGCGCGCGAGGCGGCCCTCGTCATCGCGCAGGTGACGCTCGGCCTCCTCGCGCGAGCGCCGCGTCTGCTCGAGATCCGCGCGCAACTGCCGCGCGCGTTCCTGCTGCAGCTGCACCGACTGCTCGGTGCGCGCGATATCGGCGCCGATGGCGTAATAGCGCTCCTGAACACCGCCGAGCGCCTCGTTCAGCCCGGAATGCTGCTCGCGAGCCTTCTCGATGTCTGCGTCGACGCGCGTGTGGCGCGCATTGACCGCCGCGAGTTCGACCTCGTGGCGCAACACACCCTCGCGCAGTCCCGCGCCCTGGGCATCGAGCTGGCGCCACTGCAGCGCCAGCAGCTCGGCGCTGATGCGCCGCTCCTCGGTCTTCAGCTCCGAGTAGCGCTCGGCGGCCGCGGCCTGGCGCTTGAGGTGCTGCAACTGGCGCTCGAGTTCCTCGCGAAAGTCCGTCAGGCGCTCGAGGTTCTCGCGCGTGCGGCGGATGCGGTTCTCGGTATCCTTGCGCCGCTCCTTGTACTTGGAGATGCCCGCGGCCTCCTCGATGTAGACGCGCAGATCCTCGGGCCTGGCTTCGATCAGGCGCGAGATCATGCCCTGCTCGATGATCGCGTAGCTGCGCGGGCCGAGGCCGGTGCCGAGAAAGATGTCGGTGATATCGCGCCGCCGGCACCGCGTGCCGTTGAGGTAGTAGTGCGACAACCCGTCGCGGCTGACGGTACGGCGGATCGCGATCTCGGCATAGCTCGCGTACTCGCCGCCGAGCGTGCCGTCGGTGTTGTCGAAAACCAGTTCGATCGCCGCCTGCCCCACCGGCTTGCGCCCGGTCGAGCCGTTGAAGATGACGTCGGCCATGGACTCGCCGCGCAGATGCTTCGCGGAGGCCTCCCCGAGCACCCAGCGCACGGCATCGATGATGTTGGACTTGCCGCAGCCGTTGGGACCGACCACCCCGCACAGGTTGCTCGGCAACTTCACGGTCGTGGGGTCGACGAAGGACTTGAACCCCGCCAGCTTGATGGTCTTGAGTCGCATTGCGGATCCGCCGGACAGAAGGCCGCCGGGCGGGCCCGGGGCACGAGGAAAGCGCGCAAGTCTA
>DAORUQ010000177.1:2296-6166 GCA_035433265.1 Pseudomonadales bacterium | reverse complement strand
ATCGCGAGCCCGGTGCCGATGCAGTACGGCCTGCACGAGCTGCGCGAGATCGCGCACAAGCTGCACCCGCGGGCCTACGTCGCGGCCGCGCATTTTCGCGGCGAGGATTTCACGGCGCGCCACGCCGGCGCCTTCGCGCCCGACACGCGCCTGATCGCGCTCGACCACGAACTGATCGGGGCCGATCGCGCGGCGGACGAGTCGGTGATCGCGACCGGCGTGTCGGCCGATGAGGTCTACACGATCTGCTGGACCTCCGGCACTACCGGCACGCCCAAAGGCGTGCCGCGCAGCCACAATCAATGGCTCTCGCAGACGCTGGCGATGCACGGCATCGGGCTCGAGCCCGGCATGAGGATGCTGTGCCCGTTCCCGATGGTGAACATGGCGAGCATCACGGGCTTCTTCTTCCCGTGGCTGCAGCTCGGCGGCACGCTGGTGCTGCACCACCCGATGGATGTCGCGGTGTTCCTGGCGCAGATCCGCGACGAGCGCGTGGCCTACACGATCGCGCCGCCCGCGGTGCTGAACATGCTGCTGCAGAAACGCGAGCTGCTGGCGGGCGCGGACCTCTCCAGCCTGAGGCTGGTCGCCTCGGGCAGCGCGCCGCTGGCGCCGTGGATGGTGCGTGCGTTCCAGGAGGAATTCGGCATCGTGGTCGTGAACATCTTCGGCTCCAACGAGGGCATGGCCTTCGCGTCCTCGGGCCTCGACGTGCCCGATCCCGAGCAGCGCGCGACGCTGTTCCCGCGCTTCGGCGTTGAGGGCCTCGCGTGGTCGAACCCGATCGCCGCGCGCATGCGCTCGCGCCTGGTCGACATCGACAGCGGCAGCGTGATCACGGAACCGGGCCACCCCGGCGAGATGCAGATCCAGGGGCCGAACGTGATCGACGGCTATTTCGATGCACCGCAGGGCAACGCCGGGGTGTTCAGCGCGGACGGCTGGTTCCGCAGCGGCGACATGTTCGAGATCGCGCCGGAGGATCCGCGCTTCTACCGTTTCACCGGGCGTTGCAAGGACATCATCATCCGCGGCGGCATGAAGATCTCGCCCGACGAACTCGACACGCTGCTCGGCGCGCATCCGCAGCTCGCCGAGGCTGCGGTCACGGGCTATCCCGACGCGGTGATGGGCGAACGCGTGTGCGCGGTGGTGGTGGCGAGGCCCGGCGAGCAGCCGACGCTGGAGAGCATCACACAGTATCTCGAGGGGCGGCACCTCGCGCGCAACAAGCTCCCCGAGAAGCTCGTCATCGTCGACGCGCTGCCGCGCAATCCGCTCGGCAAAGTGGTGCGCGCGGCGCTGCGCGGGCTGGTCATCGACGAACCATAGGTCCGCATGGACGTGGGTCGCCATTCATGGCGACAGCAGCAGTGGGGCAGGCACATGTCGGCATGAATGCCGACCCACAGGGCAGGAAAGGAGGGTGAATGCAGATCACGGGTCTCGAGGGGAAGGTCGCGGTCGTCACCGGCGCCGGGCGCATGCGCTCCATCGGGCGCCCGATCGCGGTGGAGCTCGCGCGCGCCGGTTGCGACGTCGTGCTGACAGGCACGGGGCGCGCGCCCGGGCGTTACCCGGATGACGAACGCGCCGCCGGCTGGCGCGACATCGAATCGGTTGCCGAGGAGGTGCGCGCGCTCGGTCGCCGGGCGCTCGCGCTGGTCAGCGACGTCGCGGATCCGCAGGCCGTGGATGCGCTGGTGGCGCGCACGCTGGACGAGTTCGGCCGCGTCGACATCGTGGTGAACAATGCCGGCGCCGCGCGCGGCGAGGATCGCGCCGCCGTCGTCGATCTCGCCATCGATGCCTGGCGCACCGTGATCGACGTGAACCTGAACGGCACGTTCTACATGAGCCGCGCCTTCGGTCGCGCGCTGATGGAGCAGGGCCGCGGTGGCAGCATCGTCAACATCTCCTCCATCGGCGGCAAGATGATGGCGGCACAGACCGCCGCCTATGCCGCCTCCAAGGCCGGCGTGCACGCGCTCACCTGCGCGATGGCGGCCGAGCTCGGGCCGCACGGGGTGCGCGTGAACGCGGTATGCCCCGGCATCATCGACACCTTCCGCATGGACGACGTCGGGCGCGGCGAGCAGTGGGAGAAGATGATCGCCGCCTACGTGCCGCTGCGCCGCGCGGGCAGCGGCCTCGACGTTGCCAACATGGTCGTCTACCTGTGCAGCGAGCAGGGTTCGTGGATCAGCGGGCAGCTCTACAGCGTGGATGGCGGGATGGTGCCCGGGCGCTGAGCCGCGCGCCTACGCAGGCCCGGCCAGTGCGCATCGTCGGCGGCGATGCGCAAAATTCACGACCCAAATGGGGCGAAATCGTCCTGCGCGCAGGTGCGTTCCTGCGACGAGGTGCTAGCCTTTGTCGCACAAAAAACCTCCTGTCTGCGCGCGGGACTGCGCGGCTAGCCGCCGAGCGTGGCGGGGCAGGGCCAGGGCAACCGCAGGGACACACAGGCCACCGCCAGCATGTCGCAATTTCGCAACGACTCCTTCGAATTCGTCAAACAGGTTTCCGCAGAGGCGTCCGCCGACCCGTGCGCGACCAGCGCTTGCGCCGAACAGGACGCCACGCGTGCTGCCGCCTTCGCATTCGTCAGGCAACTGGCGCAGGACCTGTCGGACGGCAGCTTCGAGCTGCCGGCGTTTCCCGAGGTGGCGCTGCGCGTGCGCGAGGCGCTGAACGATCCCGAGGTCAGCGTGGACAAGGTCGCGCGCATCGTGCTGTCCGAGCCGGTGCTGTCGGCGCGGCTGCTGCGCATCGCGAATTCGGCGCTGATGCGCCGCGGCTCGCTCGAGATCACCGACGTCAGGATGGCGATCAGCCGTCTCGGCTTCGAGATGGTGCGCAACACCGCGGTGTCGCTGGCCGTCGACAGCGCCTTCAAGGCACCCGCGCACGGACCGGTTCGCCGCCAGGTCGAGAGCACGCGTCGCCACAGCGTGCGCGTGGCGGTGCTGTCGTACGTACTGGCCAAGCGCCTGGCCGACGGTGTCAAGCCCGATGAGGCCATGCTGACCGGGCTGCTGCACGCGATCGGCCGTTTCTACATCCTGATGCGCGCCGATGCCTTTCCCGAACTGTTCGAACATCCGGACGTGCTGCAGGGGCTGATGCAGGACTGGCACCCCGGCGTGGGGCGCGCCATCGTCGAGGCGTGGGGATTCCCGGAGCCGATCGCGGTGGCGGTGGATGAGCACGAGGTGCTGGAGCGCGATCACGCCGGTCGTGCCGATGTTGCCGACATCGTGCTGGTGGCGAACCTGCTCGCGAGCCGCGGCGAGGGCGCACAGGCGGATCTGCCTGCCATGGCTTCCATTCCCGCCTGCATGAAGCTGAAGATCGACGAGCAGATCGGCATGCGGGTGCTCGCGGAATCGGAACAGGAAATCCTCTCGATGGCGCAGGCGCTGGGCGGCTGAGGGCCAGCCTGCGCAACCGGCTGCAGTTGCCCGCGCTGCGGGGATCACGGGGGAACAGGCCGCACATGCACAGCTCCACGTACATTCTCGGCGGCTACCAGACCGATTTCGCGCGGGCGTGGTCGCGCGAGGGGCTGGACATCTCCGACATGGTCCGCGAGGCCGCGCTCGGCGCGCTGGAGAACTGCCGCCTCGACGCGCAGGACGTGCGCTCCGTCCACGTGGGCAACGCCTTCGGCGAGGCGCAGCGCAGGCAGGGTCACCTCGGCGCGATGGTCGCGCAGGTGGTGCCCGCGCTGTGGGGCGTGCCCGCGATGCGCCACGAGGGCGCCTGCGCCTCGAGCTCGCTCGCGGTGCTGGCGGCGATGGCCGAGATCGAGGCCGGGCGCTACGACTGCGTGCTGGTGCTGGGCGTCGAGGAGTTCCGCAACCT
>DAORUQ010000177.1:0-2196 GCA_035433265.1 Pseudomonadales bacterium | reverse complement strand
CGCCAGGACTGCGGCCAGATCACCGACGGCGCCTGCGCGCTGGTGCTGGCCTCGGGGGAGTTCGCGGCCCGGCACGCCGCACGCCGCGGCGCGCGTCTCGAGCAGCTGCCGCGCATCCAGGGCTGGGGCCATCGCAACGCGGGCCTGCGCTACCACGACAAGATCGCGCGCAGCCGCGACGAGGCGCTGGTCTTCCCGCACGTGCGCGACACCATCACGGATGCCTTTCGCCGCGCGGGCATCGAGGGCGTGGGCCAACTGGACGGCATCGAGACGCACGACTGCTTCTCGGTGACCGAGTACATGGCGTTGGACCACTTCGGTATCACGCCGCCGGGGCAGTCGTGGCAGGCCATCGAGAGCGGCCTGATCGAGCGCGGCGGCAGGCTGCCGGTGAACCCGGGCGGGGGCCTCATCGGATGCGGCCACCCGGTCGGCGCGACCGGCGCGCGGATGCTGTTCGATGCGGCGAAACAGGTCACGGGGCAGGCGGGCGAGATGCAGGTCGAGGGCGCGCGGCGCTTCGCGACGCTGAACATCGGCGGCTCCTGTGCGACGGTGGCGAGCTTCGTGGTGGGTGTCGACGACCCGCGTTGAGTCGTCGGCCTCATTCGTTGGCATGAGGGCGTGAAATCGTGCCCGCGTTAGGCTCGGCGCGCGTTTCCATAAAGACAATTTCACTGACAGGGGATGACTCACTATGAAAAAGACGGAAATGGCCGCCAGGATTGCCTGTGCTTCGGCGCTCTATGTATGCGTTGCCGGCGCTAATGCGCAGCAGGCGGGCGATGACGGGCGCAGCGCCGGGCTCGAGGAGATCGTGGTCACCGCGCAGAAGCGCGAGGAGAACCTGCAGACGGTGCCGATCGCGGTGACCGCGCTGGGCACGGACATGCTGGAGAGCTTCCGCGTCACCGATATCCAGGACCTGAACGGTCTGGCACCGAACCTGGTGATGATCGACCAGGGCGTGCGTTCCATCCCCACCATCACCATTCGCGGCATCTCGTCGGGGGTATCCAACAACGCCGTCGATCCGAAGGTCGGCATGTATCTCGACGGCGTCTACATCGGGCGCAGCGTGGGCGCGATCTTCGACATGGCCGAGATCGAGCGCGTCGAGGTGCTGCGTGGCCCGCAGGGCACGCTGTTCGGACGCAATGCCACCGGCGGGGCGATCAGCCTGATCACCTCGGCCCCTACCGGCGAGTTCGGCCTGAAGCAGGATGTCTCGTTCGGCAGCAACGACGCCTTCCGTGCGCGCACCAACCTGAACCTGCCGTCGTGGGGCCCGCTCAGCGTGAAATTCTCCTACCTGCACGACGAGGACGAGGGCACGGCGGACAACCTGATCGGCGGCCAGCGCATCGACCTGCGCCCCTTCGATCCCGATCTCGGCGTGCTGAGGTACGACGACGACCTCGGCAGCAAGGACACGGATGCCTTCATGTTCGCCGCCAGGCTGGCGCTCAGCGAGGAGCTGACGCTCGACTACAAGTACGACCGCACCGACAGCGACACGGTGGGCAATCCGACCCAGCAGCTCGGCATCACGGGCGGAGCGCTGCAGCCCTTGCTCCAGCTCATCGATTCGCTGCAGCCCCTGTACGGCGGCATCACCAATGTCAGCACGGATCGGCTCGACGACGTGGCCGCGGCCACCAGCGTGCAGCCGCTCGAGGTCTTCGGCCACAACCTGACGATGAACTGGGACATCACGGACGAGGTGAACTTCAAGAGCATCACGGCCTGGCGCGAGATGGAGCAGGACCCGAACATCTACGATCTCGCGGCCACCGGCGGCTGGAAATTCACCACGGCCCAGCTGGCCGGGGCGTTGAGCGGCGACTTCGGTGCCATCTTCAATCCGGCCAACGCGCCGGGTCCGAACGACTCGTTCTTCAACCTGCTGACAGCGCGCTCGACCTCGCAGCGCCAGTTCAGCCAGGAACTGCAGCTCACGATCACCAAGGACCTGTTCGACCTGGTCGGCGGCATATTCTATTTCACCGAGCACTCGCCGGGCCTGGATGCGCTGGGGATCATGAAGCCGATCACGAACGGTGTCGTCGAGCCGGCGTGGTTCGACAGCATCTTCGGCACCGGCACCAACGAATCGATCGTCGACAACGACTCGGTCGCCATCTTCGCCCAGGGCACCTGGCATGCCACCGAGCAGCTCGACCTCACCGCGGG
>DAORUQ010000176.1:0-6186 GCA_035433265.1 Pseudomonadales bacterium | reverse complement strand
GGAGCAGGCGGCTACGGCGCGTGCGACGCTGCTCGCCGAGTTCGCCGCGGCACCGTGAAGCCGCTGCAACTTCACTTCGACGTCACATTCCCTCTCATCCGGCGTGGAGCCCTGCAATGACGGCTGATGCAACAGCACCCCTGGCGGGGGTGCGCGTGATCGATTGTTCGCTGCTCAGTCCCGGCGCCACGGCGGCGCACCTGGCGGATCTGGGCGCCGAGGTGATCAAGGTCGAGGCGCCCGGAGGCGACTACGTGCGCAGCCTGACCTGGCCGATCATCGAGGGCGACTCGCTGCTGCATCACCACGTGTCGCGCGGCAAGAGGAGCCTGACGCTGGACCTGCGCACGGAATCGGGCGTCGCGGTGTTCCGCGACCTGGTGCGCAGGGCGGACGTGGTCATCGAGGCCATGCGCCCCGGCGCGCTCGCGCGTCGCGGCCTGGGCTATGAGGCGCTGCGACTGATCAGGCCCGGGCTGGTGTTCTGTGCCCTGTCCGGTTACGGCATGAGCGGCCCCTACAAGGATGCGCCGGCACACGGCGTGGCCTTCGACAGCTGGGCCGGCCTGGTGAAGCCGGGTGTCGACGCCGAGGGTTTCTGCTTCATTCCCGAGCACCCCTCGATCGGCATGCACGCCGGTCCGCTCATCGCGGCGCTGTCGATCTGCGCGGCGCTGCTGCGCGCGCGCGCCACCGGCACGGGCGCCTTCCTCGAACTCGGGCAGAGCGATGCGGCCGCCTACATGGACTGGCTGCGCATCGAGACCTGGAAGGCCTACGAGCGCCCGCAATCCGAAGTCACGGGCAACCAGACCGATGATTACGTGCGTCGTGCCCCGGGTACGGCCGGGATGGAAAAGGGCGTGCGTTACCAGTACTACGCATCGCGCGACGGACACATCCTGTTCATGGCCTCGGAGCAGGAGTTCTGGAAGAACTTCTGCACCGGAGTCGGGCGGCTGGACCTCTTCGAGCGCTGGCCGGGCAAGCGCTACGGCGATCACGCCACCGGCAATCGCGAGCTGCAGGCGATACTGCGCGATATCTTCGCCACCAGGACCACGCAGGACTGGATGGCGTTCGCGGTGCAGTGGAATACCGCGATCGCGCCGCTCAACACGCCGCGCACCATCGCCGCCGACCCGCACTTCCAAGCGCGCTTTCCCTGGCTGCCGGCCAGCGAACACGTGGCGGACATGCTGCCGTTTCCGGTGCATTTCGTCGGCGAGGAACTGCCCCCGCCCGCGCCCGCGCCGCGCGCCGGCCAGCACAACGACAGCGTGCTGCGCGAGCTGCTGGGTTACAGCGAGGAGCAACTCGCGGCGCTGCGGCAAAGCGGCGCGCTGGGTTGAGGGCGGCGGCGAGGCGATTCCCCGGCCCGATGGTTCGTCGTTCAGGAGAGGATCCTGCTCCGGCGCGCGTTCTGCGCATGCTCGAAGGCCAGCGCGGCGTCTATCGAAGTGGCTGTGGCACCCGCGTTCAGGGCTTCCTTGATGAGCCCGACGATCTGCGGCGAATTCGCCGCGATCGCCCGGGCGAGTTCCAGTGTCTCGGCGAGCAGCGATTCCGGCGCCACGACGCGATCCACCAGGCCGATGGCCTGCGCTTCCTCGGCGCTGATGGTCTGGCCCGTCAACGCGAGGATCTTGGCCTGTCCGGGTCCGAGCAGGCGGGGCAGCAGGAAGGAGCTGCCCAGTCCGGGCACGATGCCGAGCTTCGCGAACGGAAAGGCGAGCTTCGCGCCGGCCGCGGCGATGCGGATGTCGCAGGGCAGGGTCATCGTGACGCCGATGCCCGCGGCCGCGCCATTGATGGCCGCGATGACGGGTTTCGGGTAGTTGAACAGCTCGGCGCCGAAGCTGCGGATCAGGCGTTCCTCGCCCAGCGCCGGCAGTGCCGGCTCCGGCGTCTCGCGCAGCGCATTCAGGTCCAGGCCCGCGCAGAACGCGCGCCCGGCGCCCGTGAGCACCGCGACGTGCACCGAGTCGTCGGCGCGCAGCGCATCGAAGGCATGCACCAGGTCCTCGCCCATCTGCACGGTGTAGGCATTGAGCTGATCGGGCCGGTCAAGCGTGATGACGGCGACCCGGTCGCGGCGTTCGACGAGCAGTGTGCGGTACATGGTCAGGTTTCCGTTGGCAAAGCCGGCGCGCCTCGATTGGCGCCGCGTGATGCCGATCCTATCATCTGCTCACACATCCAATGCAGGACATGGTCATGCCCGGTGCCTCTCCCCGCCAGATCGACGTGCGCGACATCGATGCACTGCGCGCCATGTTGAGCGAGAACTTCGGCGACTGGTCCGAAGCGCTCGTGATCACGCAGGACATGGTGAATCGCTTCGCCGAGCTCACCGGTGACCGGCAGTGGATACACGTCGATGTCGAGCGCGCGCGCCGCGAGAGCCCCTTCGGTGCGCCGATCGTGCACGGCTTCCTGCTGCTCTCGCTGATGCCGAGCCTGCGCGCGCCGCCGTCATTCGAACTGCTGAATGTCGGCAGCGCCGCGAATTACGGTTCCGGCGGGCTGCGCTTCCTGTCGCCGGTCACGGTGGGCTCCAGCGTCCACCTGCGTCAGCGCCTGAAGGACGTGCAGGCGCACCGGCGCGGCACGCTGCTCACCAGCGAAGTCGCGATCCACGTGGTGGGGCAGGAGCGGCCCGCGCTGCTGTACGACCTGCAGGTTCTCTATGTGCCCGCGTCCACGCCGGCCGCGCCCGCCTGAGCGGGCGGTGGACTTGCCTTGCGAGTCCCTCTATCCTGCGCGGCTCGTGACGCCGGCCGGCGTCGACCGTGTTCCGCATGCGACGGGTGACAGATGCCGGAGTTCTTGTTCGACCCCACGTTCTGGCTGTCGGTAGGCCAGATCATCCTGATCGACATCCTGCTCGGCGGCGACAATGCCGTCGTTATCGCGCTCGCCTGCCGCAAGCTCCCCGAGGAGCAGCGGCGCAAGGGCATCTTCTGGGGCGTGGCCGGCGCGATCGGGTTGCGCGTGGTGCTGATCTTCTTCGCGCTGCAGTTGCTGGCGCTGCCGCTGCTGAAGGTGGTCGGGGCGCTGCTGCTGCTGTGGATCGGCGTCAAGCTGCTGACTCCCGAGGACGAGGACGGGCACGCCAACGTCGCGGGCAGCAGCACGCTGATGGGCGCGATCAAGACCATCATCGTGGCCGATGCCGTGATGAGCCTCGACAACGTGATCGCCGTGGCCGGCGCCGCCAAGGGCAGCATGGCACTGGTGGTCTTCGGCATCCTGATCAGCATCCCGATCATCGTCTGGGGCAGCCAGTTCGTGCTGCGCCTGATGGACCGTTTCCCGGTGGTGATCACGCTCGGTGCGGCGCTGCTCGGCTGGATCGCCGGCGAGATGCTGGTCACCGACGTCACCGTCAAGCCGTATCTCGAGGGCGCGCCGGGCTGGCTGCATTACGCGAGTGCCGCCGCGGGCGCGCTGTTCGTGGTGGCGCTGGGCACCTGGCTCGGACGGCGGAGGAGGCCTGCCGGGTTGGAGCCGATCCGCGAGATCCCGCTCGAAGCGTCCCGTGATCGCAACGCCTGAACCCGCGGAGAGTACCTGCATGAGCCTGCGCATCCTGGTAGCCGTCGACGGCTCCGAGTATTCCCTGCGAGCGGTGGAGCACGTGCTGCGCCTGCGCGATGCGCATTGCGACATCGAGGCGCACCTGCTGAACGTGCAGATGCCGCTCGAATCGGGTCATGTGAAGCAGTTCATCGCGCGCGAGGCGATCGAGGAGTACTACCGCGACGAGGGCCTCGCGCAGCTCCAGGCCGCGAGCGCCGCGCTCGAGGCGGCCGGGCAGCCCTGCACCACTCATATCGCGGTGGGCCACATCGCGCCGACCGTCACCCGCTACGCCGCCGAGATGCACTTCGACCTGATCGTGATCGGCACGCACGGGCGCACCGGCCTGCGCCACGCGGTGATGGGTTCGGTCGCGACCGAGGTGATCAAGCTGGCGACCGTGCCGGTGACGGTGGTCAGGAACGCATAAAAAAAACACTGCAGGAGATCGGCATGAACAGGAATACCGCGCGCCTCGCGGCGCTGGCTCTTGCCTGCGCCGTTGCCACCGAAACGTCGGCCGCGGAGCAATCCAGCTATTCCCCCTATGCCGGGCGCAGCTTCCCCGAGCGCCTGCTCTGGGGCGACACGCACCTGCACACCAACATGTCGGCCGACGCCGGCAGCTTCGGCAACCGCGATGTCGGCCCGCAGGACGCCTACCGCTTCGCGCGCGGCGAGACCGTGACGGCGCACAACGGCATGGCGCTGCGGCTGGCGCGGCCGCTCGATTTCCTGGTGGTCGCGGACCACAGCGAATACCTCGGGCTGTTCCCGCACCTGCGCGCGGGAGATCCCAACCTGCTCGCCACCGAGACCGGCAGGCGCTGGGCCGACATCATCGCGAAAGGCGGGCGCGCCAACGCGCAGATGCTGATGGAGTGGGGTGCGGCCAACTTCGCCAACAAGGACGTGATCGGCAGCGCCGAGTTCAGGAGCTCGACCTGGCAGGAGGTGGTGACGAACGCCGAGCGCTTCAACGAGCCGGGCCGCTTCACGGCCATCGTCGGTTACGAGTGGACCTCGATGCCCAACGGCGACAACCTGCACCGCGTGGTGGTGTTCGCCGACGGCGCCGACAAGGCCGGCAAGACCGTGCCCTTCAGCTCCATCGACAGCAGCGATCCGGAAAAGCTCTGGGCCTACCTCGCCGATTACGAGCAGCAGACCGGCGGCCAGGCGCTCGCGATCCCGCACAACTCCAATGTCAGCGGCGGCCTGATGTTCGCGCCGCGCGACTTCAACGGTGCGGCCTTCGACCGCGACTATGCCGAGCGGCGCAGCCGCTGGGAACCGGTGATGGAAGTCACGCAGTACAAGGGTGACTCGGAGACCCATCCGCTCAATTCCCCCGAGGACGAGTTCGCGGGCTACGAGATCTGGGACCGGATCAACCTCGGCGGCATGACGCCGCAGACACCGCAGATGCAGCCCTTCCAGTACGCACGTTCGGCGCTGCGCATCGGGCTGCAGCAGGAGGCGGCGCTCGGCGCAAACCCGTTCAAGTTCGGCCTGATCGGCAGCACCGACGCGCACACGGGCTTCGCCGCGGCCGAGGAGAACAATTTCTGGGGCAAGAGCACCAAGGGTGAACCGGCACCGGGCCGCTGGCACGAGAGCCTGTTCGATAATCCCACGGTACCGGAACTGACATTCCGCGAATCCGACATGGCGGCTTCGGGCTACATGGCGGTATGGGCGCGCGAGAACACGCGCGCGGCGATCTTCGAGGCGATGAAGCGCCGCGAGGTCTACGCGACCACCGGGCCGCGCATCGCGCTGCGCTTCTTCGGCGGTTACGGGTTCGCCGCGGCGGATGCGAGCGCGCCGGACCTCGCGGCCACGGGCTATGCGCGCGGCGTGCCGATGGGCAGCGATCTGCCCGCCGCATCCGCGGGCACGGCACCCACCTTCCTGGTGGCGGCAGCGCGCGATGCGTTGAGCGGCAAGCTCGACCGCATCCAGATCGTCAAGGGCTGGCTCGACGCGAAAGGCGAGACGCACGAGCGGGTGTATGACGTGGCCTGGTCGGGCGAGCGCAAACCCGATCGCAAGGGCAGGTTGCCTCCGGTGGGCAACACGGTCGATGCGAAGAACGCGAGCTGGAGCAACAGCATCGGCGCGGCCGAGCTGTCGACGGTATGGACCGACCCCGATTTCGATCCAGCCGAGCGCGCGTTCTGGTACGTGCGTGTGATCGAGATCCCCACGCCGCGCTGGACCGCCTACGACCGCAAGTTCTTCGGCGTCGAGATGCCGGACTCGATACCGATGAGCACGCAGGAGCGCGCCTACAGCTCGCCGATCTGGTACACGCCCTAGATTGGTGGGAGCGCGGCCTGCGCGCGATGACCGGGTGAGAGGTGCCGTTCGTTGATCCGGTCCGCCGGGCGCAGGCGTACTGAGACGCCCCGAGCTCCGAGGCAGTCTGTCCATGAATCCCGCACCCCGCGTCGCCATCATCGGCGCCGGCATCGCCGGGCTGTCCTGCGCCACGCATCTCGTGCAGCACGGGTGCACGGTGAGCCTGTTCGACAGGAGCCGCGGTCCTGCCGGGCGCATGAGCACGCGCCGCGGCGAGGGCTGGCAATGCGATCACGGCGC
>DAORUQ010000175.1:0-6237 GCA_035433265.1 Pseudomonadales bacterium | reverse complement strand
GTTTCCCATTCCTCCTCGGGCACGTCCACCGGCATGATCGCGGCGATGGAGACGCCCTGCGGGATGGGCAGGATGATGATGATGGCCTTGCCCTTGGCGGTGCGGCCGGCCAGCGGCAGCCGCCAGGTCTTGAGCTTGTAGACCATGCCGTCGGTGGTGAAGAACAGAAGCTGGGTGTGGGTGTTGGCGACGAAAAGCGTGGTGACGACATCGTCCTCCTTCGTCGCCATGCCGGAAAGGCCCTTGCCGCCACGGCGCTGGCTGCGCCCGCGGAGGAATTCCGGCTGCGCGAGCACTGCCCGCCGAGCTTCGAGAAGACCGCGGCCGGGCGCTGCGAGCTGCGCTCGCTGTACCAGTTCTACGACTCCCTCGAGGGCAAGGGCGTGGGCGGCACGCAGACCGGGTTGCCGCCGCAGCGCGACGGTTTCAGTCCGCAGCAGATCGACCTCGGCCGCTACCTGTTCTTCGACCCGTTGCTCTCCGGCGAGGGGAAGATGTCCTGCGCCAGCTGCCACCACCCGGATCTGGGCTTCAGCGACGGGCGCGCCCGTTCGCTCGGTCCGCACGGCGAGGACGTGGGCCGCGCCGCGCCCACGCTGTGGAACGTCGCCTTCCTGAAGACTTTTTTCTGGGATGCGCGCGCGCACTCGCTGGAGGAGCAGGCGACGGGGCCGCTGTATTCGGACAAGGAAATGGGCAACACGCCCGAGCGCCTGATGTCGACGCTGGGCGGCAACGCGATTTACGCGCGGCTGTTCCGCGAGGCTTTTCCGCGCGACAGCGAGGCGGTGACACTCGATCAGGTCTATACGGCGCTCGCGGCGTTCCAGAGTTCGCTGATCTCGCTCAACAGCCGCTACGATCGCTACGCGCAGGGATACCACGAGGCGCTGAGCCCGCGCGAGATCGAGGGCATGAACGTGTTCCGCTCCTTCGTGGCGCGCTGCGCCGAATGCCACACGCCGCCGCTGTTCACCAACCAGCAGGTCGCGGTGCTCGGCACCCCGGAGCCCGAGGGTCGCCCGCTCGACGTGGGCGCCGAGAAAACCTTCGCTGCACCGAAGCTCAAGGGTGCGTTCAAGGTGCCCACGCTGCGCAATGTCGCGCAGACGGCGCCGTACATGCACTCGGGCCGCTTTGCCACGTTGCGCGAGACGGTGGCTTTCTATACCGGCGGGCGCGGCCACGCGATCCCGCCCGGCGTGGCGATGCAGCCGCACTGGCATATCTGGGATCCGAAACTGGACGACGAGGAGCTCGACCGCCTGGTCGATTTCCTGCAGGCGCTCAGCGACGAGACCTTCAGCCCCGAGGTGCCCGTTGCGGTGCCCTCCGGGCTGCCGCCGGTCGGCAACTCGCCGCTGGCCAAATCCCCCGCCGTGGCACACGCCGCGCGAACCAGATAACCACAGGGAGACTCCTGATGAACAAGGGCATCGTCGTGGGCGCCGTGCTGGCGCTGGCCGGTTTCGGCGCCGGGATGTATTTCGCGAAGCAGGACCAACCGTTGCCGGCCGCGACCACCGGCAGCGCGGGAGCGAGCTACGCCGGTGGCTTCAAGGCCGAGGGCGAAGCGGCCGAGGCGGTGAAGGCCGGTGTCGCGAGCGGCAACATCAAGGCGGTGGCGGGGCCGGCGGGCGAGGCCGTGATCGTGGTGAAGGACGGCGAATCGATACAGGAAGCGGTGAAGCGCGCCGCGCCCGGCACCACGATCCAGGTCCTGCCGGGAACCTATCACGAGACCGTCTACATCGACAAGGACGGCATCCGCCTGATCGGCGTGATCGAGGAAGGCCGGCGCGCGGTTCTGGACGGCCAGGGCAAGCTGAACGACGCGATCCTGTACTCCGGCAACAACGTGGTGGTGGAGAACCTCGCGATCACGAAGTACAAGGGCAACGGCATCATGAGCCAGGCCGGCAACAACTTCGAGATCCGCAACAACCTGATCGTCGACACCGGCGTCTACGGCATCTTCCCGCAGCTGGGGCAGAACGGGGTGGTCGAGCACAACGTGGTCTCGGGAATCGAGGACGCGGCGATCTACGTCGGCATGAGCGACAACATCCACGTGGCGCACAACGACGTCTTCGACAGCGTGGCCGGCATCGAGATCGAGAACAGCCGTCACGCGATCGTCGAGAACAACTACGTGCACAACAACACCGGCGGGATACTCGCCTTCGTGACCCCGGGGCTGCCGATCAAGACCACCTTCGACGTGATCATCCGGCACAACTTCATCGTCGGGAACAACCACGACAACTTCGGCGCGCCGGGCTCCACGGTTGCGGGTATCCCGCCGGGCACCGGTGTGCTGATCATGGCCGCCGACGACGTGGTGATCGAGGGCAACATCATCTCGGACAACAAGACCGCGGGCATCCTCGTGACCGATCACGCGAACGCCGCGAACATCACGGTCGACCCGGAGTCGGAGCCGAACTCCGACCGCGTGAAGATCCTCGACAACACGATGCTCGACAACGGCTACGACACCATCCCCGAGGTGAAGGCGCTGATGCTGACCGAACTGCAGCGAGGCAATCCCGACATCGTGCGCGTCGGTCCCAGCCCCGGCAGCTGCATCCGCAACCGCGGGCGCTACGTGACCGTCGGCGTGAAGGATTTCGCCGAATGCGACTTCAGCAACACCGCGGCGACCGAAACCTACCTGCTGCCGCCGGTGCCGGCGCGCGTGATCGCGCCCGACGAGCGCGGCAAGATCGCCTACCTCGGCGTCTGCAGTGGCTGCCACATCTATACCGGGCGCATGATCGGCCCGCCGGTGCAGGTGATACAGGCGCTGTACATGGACAATCCGCAGGGGCTCGCGGACTACATCGCCAACCCGGTGAAGAAGCGCGACGACTATCCCGAGATGCCGCCGCAGAACTACCTCGACGCGGCGACACGCCTCGCGGTGGCCGAGTACATGCTGCAGGTGAAGAACTGATCCCGCACCGGGCGCCGCGCCCGTTCAGTCGGGCGCGAACCGGTAGGGAATGGCGTCGGTGTCCGTCGGCAGCCGCCACTCGTCCGGGTTCTCGTAGCAATAGGCGCGATCGAAGAAATTGACGAAGCTGCTGGCCTGGTTCTCGAGGTTCTGGATCCCGTGCCAGACGAAGGGCGGGATCAGCAGCGTCGCGGGGCGCATGCGGCCCAGGTGCAGCACGTCCAGCTTGCCCTTCGTCGGCGAGCCCTCCCGGTCGTCGAACAGCACGATGCGCAACGTCCCGTCGGTGACGAAGATCCTGTCGGTCTGCAGGTGGTGACTGTGCCACGCGCTGATGGCGTGCGCACGCAGCGTGACGTGGATCATGTGGTTGATCGCGAGGCGGCCGATGTCCCAGTCGCGACGCACCACCTCGGTGGTGGTGCCGTTGCGCGTGATGATGTTCTGCATCTCGTGGAGATGCACACCGTCGATCAGCTCGCGCAGCATGCGGCCGTCGGCTGCCACCGTTTGCGTGTCCTTGATGCCGTCGTTGCCCATGAGGCCTCCTGGTTTCCTTAGCTATCCAGCACGCACGGAGCAAGTCCGGCGCACCAACGCTGCCACATCTGGCGCAGTCGGACTTCCAGCGCCCTCGCTACCTGCGCCGGGACGCGGTGGCGGTCTTCCTCGAGCCGGTTCCTGAGCGAGTAGCGCAGGCGCTGCAGCTCGTCGGGCTGCGCCGCCGTGCGCACTGCAATTTCAACATACTGTGGCGCCGATCCGGCCACGAACCGGTCCAGCCCGGCTGCCGACATGGCGGCAGTGCCGAGGCGCGCCACCAGCGAATCGCCTGCCAGCGTCAGCGTGGGCACACCCATCCACAGCCCGAACTGGGCCGTCGTCGAACTGGCCCACGGAAAGGCATCCAGCAGCAGGTCGATC
Organism: Pseudomonadales bacterium; assembly: GCA_035433265.1. Classification (GTDB taxonomy): domain Bacteria; phylum Pseudomonadota; class Gammaproteobacteria; order Pseudomonadales; family UBA5518; genus UBA5518. The sequence continues at coordinate 2,357 of DAORUQ010000175.1, read as the reverse complement.
CGTTCGTGCGCCGCGAGGTAGCCGGCCATGTCGAGGCGCGGCAGGAAGGCGATGCGCCCGTGCGCGATGCCGCGGGCCGCGAAGCGCCCGCGCAGCGCCTCGGCGACTGCATCGTCGGTCACGGCGCCCAGCACGAGCCGTGATCCGGGAGTGCGCCGGAGGATTTCAGCCCACAGCGCGATCACCGCGTCGCCGAGCTTGTTCATCCGGTTGAAGCTGCCGTAGGTGATGTAGCCGTTGCGCGCGAGCGGTGGCGGCGTCAGCGCCGGCAACCGCTCGGGCTTGCCGAAGACGAGCATGACGGGCAGGTAGGCGAGGCGCTCGATGAACAGGTGGTCGAAGCGCCCGGGCGGCGCCAGCACCGGATCGACCAACCGGTAATCCATCGCGCGCAGGCCGCTGGTCCCGGGATAGCCGACCCACATCACCTGCACCGGCGCGGCCTTGCGGGCGAAGACACCGAGGCGGTTCCCGGCCGTGTGCCCGGAATGGTCGATGAGTATGTCGATGCCGTCAGCGCGGATGCGCGCCGCGAGCGCCTCGTCGCTGAGCGTCGACACGTCGGCCCACGCGTCGGCGAGCGCGCGCAGGCGCTGCGCCATGGCGTCCGCGGCCGGGTTGGTGTCGTAGGCGAGGAGCTGCAGCTGCGCGCGATCCCGTTCGCGCCACACCGGCTCCAGGAAGCGCGCCACCGGATGATCCCGGAAATCGCCCGACACGACGCCCACGCGCAGCCGGCGCGCGGGATCACGGTCGTTCGCATGCGGCGCCGGTTGCGTGCCGAAGCGGGCCTCGGCCTGCTCGCCGAATGCCTTGTGGGCGTCGAAGACCTGTTGTGCGTCCAGGCTCGCGTCGTGTGACAGGCAGTAAAGCTCGCTGCTCCAGCTGCCGAGGTCCGCCGGATCCAGTTCGCGGGCCTTGCGGTAGTGATCGCGCGCGGTCCGAGTGTCACCGAGTCGGTCGTGAATGCTGCCGAGGTTGACGTGCGCGCGGGAAAGGCCGGGGTCGATCCGCAGCGCCGCCTCCGCCGCCGCGCAGGCTTCGCGCAGTCGGTTCTGCGCCGCCAGCGTCGTGCCCAGGCTGATCAGCGCATCGGGATGGCGGGGCTGGATGCGCAGCGCCTCGCGCAGCGCGGCCTCGGCCTCCACGCTGCGCTGCAGCCGCGAGAGCGCGTTGCCGAGCTGCAGCCAGCCGGTGGCGAGTTGCGGCGCGAGGGCGACCGCCCTGGCCGCCAGTCGCTGCGCCTCGGCGGCGTTGCCGGCGTCGAGCTCGTTGCCCGCGGCGTTCGACCAGATGCCCGCCGCGGCGGGTGCGAGCGCCAGTGCCGTCGTGAACGCCGCGCGTGCGCCGGCATGATCGCCGGATTTGTGCAGCACGATGCCGAGGTTGTCCCAGATCGAGCGGTCGCCGCCCTCGATTGCCGCGGCGCGGCGCAGATGCGCCAGCGCCTGGCGCAGGTCGCCCCGGGCGAAGCGGCTCATGCCGAGCAGCTGCCAGGCCTTGCCCGAATCGGGGCAGTCCCGGACCAGCTCCTGCGCCAGCCGCTGGCACTCGTCGAGCCGGCCCGCCTGGAAGCAGGCGCTCCAGCGCGACACGGCCCCGGGCGGCGGCGCGGCGCCGCTCACCGGCCGGCCCGGCTCATGCCTGCCACCACCAGTGCATCCAGTTCCTCGCGGGCCTCGCGTAGCCTGCCGGCGGACTGTTGCGACCAGTACGTCAGCCGCTCGCGGGCCCGGGTCACCGCCGCGGCGAACTGCTCTTCCGGCAGGTCCTTGAAGAACACGCGCGACACCAGTGCGCCGGTCGCGCCCAGGCGCGGGTATTGCGCGTACACGAGCTCGGAGGGAACGGGGAGCGTCGCGTCCAGCGCGCGGCCGATGCCGCCTACGGCAAAGGGGAAAGCGACCGCCGCCAGTGTCGCGCAGGCGTCTTCGAGCAGCGTGCTGCAGAGCACCGCGAAGTGGTTCTTCACGCCGAGGTCCAGCGACAGGTCGTTCAGCCCGAAGTGGATCTCGTCCAAGCCCTCGATCCGGCACAGCTGCCCGACCCGGGATGCCGCGCTCACGGTCTCGACCAGCAGCACCGTCCTCGCCCTGCCATCGACCGCGCGCACGAAATGCCCGGCTTCGCCGACCGAATGGAAGTGCGGCAGCATGATGACCTGGGCGCCACAAGCGACCAGGCGCTCGATCTCCTGCGCGAGGCAAGCGTGGGGCGGATTGCAGCGCACGAAGCGCTGCGAGCGGCCTAGCGCCGCGAAAACGTTCGGGAGGTCCGCCTCGGTGTGGTCGGAAATCCAGGTGCCCATCCCGCGCTGGCGTTCCAGCTTGCCCAGGCGTTCCAGGTCTGGGCCGATA
>DAORUQ010000174.1:0-6276 GCA_035433265.1 Pseudomonadales bacterium | reverse complement strand
TGCTGGACCGCCATTTCCGCGAGGATCCCGAAGCGGCGCGCCTGTTCTACGAGGGCTTCGAGGTGCTGCGCGTCTATTACGGCGACGACAATCCCAACAAGGCCTTCCTCGACGGTTTCCCGGACTTCGAGATGTTCCCGCATTTCTTCGTGGTGGAGACCGACGGCCGCGTGCTCGCCTCGGTGACCGCCGACGTGCTGATCGCCGACGCGAAATACCAGACCGCGCTGATCCGTTCGTTTGCGAAGCACTGGAAGAAGTAGGAGCGGGCCACGCCCGCGACAACGCAGGTATTTCCGGCCCGCCAGTGCCACGCTGGCTATCCTGCTCGGACACGCCGTGAATACATCCCTGTAGTCTCGACTGCGGCATCCATGCCGCAGACGGCCCTCGCACGACAGCCAGCGTGGCACTGGCTGTCGTGGTGGTACCCAGCGTTCAGTTTGCCGCCGTTCAGTCCGTCCTGGCGTCATCCAGCGGCAGCCTGACCGTCACCACGCTCTGGTCGTGCGGGTTCGTCTCTAGGCGGAATCCCAGCTGCTGGCACAGGCTGAGCATGCTGTGGTTCTGGGCCAGCACTTCGCCGAAAATCTCGCCGATGCCGCGGCTGCGCGCGTAGGCGATGATGCGGCGCATCAGCAGGCCGCCGAGCCCCTTGCCGGTCATGTCGTGGCGAACCAGGATCGCGTACTCGGCCTGCTGCAGGTCCGGGTCGCAGACGATGTTCACCGAGCCGTAGTACTCCGTGGTTCCCGGCGCGCCGTGCTCCGTCAGTATCAGCACCATCTGGCGGTCGTAGTCGATCTGCGTGAAGCGCGTGGCCATCGCGTGCGACAGGGCCTTCAATGGCGCGAAGAAACGCAGGTAGATCTCGTCCGGCGTCAGCTTGCTGAAGGCGCGCTGCAGCGCCGGCTCGTCCTCCGGCAGCACCGGGCGCAGCCACAGCACGCGCCCGTCGGCGAGCGGCACGTCCTCCTCCAGTTCGCGCGGGTAGGGCTTGATGGCGAGCCGGTCGGTTCCCGGCGCCACGGCATCGCCGAGGCGGATGCGCGCATCGAGCACGATCACGCCCTGCGCGTCGGCGAGCAGCGGATTGATGTCGAGCTCGGCGATCCCGGGGAAATCACACACCAGCTGTGACAGGTTGACCAGCGCCAGCGCGATCGCGTCGAGGTCGGCGCCGGGCATGCCGCGCGCACCCTCCAGCAGGCGCGCGATACGCGTGCGCGAGATCAGCGAGCGCGCCAGGTGCAGGTTCAGCGGCGGCAGCGCCAGCGCGGTGTCGGCGATGGTCTCGGTCGCGGTGCCGCCGTGGCCGAAGACGAGCACCGGGCCGAACTGCGGGTCCGGGCTCATGCCGAGGATCAGCTCGTAGGCGCCGGGGCGGTGCACCATGCGCTCGACGCTGAAGCCTTCGATGAGCGCTTCGGGCAGGCGCGCGCGGATGCTCGCTTGCATCGCCTCGGCCGCGGCACGCGTGGCCTCGGGGCCGATCAGGTCGAGCACGACGCCGCCGAAATCGGTCTTGTGCGGGATGTCGGGCGAGACGATCTTCAGCGCCACCGCGGCGCCGATGCGCGCCGCCGCCGCGCCGGCCTGCGCGGGTGTGGCGACCTGCTCGACTTCGATCACCGCGAACCCGTAGGCCTTCAGCACCGCGCGGGTTTGCGCGCTGTCGAGCCACGGCCGCCCGGCGGCGCGCGCCTGCGCCAGGATGTCCGCCACCGCGCGCAGTTCCGGTTCGCGCGCCTCGGGCGCGAGCTCCGGGGTCTCCAGCAGGATGCGCTGTCCGCGGGCGTGGTTCACCGCGTGCATGAAGCCGCGGATGGCCTGTTCGGGCGTGGGATAGGTCGGCACGTGCGCGGCGGCAAAAAGCTCGCGCGCGGCCAGCGCGGTCGCGCCACCCACCCAGCTCGTGAGCAGCTGCGGCGCTTGCCTGCCGGCCAATGCCTCGATCACGGCGCGTGCCGCCTCCGGGCCCGGGCACACGGCGGTCGGGCAGTGGATGATCATCAGGGCGTCGATGCCCTTGTCGGCGGCGAGGATCCTCGCCGCCTCGGCGAAACGCGCGGGCGAGGCGTCGCCGATCACGTCGACCGGGTTGGCACGCGACCAGTTCGGCGGCAGCAACGCGTCCAGCGCGGCGAGGGTGTTCTCGCCCAGCGTTGCCAGTGTGCCTTCCAGCGAAGCCAGCGCGTCGGCAGCGAGTACCGCGAGGCCGCCCCCGTTGGTGAGTATCGCGAGGCGTTCGCCGCGCAGCCGGTGCACGCGGCTCAGCGTCTCGGCGGCGTTGAAGAGCTCCTGCAGCGTGTACACGCGCACCATGCCGGTGCGGCGGAATACCGCGTCGTAGACCTCGTCGCGTCCCATCATCGCGCCGGTGTGCGTGGCCGCGGCGCGCGCGCCGGCGGCGAAGCGCCCGCCCTTCACCACGATCACGGGCTTGGTGCGCGCGGCCGCGCGCGCGGCGGAAACGAATTTGCGCGCGCCCGTGATCCCCTCGATGTAGAGCAGGATGGCGTCGGTGCCGCCGTCGTTGGCGAGGTAATCGAGCATGTCGCCGATGTCCACGTCGCTCATGTCGCCGAGCGAGACGACGTGCGAGAAGCCGATGTCGCGCGATTGCGCCCAGTCGATCATCGAGGTCACGATCGCGCCGGACTGCGTGACGAAGGCGAGCCGCCCCCTGATCGGCGGCAGGTGCGCGAAGCTGGCGTTCAGTCCTGTTGCCGGCACCATCACGCCGAGGCAGTTGGGCCCCACGATGCGCATGGTGTAGGGGCGCGCGGCCTGGAGTATCGCGGTCTTGATCGCGGCGCCCTCGGCATCCTCGCGGCTCGCGCTGATCACGACCGCGGCGCGCGTGCCGCGCGCGCCCAGTTCCGCGACCAGCCCGGGGGCGGAGGCCATCGGGGTCACGATGATCGCGAGATCCGGCGCGGCGGGCAGCGCCGCCACCGAGGGGAAGCAGGGCGCGCCGTGCACGGTCGTGTCGTAATGCGGGTTGACGCCCCACACCGGGCCGGCGAAGCCGCCTGTCACCAGGTTGCGGGTGAGCACGCTGCCGATGCTGCCGGCGCGTTCGCTCGCGCCGATCACGGCGACCGAGGCGGGCGAGAACAGCTTGTCGAGGTTGCGTATGGTCATCGTCGAGATCCGGCCGGTGCGTTTCGGGTTCGCTGATTGAAACACGGATTGGTTACACTATGTCCTTCCCGCATCCGGAGGCTCGTGATGGGCAGCGACAACACGCATTCGAAGATCATCGGCTACCTGCTGTGGATATTCGGTTTCATGGGCGCGCACCGTTTCTACTTCGGCAAGCCGGTCTCGGGCACGATCTGGTTCCTGACGCTGGGCCTGCTGGGCATCGGCTGGATCATCGACCTGTTCCTGATCCCGGGCATGCACCGCGATGCCGAGCGGCGCTTTCGCGAGGGCCCGATCGACTACGACCTGGCGTGGATCCTGCTGACCTTCCTCGGGATCTTCGGCGTGCACCGCTTCTACATGGGCAAGTGGCTGAGCGGGCTGCTGTACCTGTTCACGGGCGGCGTGTTCCTGCTCGGCGTGCTCTATGACTACTGGACGCTGAACCGGCAGATCGACGAACTGGCCGGCCAGGCCGGCTGAAGCCATACAGGAGAGAACCCGATGAGTGAAGAGAATCGCCCGGTAGCGATGGTCACGGGCGCGAGCCGCGGTGCGGGCAAGGGCATCGCGCTCGCCCTCGGTGGCCGTGGTTACACGGTCTACGTCACCGGGCGTTCGCAGCGCGCGGGCGATGCGCCGCTGCCCGGCACGATCCACGAAACCGCCGCCGCGATCGACCGCCTCGGCGGCCATGGCATCGCGGTGTCCTGCGATCATGGCGACGACGAACAGGTGCGCGCGCTGTTCGAGCGCGTCGCGCGCGAGCAGGACGGTCGCCTCGACATCCTGGTCAACAATGCCTGCGCCATTCCCGACGAACTGGTGCAGCCGGGCGCGTTCTGGGAGAAGCCGTTGTCGCTGCTCAGCCTGTTGAACGTGGGCATGCGCTCGAACTATGTCGCGAGCTACTATGCCGCCCCGCTGATGGTGGCGCGCCGCTGCGGGCTGATCGTGCACACCTCCTCCTTCGGCGGCACCTGCTACATGCACGGGCCCGCCTACGGGGCGGGCAAGGCCGCGGTCGACAAGATGGCGCACGACATGGGCGTGGAGCTGCGTCCGCACAACGTCGCGGTCGTCTCGATCTGGATGGGCCTGCTGAAGACCGAGCGCACCGACGTGGCGCTGTCGGATCCCGAGCTGGCGCGCCATTACGAGCACCTGCTGGAAACCATGGAGAGCCCGCAACTCACGGGCCTGGTGATCGACGCGCTGGCGCGCGATGCGCACCTGATGGATCGCAGCGGGCGCATCTGGATCGGCGCGGAGCTGGCGCAGCAGTACGGCATCCACGACGTCGACGGCCGCCAGCCGCCCTCGCACCGCCCGATGCTCGGCGACCCGACGGTTTTCAGTGCCGCGGTCATCGCGTAGGTCCGCATCATGCGGACACAGTGCCGTGGGTCGGCATTCGTGTGTTGATGGGCATTCATGCCGACAGCTGCCTGCGGGGAAATGGCGGGTCCGGCGCTGCCGAACCCTTGCCGGGATGAATCCCGACCCACGAACAAAAAATCCCGTCAGAGAGAGAGGAATCCGGTCACCAGCGTCTCGAACGCTTCCTTGCACTCGATCATCGCCCAGTGCCCGCAGTTCGGAAAAACGTGCAGCTCGGCGTGCGGGATCACGCGCATCGGCAGCAGTGCCATGTCGAGCGGGCTGACGCGGTCGTCGCGTCCCCAGGTGATCAGCGTGGGCGCCTGGATCGCGGCGAGGTGCGCCACGCGCTGTGTCGCGTTCGGGCCGCGGAACTCCGCCGCCAGCGCGTCGGCTGAAGCGCGCGAGTAGAGCTGGCGGCTGGTCGCGAGGGTCACCGGGTCGGTGGCGGCCTTCAGCCGCGACTCGATCAGCTCATCGGTGATGATCGACTGGTCGAAGACCATCGCGCGCAGCCAGGTCTCGATGTTCTCGCGCGTGGGCTCCTCGGCGAAGGCCGTGAGCAGGCGCAGCCCCTCGCCGGGGAAGGCCGTGAACAGGTTCATGCCGATGCCGCCGATGGTGACGAAGCGCTGCACGCGCTGCGGGTGATACGCGGCCACGAAGGAACCGACGATACCGCCCAGCGAATTGCCGAGGATGTGCGCGCGCTCGATGCCGAGCCCGTCCATCAGGCGCAGCACCGCATCGACGCAAGCCGGCACCGGCGCGCCCTCGACCGGGTCGCTGCCGCCGTAGCCGGGCAGGTCGATGAAAACGCAGCGAAAGTGCCGCGCGAACACCGGCAGGTTGCCCTGGAAATTCGCCCAGCCGCTCACGCCGGGCCCGGAGCCGTGGATCATCAGCAGCACGGGGCCGCTGCCGGCCTCGTGGTAGTGGATGCGGCCCTTGGCGGTTTCCAGAACGCGGCTGGTGGCGTCGTAGCCCAGATTGGTCATGTCCTGCTGTCCTTGTTTATGCGATCGTGCGCCAGGCATTCTATGCGCTGGCGGAGAAAAAAATGAAAAACGCATTCGCATCACTGCTGCTGCTGTGTTGCGTGCTCGTCGCCCGTGCCGCGGCAGCGCGCGAACCGTGGGAGTATGCGTGGACGGAGACCCGTTCGCCGCACTTCGTGGTGCTGAGTGCGCTCGGCAGCGGGCGCGGGGCCGAACTCGCGCAGAGCCTCGAGGACTTCCGCTTCGCGGCGAAGATCGTCACGAACACCGGGCGCTTCGATGAACGGGTGCCCACCTACGTGTACCTCGTGCCCCGCACCGATACCGACCTCGGCTTCGGGCGTTACGTGCTGGGTTATCTGCGGCCGACCATGCGGGCCAATTATGCGGTGCTGGCACCGGACCGGCAGCTGGGCACCGACATCGTGCTGAAGCACGAGTACGCGCATTTCCTGATGCACAACCGTGACCACACGATCTATCCGGCGTGGTACGAGGAGGGCTTCGCCGAGCTGGTGTCCAGCCTGGAGCTGGAGGGTGATGCGATCGCGCTGGGCAAACCCGTTCCGAGGCGCGTGCAGGCACTCGCCGCCGGTGACTGGGTCGGATTCGCCCGCCTGATCTCGCTGCGCCACACGGCCGATCTGCACGGCATGGATCAGACGATGTTCTACGCGCAGTCCTGGCTGCTCACGCATTATCTGAGCCTGGGCCGCGAGGGGCGCGACTTCGCCGCCGATACGCAGCG
>DAORUQ010000173.1:0-6279 GCA_035433265.1 Pseudomonadales bacterium | reverse complement strand
GCCACGATGCTGCAGCGCACCTGCTTGTAGATCTTGACCATCTGCGCCATCACGCCGTCGCCGCCCTCGTTGAAGCAGAGGTCGTCGGCGAGGATCACGCCGAAGGGCTCGTCGCCGATCAGCGTCTGGCCGGTGAGGATCGCGTGACCCAGGCCCTTCATCTCGCGTTGACGCGTGGTGGAGAACACCGCGCGGTCGATGACGTTGCGGATGCCGACCAGGGTCTGCTCCTTGTCGGTGCCGGCGATCTGGTGCTCCAGTTCGTAGCTGATGTCGAAGTGGTCGTTGATCGTGCGCTTGCCGCGGCCGGTGACGAAGGCGATCTCGAACAGACCGGCGTCGAGCGCCTCCTCTACCCCGTATTGCACCAGCGGCTTGTTGACGATGGGCAGCATTTCCTTGGGCATGGACTTGGTGGCCGGCAGGAAGCGCGTGCCATAGCCGGCGACGGGGAAGAGGCATTTCTTGATCATTGATTTGGTAGCCCGGGTTGGTTTGTTCATAAACGTTTTCTATTTGATCACGACGTGAATTCGCGAAACATTGATCGCGCGCATGGTGCCAAGCCGCGAACACATTGGTCGCGGGCATGGCCCGCTCCTACGGCCCGTGGGTCCGCATTCATGCGGACAATGTCGCCATGAATGGCGACCCACAGGAGAGCCAGCGCCAGTGACGTAGGAGCGGGCCATGCCCGCGACCCAAAAACCGCCCAACCGTGTAGGAGCGGGCCATGCCCGCGACACAACGGTAGCAAGTATGGATCACGTTAGCCGATTGGCATAAACGATGACAACGAATCCGGGGCCAGCGGCAGGTCCATTCCCTCACCGGTATAGCGCCAGCCTCGACAGCCGCCGCTCGATCTCGTCCGCGACTTTCTCGTAGGCGGGCTCGCCGGGGCCGCCGTAGCGGCGGCGGAACTCGGCTTCCGGGAGAAATTCGGGCAGGCCGTCCAGCGGCGGGAGCAGCTCGGCGTCACCGGGCGTGCCGGCCAGCACCTCGTCGAGGCGCGCCGCATTAGCGGCGACCAGTTCGCCGAAGCGGGTGCCGGCGCGGTCGGCGGCCAGATCCGCGAACGAGAAGCCGCTGCCGCGGCGCGCGTCCTCCAGTTCCTTGTAGAGACCGATGGCGGTGGCAACGGGTTCACCGGCCCAGGCGGCCAGCGCGGCCGAGATCACGAAATGCTGGGCGCTGTCGAGCCGGCCGCGCAGCGTGATGGCAACCCGTGGCGGCTGCGGCCAGGAGGCTGCCTCGGGGACGATGTTCGCCAGCTTCCCCCCAGCGAGCGAGCTCGCGAGCACGAGCAGCGCCGCGCGGCGTTGCTCGCGGCCCTGCCCGTTGCCGGACATCAATGGCGCCAGGACTTCGGCGAGAGTGACTCGCTCGCCCCTTGGTTTCCCTTCGAGCAGCGTCGCGAAGGCCGCCTGCGCCTCGCGGATGCGATCCACGTCCGCGGGATCGAGCGCGGCGGCGCGGGCGCTATCCAGCAGCGCCGGATCCCAGGCATAGCGCACATCGACCATGCCGCGCGCCGGGTCGAAGGCGAGTTCGCGCACCGCGGCGCGCGCCATGCGCCATTGCTGCCCGTAACCGAGGGAATTCAGCGCGAGATCCAGGGCCTGGTCCGCGAAGACGGCAGGAATCTGTACATCACCCACCCGCAGCGCCGCGATCCGCGGCTCGCCCGCGGCTTCGGGCACCGTGGCGCGCAGGTTCAGGTAGCCGGGCGTGCCCGGAAGCGGCAGGCTGAGACGTATTTCTGCCGAGTCATCTTGCAGCGACAGCGCGCCGCGACAGTGCAGAAGCTGCGTGGCGACATAATTGACGCCTTCGTCGAGCAGGGTTGCCGGGATCAGCGCCGAGCGCTCCTCTCCCGGACGCAGGCGGCGGGGGTCGTTGGCGAGGAGCAGCTTAGGGGCCTGGTCGATGGCGTTGGTGGAGATGGTTTCGCCGCGGTCGACCAGCGGCCTGGTGTCGATGGCGGAGAACAGCAGCACGGCCATGCCCAGCAGGGCCACGAGGGCGAGCGTGAACAGGCTGGCGAGGAGGCGGATCATGGGGACGATTCATTCCCCATGTAGGAGCGGGCCATGCCCGCGATTGGATGTTGTCGTTCATCGGTCGCGGGCATGGCCCGCTCCTACAGGAGGGCATGCGCCGGCATCAGGAACCGGCCCGCCCGTAGACGTCGTTGAAACGCACGATATCGTCTTCGCCGAGGTAACTGCCGGTCTGCACCTCGATGATCTCCAGCGGGATCACGCCGGGGTTGGCAAGGCGGTGTTTGGTGCCGAGCGGGATATAGGTCGACTGGTCCTCGCCGAGCATCGTTTCCTGCTCGCCATGGGTCACGCGCGCCGTGCCCTTCACCACCACCCAGTGCTCGGCGCGGTGGTGGTGCATCTGAAGCGACAGCTGCTGGCCCGGATTGACGATGATGCGCTTGACCTGGAAGCGCTCGGACTCGACGAGGCTCTCGTAGGAGCCCCACGGCCGATAGACGCGCGTGTGCAGCAGCGCTTCCTCGCGACCCTCGAGCTTGAGGTGCGCCACGATGTGCTTCACGTCCTGCGAGGAATCCTTGTTGGCGACCAGTACCGCGTCGGCGGTTTCCACGATCACCACGTCCTCCAGCCCCACGGCCGCGACCAGCCGCGATTCGGCGCGCACGTAGGCATTCGAGACGTTGCGCAGGATCACGTCGCCGCGGCTCACGTTGCCGCGCGCGTCCGGCGTGCCGGTCTGCCACAGCGCTCCCCAGGAGCCCACGTCGTTCCAGCCGCAATCGAGCGGCACCATCGCGGCACGGTCGGTGCGCTCCATCACGGCGTAGTCGATGGAGTCGCTGGGGCAGGCGGTGAACGACTCCTTGTGCACGCGGATGAAGTCGAGGTCGTCGCTGGCCTGCTCGTAGGCCTTGCGGCAGGCGGCCAGCATCTGCGGGGCGTACTTGTCGAGCTCCTCCAGGTAACGGTCTGCGCGAAACAGGAACATGCCGCTGTTCCAGAAGTATTCACCGCTTGCGACGTAGGCGTTGGCGGTCTCGAGGTCCGGCTTTTCGGCGAAATGGCTGACCGCGTAGACCTGATCGTCCAGCGCGGCGCCGCGCCTGATGTAGCCGTAGCCGGTTTCGGGGGCTTGCGGCACGATGCCGAAGGTGACCAGGTGGCCGGCACCGGCCAGCGCCATGCCGGTCTGCGCCGCGCGCTGCAGCGCGTCGCAGTCGCGGATCACGTGATCGGCAGGAAGCACCAGCAGCACGGCGTCCTCGGTCTGGCGCAGCGCATCGATCGCGGCCAGCGCGATGGCCGGCGCCGTATTGCGCCCGATGGGCTCCAGGATGATCGAGGCGCCACCGTGCCCCATGTCACGCAACTGCTGCGCCACCAGGAAGCGGTGTTCCTCGTTGCACACCACGACGGGCTCGCCCAGCGCCGGCATGCCGCCGAGGCGCTCCAGCGTCTGCTGGAACAGCGAGAGCTTCTCATCGGCGAGCGGCAGGAACTGCTTGGGATAGAGCTCGCGGGAGACCGGCCAGAGGCGGCTGCCGACGCCACCGGAGAGTAGAACAGGAATCAACATGGGTTCGAATCTCTCATGAGGTAATTGGTCGATGCAGGAGCGGGCCATGCCCGCGATTGATGATCAACAACATCCGATCGCGGGCATGGCCCGCTCCTACGGGTTAGGGAGGCCGGTGCCGGTGCCGTAGGAGCGGGCCATGCCCGCGACCAAGAAATTCGATGCATCACCCCGCCGCCACATTGCTGCGCCCGATGCCGTAATAGGTGAAGCCGTAATCGCTCATCAGCACCGGGTCGTACTGGTTGCGGCCATCGAAGATGACCGGCGTGAGCAGCAGGTCGCGCATCGCGTCGAAATCGGGCTGGCGGAAGCGTTTCCATTCGGTGACCAGGATCATCGCGTCGGCTTCGCGCAGCGCGTCGTACTGGTACTTGCTGAGCTCGACGCGGCCCGATTCCAGCCAGTCGCGCGGCATGCCGGCGTGGCCGTCGTTGCCGACCACCGGGTCGTAGGCCGCGACACGGGCGCCGGCCGCGAGCAGCTGTTCGATCAGCACCAGCGACGGCGCCTCGCGCATATCGTCGGTGTTGGGCTTGAAGGAAAGACCCCACACGCCGAAGCGCCGCCCGTTCAGATCGGCGCCGAAATGCGCCACGACCTTGTCGAACAGCACGCGCTTCTGGCGCTCGTTGCGCGCTTCCACGGCCTGCAGCAGCGAGGGCTCGAAATCGCAGGCACGGCTGCTCTGCACCAGCGCCTTCACGTCCTTCGGGAAACAGGAGCCGCCGTAGCCGCAACCGGGATAGATGAACGAGTAGCCGATGCGGCTGTCGGAACCGATGCCCTTGCGCACGTTCTCGACATCCACGCCGAGGCGGTCGCACAGGTTGGCGATCTCGTTCATGAACGAGATCCGCGTGGCCAGCATCGCGTTGGCGGCGTACTTGGTCATCTCGGCATCACGCACGCCCATGAACAGCATGCGGTCGTGGTTGCGCAGCAGCGGACCGTAGAGTTCGGTCATGCGCCGGCGCGCCTTCTCGGAATCGGTGCCCACGATGACGCGATCGGGGCTGCGGAAGTCACTCACCGCCGCGCCCTCCTTGAGGAATTCGGGGTTGCTGACCACGTCGAAGCCGATGCTCGCGCCACGCGCGGCCAGCTCCTCGCTGATGGCGGCGCGCACCTTGTCGGCGGTGCCCACCGGCACCGTCGACTTGTCGACCACGACCGCGTACCGGCACAGGTGGCGCCCGATGTCGCGCGCCACCGCGAGCACGTAGCGCAGGTCCGCCGAGCCGTCCTCGCCCGGCGGCGTGCCGACCGCGATGAAGATGTACTCGGCCGCGCCCACCGCGGCGGCCAAGTCGGCGCTGTATGTAAGCAGCCCGGCCTGCACCGCCTGCTCCACCACCGGCTGCAGGCCCGGCTCGAAAATGGGGATCTCGCCGGCCTGCAGGCGCGCGAGCTTGGCGGGGTCGTTGTCGACGCACACCACGTGGTTGCCCATTTCCGCGAAACAGGCACCCGTGACCAGGCCCACGTATCCCGTGCCGATGACTGCTATTCGCACCCTGGGAGATTCCTTGCGCTGCTGTTTGCCGGCCCAAAGTCTAGTGGATGGACCGCTGCTTGTCAGATCGGCCCTGCGGATCCGGACGCCGGCTGGCGCAGGTGACGGCCATGGGCAAACTCACTACAATTCGCGCACTTGCACACTCCCCCAGAGATCCCGCTGTTGAGCACCATCCCCGCGCGGCGCGAGCCGTCGACCCAGCATTCCTTCAGCAAGGAAGAACTCATCGCCTGCGGACGCGGCACCCTGTTCGGGCCCGGCAACGCGCAGCTGCCGGTCGACAACATGCTGATGCTCGACCGCATCACGCATATCAGCGGCGAGGGCGGTGCGCACGGCAAGGGCGAGATCATCGCCGAGCTCGACATCCACCCGGGGCTGTGGTTCTTCGGGTGCCACTTCGTGGGCGACCCGGTGATGCCGGGCTGCCTGGGACTGGACGCGATGTGGCAGCTGGTGGGCTTCTTCCTCGGCTGGCGCGGCAACCCGGGCCGCGGGCGCGCGCTGGGCGCGGGCGAGATCAAGTTCACCGGGCAGGTGCTGCCCGAGGCGACGAAGGTCGTCTACCACATCCACCTGAAGCGGGTGATGGAACGCAAGCTGGTTATGGGCATCGCCGACGGCGAGTTGTCGGTCGACGGCAAGGTGATCTACACCGCGCATGACCTGCGCGTGGGTCTGTTCACCACGGCCGCGGATGCTTTGGGCTAGGTCACGGAGGAAATCGCAATGCGCAGAGTCGTCGTCACCGGCATGGGAATCGTCTCGTGCCTGGGCAACACCCCGGAGGCCGTCACCGCGTCGCTGCGCGAGGGCCGATCGGGCATCAAATTCATCCCGGAATATGCCGAGATGGGCTTTCGCAGCCACGTGGCGGGCCGCCCCCAGGTGGATTTCGCGGCCGAGATCGACCGCAAGCAGCTGCGCTTCATGGGCGATGCGGCGGCCTTCGCCTACATCGCGATGAAGCAGGCCATCGCGGACGCGGGGCTCACCGAGGCCGAGGTCTCCAACGAGCGCACCGGCATCATCGCCGGTTCCGGCGGCGCCTCGTCGTCGAACCAGGTGGAAGCGGCCGACATCATGCGCGAGAAGGGCGTGAAGCGCGTCGGACCGTATCGCGTGACGCAAACCATGGCCAGCACCGTGTCGGCCTGCCTGGCCACGCCGTTCAA
>DAORUQ010000172.1:0-6343 GCA_035433265.1 Pseudomonadales bacterium | reverse complement strand
CGTTGACGATGAACTCGGGGTGCTCGTGCGAGGCCACGATCGCGGCCACGCGCGGCTCCGGGTGGTATTCCTGCGTGTCGACCGTCATGCCGCGCGTGGAGACGATCTTCTTCGGCTCCAGCGTCGGGCCGTCCATGATCACGTACTGCGGCGGCCAGTAGGCGCCGGCAATCGCGAGCTTGTCCTCGTAGCCCTTGTACTTGGACGTCTCGACCGAACGCGCCTCGAGCCCGATCTTGATCGTGGCAACCACCTGGGGTTCGGCCATCCACAGGTCGATCATGTCGATCTTCGCGTCACGACCGATGGTGTACACGTAGCGCCCGGAGTTCGAGGCACGCGAGATGTGCACCGCGTAGCCAGTCTTGATGATCTTGATGATCTTCTTCGAGTCGCCGTCGATCAGCGCCACCTCGCCGCTGTCGCGCAGCGTCACCGCGAAGATATTGTCGAGGTTGAAGTTGTTCATCTGCTTCGTCGGGCGCTGGTCCACCGGCACCAGCACCTTCCAGCTTTCCTTCATCTCCTTCATGCCCCATTCGGGCGGCGTGGGCGGCTCGTGCTGGAGGAAGCGTGCCATGATGTCGATCTCTTCGGCCGAGAGATCACCCGAGGTGCCCCAGTTCGGCATGCCGGCCGGCGAGCCCATGTTGATCAGGATCTTCAGGAACTCGGTGCCGCGCTGCTGCGTGATGTCGGGGGTCAGCGGCTTGCCCGTGGCGCCCTTGCGCAGCACGCCATGACAGCCGGCGCAACGCTCGAAATAGATCTTGGTCGCCCGCGCGAATTCGGCCTCCGTCACCGGGGGAGCCCCCGGGCTGGTCACCTGCTTCACCTCGGGCTGCATCGCCGGTGCGCCGCGATAGCGCACGTCCTCACCGACCGTGCCGGGGTGATCGGATTTTTCCTGGGCCACCACCGCATTGCCCAGCAACGTCACCGAGGCCAAGGCACACGCCACACTGATCAACTTGCTCCTGAAGGTCTTCATTGCATCGCTCCTGTTGCCGGTTCGGAATCGAGGAACCGTATTGGTGTTTTCAACGCTGATCCCCGTGAACGCAATGTACCCGAGTGGTCCTGTCGGATTTATTGCGCCATATCAATAACGGATGGCACTCGGATCGGCAAGCTCCATCCCCGAGCGTTTCAATCGGAATTACGATGATCCAGATCAAGTATTCGTACCGCCGCGAACTCGGCGGCCCGCACCTCGCGCGTCTCGCGGCGCTTGCGCTTCTCGACCAGGGGCGGACACCGGTGATCGTCGAGATAGGTGACCTGGCATTCCAGGCAGTAGTGACATTCGTTCTCGATGATCTCGCCCGTGGGCCGGATCGCGCCGATCTGGCATTGCGCGGCGCAGGTCTGGCAGGGGTTGCCGCACTCGCGGCGCCGGCGCAGCCAGTCGAAGATGCGAAAGCGCGTGAAGAAGCTCAGCGCCGCCCCCAGCGGGCACAGGTACTTGCAGTAGAACTTGCTGTTCACCGCGCTGATGGCCAGCAGGCCCAGCGCGTACAGCGTGAAGTACCACTCACGCGCGAAGTGCAGCGCGAACACGGTCTTGAACGGCTCCACTTCCGCGACGGTCGCCGCGCGCGCCATCGACTCCAGCGACAGCCCGAACAGCGCGATCAGGATGAGGTACTTGATGGCCCACAAGCGCTCGTGGACCATCGCGGGGAACTCCCACTTCGGCAGCTTGAAGCGCTCCGCGGCGGCATGGATCAGCTCCTGCAGCGCGCCGAAGGGACAGAGCCAGCCGCAGTACACCCCGCGCCCCCACAGAATGATGGTGACCGCCACGAAGCCCCACAGCAGGAACGTGACCGGCTCCAGCAGCAGCGTATCCCACGAGAACCCGCCCGCCATGACGCGGCCGAAGGCGAGCATGTTGACGATCGACAGCTGTCCCATGCTGTAGAAACCGACGAACAGCACCGTGAACAGCAGGTAGCCCGTGCGCAGGCGGCGGAACAGCCGCGGTCGCCGCACCAGCCAGTCCTGGAACACCAGCATCGCGACGAGCAGTCCGAGCGCGGCAAGCAACACCGCAACGCGCAAGCGGCGCTCCTGCCAGAGCTGCAGCCATTCGGGTTCGCTGGCGGACGCGTCGGCAGCGGCTACCACCGGCGTGACCGGCAGCGGCGCCGCGGCGGGCTCCGCGCCCGGCGCGGCACCGCCCGGGGCGAGCGGCAAGCCGAGAGCCGCGGCCACTTCCTGCGCGGAGCGCATCAGGCTCTGGTTCAGCACCATCACCGTGATGGTCGCGCCGGTGATCGCGTCGATGCCGCGGTAGCCTTCGCGTCCGAGGGCGCCCACGCGCACCTTCTCGGTGGCGCCGATGCCGGCGTACTGTCCGATGAACCTCTGCAGGTCGGCGTCGCTGACGCCGATCACCAGGATCGGCTCCTCGTGCGCCATGATGCTCGCGCCGGCGATGCGCGCATCGGGCCGCAGCCCGACCAGCACCGTGATCGGCTTGCCCGAATACGCCGGCACCGGGTGCACGTCGTCGCTGAGGAACACCCAGCCCTGGAACTCGCCGCCCGCGAATACCGCGCGCACCGGCGCGACGTCGAGCGGCGCGCCGAGGCGATCGGCTCCGGCAAAGACCTTGCGCACGGCAGCGGTATCGAGGGTTTCGAGCCGGCTGGCGGGGGCCGCATCGAGCGACAGGCAGACCATCACTGCCGCAAACAGGGCGGCAGCCCGACGGAAAAGGCGGCGCGGATCGATGCGATTCATACGCGGACGATCATACGCCATAAGGCGCCGCGCGCCAGCCAACTGGATTCGTTGCCCGAATCAGCGGATCATGCGCGGTGTATACAACCACCCGACGGGAAATGCATCTTGAGCCGAGGATCGACCGCCGTCGCCGTGGCACGCCTTGCGCTGGCGCTGCTGGCCATGAGCGGCGGCGCGTTCGCCGCCGACGCGGACATGGTCAACGAGCGCCCACCGGTCGCGCCCGAGCAGCTCGAGCAGCACTGGGGCGTCGACTGCGCGCGGCTGCGACGCGAGTTGCTGGCAGCCGGCACGGTATCGGCGCCCGATGCCCCGCCCGCGCCGACGCACGAGGACACGCAAGCGCGCATCACGCGCTGGCATGCGGGCCTGCGCCTGTGCGCGGCTATCCACAACGCTCCCGGCGACCGGGAGACCCCGCACTGTCCCGACTATGCCCGCGCCGCGCGGGCGCTCGACGAAAATGCGACGGGCCGCGACGACACGATGCGAGCGCAGATACAGGAAGCCCTGCGATGCGAATCCTGAAGCCACTGGCCTGCGCGCTCGCCACGGTCGGCGCCTGCGCGACCCCGGCCCTCGCGGCGCCGTGTGCGGGAACGGCCTGCGACGGGACGCTGCTGGAGGAGATCGTGGTCACCGCGCGCCGCGCGCCGCGCATCGTGCTCGACGCCAGCGAGACCATCGGCGTGATCGATCGCGAGCAGCTCGCACGTTCCACCGCTTACGGGCTCGCCGACGCCATGCGCAGCATGCCCGGCGTGCAGGTCGCCGACTCCGGGCAGCCGGGCCTGAAGCGCGTGCGCATCCGCGGCGAGGAATCGCGCCGCACCGCGATACTCATCGACGGCCAGGAGATCACCGACCACTGGGAGGTCGGCACGCCGCTCAGCCTGAACCCGGCGATGGTGGAACGCATCGAGGTGGTGCGCGGCTCGGGTTCGGTGCTGTACGGGCCGCGCGCGCTGAGCGGCGTGGTGAACTTCATCACGCGCAAGGGCGGCACCGAGCCGCTGCAACTGGAGGCGAGCAGCGGCTGGAACTCCGCGACGCGCGGCGAGGAGCGCTTCGCGAGCTTCTACGGCGATGCCGGCGGCCTCGAGTACCGCGTGGCCGCGGCCGACAGCGAGCACGGCAAGCGCTATACGCCACAGGGCAAGATCGAGAATACCGCCTTCGACAACCGCAGCGCCTACGCCTGGGCGGGACGGGATTTCGGCACGCAGCGCCTCGAGCTCGCCTACGACCGCTACGAATCGGCGACCGGGGTCTTCGTGGAGGAAGAGGAGCGCACCGCCTTCCCGCTCACCGACTTTCGCATCGACGTGCCGCAGCGCGACCGCGAGAAGCTCGCGCTGTTCTACGAATGGCACGAGGTCGCGAGTTTCCTGCCCGTGATCAAGGCGAACGTCCATCGCCAGTGGAACCAGCGCCGGTTCGATACCTTCAGCGCCACGCTGGTCCCGGGCGCGAGGCCCGTCGCGACCGAGCGCAGCGTCTTCAGCGATGCGAGCCTCGAGGTGGACGACGGCGTGCTGCAGCTCGACTGGACGCCGCATGCCGACCACTACATCGTCAGCGGGTTGCAGTACACCGAGGAGCGCGTGAACCAGGAGCGCCACGTCGACACCGTGACCAACGGCATCACGGGGCGGCCCGAGAATATCCACGACGAGGCGGCGATCGAGACGGTGGCGCTGTTCGCGCAGGACGAATGGCGGCTGGCCGAGCGCACGACGCTCACGCTAGGCGCGCGCCAGTACCGGGTAGAGGGCCGGCTCGAGGAGACGAACCGCGCGGGACTGGCGCCATCGACGCAGGACGACGCGCAGTTGATCACGAGCCTCGGGCTGAACCACGAGCTCGCGGATAACGTGGTGCTGCGCGCAAATGTCGCGCAGGGTTACGTCTACCCCTCGCTGCTGCAGTTCGCGATCGGCGCCTACGCGGCCTCGCGCTTCGTGAACCCGAACCCCGATCTGGACCCCGAGACCGCGCTGTCGTGGGAAGGCGGGCTGCGCCTGCGCGCGGCGGGCTGGGTGTTCGACGCCGGCGTGTTCCGCACCGCGTCCGAGGACTACATCGACCACGTCTTCTGCACACCGACCGACGGCTGCCTGTCGGCACGCGACAAGATCTACGTGAACATCGGCGAGTCCGACGCCCAGGGCCTGGAGCTCTACACCGCGCGCGCCGAAGGCGATCTGCGCTGGCGCCCGTACGCGAGCCTCACCTGGATGAAGCGCGAGAACCGCTACGAGAACTTCGTGACCGAGGACTCGGGAACCCCGAGCCTGAGCGGCACGCTCGGCGTGACGTGGGAGCCGCTGTTCGCCACAGCCATGGACGGCTGGCTCGACCTCGGGCTGCGCGGCGAGAGCGCCTCGAAGCGCGAGGAGCCATCGAGCAGCGGGCTGTCGACGCTCGACGAGGACGACGCCTGGCTCACGCTCAACCTGAGCGGCGGCCTGCGGTTCGGCGAGGCGCAACGCCTCGGCCTCGTCGTGGAACTCGAGAACCTGGGCGACGCGACCTACTCGACCTCGGCCGAGAACCTGCTGGCGCCGGGGCGCAGCGTCTCGGCCCGCGTGACGTTCGCGCTCGACTGACCCGTGGGTCCGACCCGTGGGTCCGGCTTCAGCCGGACAATCGTCCGAATAAATTCGGACCCACGGGGGCAATCACGATAGCTGCAGGAAGGCACCGCATGACCGCACTGTTCAACCTGGGTTTTCGCCCCTTCTTCCTCGGCGCCGGCGTTTTCGCCTCGCTGTCGATGGCCGCATGGCTGACGATCTACGCCGCGTGGTACCAGCCCGCGATGCAGGGCATCAGCGCCAGCCAGTGGCATGCGCACGAGATGATCTACGGCTACACCATGGCCGTGATCGCGGGCTTCCTGCTGACCGCCATCCGCAACTGGACCGGGATCCAGACGCTGCAGCGCACGCCGCTGGCACTGCTGTTCGCCTGCTGGGCGGTGGCGCGCCTCGCGCTGCTCGCCGGCACCACGTTCATTGCCATCGCGGCCGCCGCGGACCTGCTGTTCGCCGCGCTGCTGATCGCCGCGTGCGCGGTGCCGATCGTGCGCGCGCGCCAGTGGCGGCAGATGGCGGTGCTGTCGAAGCTGGTGCTGCTGGGCATCGGCAACGCGCTGTTCTACGCCGGCGCGTTCGGCCTGCTCGACGAGGGGGTGCGCTGGAGCCTGTACGGCGCGTTCTACGTGGTGATCGCGCTGATCCTGACGATGGCCCGGCGCCTGGTCCCGCTGTTCACGGCAAGCGGCGTCGAGCCCAAGGTGATACTGCGTAATTCGCTGTGGCTCGACATGTCGAGCCTGGTGCTGCTGGTGGTGTTCTGGATCGCCGAGGTCTTCCTGCAGCGTCACGGCATCGCCGCCGGCGCGAGCGCGCTGATGTTCCTGGTCAACGCCACGCGGCTGGCGTTCTGGTACACGCCCGGAATCTGGAGCCGGCCGCTGCTGTGGAGCCTGCACGGGGCCTTCGCGCTGATCACTGCGGCTTTCCTGCTGCATGCGCTGAGTGCGGTGACGACGCTGAATCCCTCGCTCGCACTGCACGCCTTCGCGGTC
>DAORUQ010000171.1:0-6367 GCA_035433265.1 Pseudomonadales bacterium | reverse complement strand
CGCGCGCCCGGTTTCCTGGCGAGGCTGGAACACGACGCCTGCCGCTTCCTCGCGCACGAAGCGGTGATCAAGCGCTTCCTGCAGGGCAATCGCGACCTCGTCGCGCTGTGCCACTGGAACGCCCATATCGACAACGCATGGTTCTGGCGCGATGCGGCGGGCGCGCTGCAGTGCGGGCTGATCGACTGGGGGCGGGTCAGGCAGATGAACGTGGCCTACGCGCTGTGGGGGAGCCTGAGCGGGGCCACTCCCGAGGTCTGGGATCGGCACCTGCAGGAGTTCCTGGAGCTGTTCGCGCGCGAGTTCCACGCGCACGGCGGACCGCGCCTGGATGTGGAGGAACTCAAGCTCCACCTGCAGTTGTATGTCGCGACGATGGGTCTCGCGTGGATGCTGGAGGCGCCGGCGCGGATCCTGTTCCGCCTTCCGGAAGCGGCCGGCGCGTCCGGGCCGCGCGATCCGGTCTTTCGCAGGAGCGAGACCGCACGCAACCAGTTGCACATCTTCACGGTGTTCCTGCACCTGTGGCAGACGCAGGACTTTGGTGGCAGTCTGGATCGCATGCTGAGCAGGCATGGGCACCCGTCGGCATGAATGCCGACCTACATTCATCACGGTAACGGCAAGTGAACAACCCCTTCGACATCCACCCCGATTTCCAGTCGATCAAGGCGCGCACGCTCTCGCTGAAACGCTGGGCGCTGGCTCTGATGCGCAATCTGCTGGCCGCCGTGAACGCGCTGCATCGCCGCAAGTACAAGGCGATCGTGTCGCGCGAGCGGATCGATGGTCCCGACGGCCACCGCATCCCGGTGCAGATCATCCGGCCGGAGCACCCGTCCGTCCCGTGCCCGGCACTGATCTACTATCACGGCGGCGCATTCGTGATGAAGCATGCGCCGCAGCATCTCGAGAATGCCGTGCGCTACGCGCGCGAAGCGGGCTGCTGCGTGATCTTCGTCGAATACCGGCTCGCACCCGTGCACCCGTTTCCGGCGGGATTCGACGATTGCCACGCGGCTTTGCGCTGGGCTTTGGCCAATGCCGGGACACTCGGCATCGATGCGCGGCGGGTGGCGGTGGGCGGCGACAGCGCAGGCGGCGCACTGGCCGCCGCGGTGGCGCAAAGGGCGCGGCACGAGGACGGTATCGAGTTGTGTGGGCAGATGCTGATCTACCCGGTCGCCGACGTGGCATGCACGCGGCCCTCGACCTCGGCCTTCGTCGATGTGCCGCCATTCAAGGCGGCATCGCTTGCGTCACTATGGGAGGTGTATTTCAGGGATCCGTTGGCGGCCGGCGTACCGCGTTACGCATCGCCCATCCATGGCGAATTGGCCGGCCTTGCCCCGGCCTACGTCGAGACGGCGGAATTCGACATGTTGCACGACCAGGGCCACGCCTATGCCGAGGCCCTGATCGCCAGCGGGGTCGAGGTGGCGCGGAACGACATCAAGGGCGCGGTGCACGGTTTCGATCTGCTGGCAGCGGACAGCGAGGTCTCGAAGGCGGCAATGCAGAGCCGGATCGGGTTCCTGCGCAGGATATTCGGCTGTGCAGGCACGGCGCCCGGCACGACGTGACGATCGGCCGGGCGCCGGCAGATACCATCGGGCACGTCCACATCACCCGGTACGAGGAGGGCGGTCATGCAGGTCGAGGAAAAAAAGCGGCTGCTCGAACAAAGCCTGGAACGAGTGGTCGAGCATGTCGGCGATATCACCCGGCCCACGATGGCGCGGTATTACGGACGCTTCCCGGCTGCCATGGAAGCGTTCGAGAGGCTCTGGCCGGGAAACCACGCGCAGCTCGAGGGCGAAATGGTCGAGCGGGCTCTGTACTGCCTGATGTACTGGTTCGAATCGCCGGGCGAGATCGAGATCATGCTCGGCGGGTCCGTGTTGCATCACAACGACACGCTCCGTGTGCCACCCGAATGGTACGCGGGCCTGGTGGATGCGACGATCGATGTCATCGTCGCGACGATTCCGCCCGGGAACGGTCCGGAACTGCAGGTGTGGGCTGAGTTGCGCCGTGAACTCGGCGGACTGGTCGAGCAGAGTCGTCAGTTGCTGTGAGCGCTATGGCGATCGCAGCAACTCGCGCCGGATTCGCTGTTCCTCCGCGGCGCTGAGCAATCCCTCGTCGAGCAGTTCCTGCAGCACCTGCAGCTGTCTCAGTCGACGCTGGGAAACCGATTCGCTGGCGACGGGAGCAGTGGCGTGCACCGGACCGGCTTTGCCCGTCGCCACCGGTGACGCCTGGCCGTCGGGCGCCGATGTGGCGACTGCAGGGTCGCAGTCCAACGTCACATGCATGCCGCGCTCGATGTCCTCGAGCGTGACGCGCTGCACATGGGTGGCACAGCCGGCACGGCGCAGCGTCACCAGGCCGTACAGCGGCGCCTGCTCGTCGCTGTAGTCGTTGGGGTAGATCGCGCGCTCGCCCACACTGAGCGGCGTGTGCCCGGCACTGCCTCCGATCAGCAGCACTTCGGCGCCGGGGGGATCGGATTCGATGCGCAGCTGCTGCAGGCTCGGCTGTTGCGCCGGGGCGGGCAGCGCGAGCAGCGCGCCGAGCAGGCCGGCGACGCCGGCGCGCAGCCGCGCGGCGCAAGGGGGGCGATGCATCTCAGAACGCGGTGTCGAAGCCGAACAGGATGTAGTTCTCCTTGTTCAGGTGACCGGTCCAGAATTCGCCGTCCTTATCGATCTGATCGAGGAAGTCGTAGTTGAGCTCGATCACGCCCTTCACATTGCGCATGAAGTAGTACGAGGTCGTGAAGCTGAGGCTGTTGATGTCGATGCCTTCGTAGATGGTGTCGGTATCGGCGAGATCGCCGGCATCGGCATAGTTGTAGAGCAGCGAGAACGCCCAGCGCTCGTTGGGGATGTAGTCGACGCCGGCGAAGCCACCGTCCCAGCGGTAGTCCTCGCCGGGGTCTGCGTCGAGGAAGCCGTCCCAGGAATTCCACAGGTACTGGGCGTACCAGTACGTCTTGCCGCCGAAATCCCCGGAGAGATCGAGGCCCACGACACGCTTGTCGGTGTCGCGATCGCCGCTGATCGTTCCGGCGTTGCCTGTTGCCACGCTGGGCTGTTCGGCGCTCAGGCCGAACACCCCTGCGGCCACCGGTCCGAGCTCGGTACCGACACGACCGAACACCGACTTCGAGCTGTCATTGTCGAACATCTTGTCCGGGCGGCGGTAGCCGGGACTGTTGATGTTCAGGTTGTCCTCGATGCCATTGCCGTTGCTGAGACCGAGCGCGAGCTCGAGCGGGCCGAGGTCGCGGTCGAACAGCACGCCGCGGTCGTAGGTGATACCGGCCATGCGGTAGGGCATGAAGTCCTGGAAGCTGAGCCGCACCTCGCGCGGAAACATCAGGTCGGAGAGCTGGAACTGCCCCAGCTGCATGCCGATGCCGGTGCCGAAGATGTCGGCGTGGCGGAACCAGGCATCCTCGACCAGCGCCTCGCCGTTGGTGCCCTTCTCGGCGAGAATGGCGTAGAAGTAGTAAGTGATGTTGTCGCTGAGCGGCGCGCTCGAGAGCAGCTTCACAAGGTAGGGCGACTGGAAGTCGGTGGTGGCCGAGTCGGTCGCGCCGGTGATCGGGTCCACGGACTCGCCGTCGCGCGCCTGCGCGTAGGCCTGCGCGCGCACCGCGAGCGGCGGATAGGCCGGCAGCGCGAGGCGGCTGTCGCCGGTCTTGACGGTGCTGTCCTTCCAGTGCGGCAGGCGCATGTTGTTGGCGGCGAACTCCTCGCCGAACTTGTTCAGGCGCGGGAAGGCGGCATGGCAGGCGGCGCAGCTCATGTTGTAGCGGCGCGCGAACTCAGGCATCGCCGCGGCCGTTTGCGTGCCCGCCAACCAGAGCGCCCCGGCCTGCAGTGCCACGAGAGTGCCCGTGATAATGCTGAAGCTGCGCGTTGTCATGCCTGTTGCCCCCTGCATTTCGTCATGTGACCGAAAACTATGGAAAGGCTCCGGATCTGTCAATCCCGATTGATCAAGCCGACGCGGGTTCGTCGCGTCGCAGGCCCTTGTGTATGCTTATGGCGCTCAAAGGGGAAGCATGCATGAAGAACATCGCGCTGCACTGGCAGATCCTGATCGCCATCGTGCTGGCCGCCATCGCCGGTTCGCTGAGCGGCACCGAGGCGGGAATCGGGTCGCTCACCTTCCACGGCGTCTACGAATTCATCGGCACGATCTTCATCAAGGCCTTGAAGATGATCATCGTGCCGCTGATCTTTTCCTCGATCGTGGTCGGCATCACCGGCATCGGGCGCGCCGAGGACCTCGGCAGGCTGGGCGCGAAGACGATCGGCCTGTACCTGGTCACGGGGCTGCTCGCGGTGCTGGTCGGGCTGGCCTTCGTGAACACGGTGCGACCGGGTTTCGAGAATGGAGCGCCGGTCGGCGCGCAGCTCGCGCTGCAGGCCGGCGCGCAGGATGTGCGGCAGAACCTCGAGTCCAGCGGCGGCTTCGGCGAACTGGTGAAGATGTTCGAGCGCATGGTGCCAGAGAACGTGGTCGCCACGGCCTCCAGCAACGGCGATCTGCTGGCATTGATCTTCTTCGCGCTGCTGTTCGGCTTCTTCATCGCGCGCGTCGGCGACGAGCACGCCGAGCCGCTGTTCAATTTCTGGAACGCGGTGTTCGCGGTGATGATGAAGATCACCGAGCTCATCATGCGCTTCGCCCCGATCGGCGTGTTCGGGCTGGTGGCTTCGGTCGTCGCGGAAACGGGCTTCGATGCAGTGCGCCCGCTCGGCGTGTTCGCGCTCACGGTGGTGGCGGCGCTGCTGACGCACGCGCTGCTGGTGATGCCGCTGCTGGTCTGGCTGCTGGCGCGGGTGAACCCATGGCGCTTGTACCGCGCGATGTCGCCGGCGCTGCTCACGGCGTTTTCCACCGCCTCGTCCTCTGGCACGCTGCCGGTCACGCTGGACTGCATGGAGAAGAATGCCGGCATCTCGAACCGCATCTCGAGCTTCGTGCTGCCGCTGGGTGCGACCGTGAACATGAACGGCACGGCGCTCTACGAATGCATGGCGGTGATGTTCCTCGCCCAGGCCTACGGGGTGGAGCTCGGCTTTGCCACGCAGTTCCTGATCGTGGTGAGCGCGCTGATCACCTCGATCGGCGTTGCCGGCGTGCCGTCGGCCTCGATGGTGGCGATAGGCATGATCCTCACGGCGGTCGGCATACCGGTGGAGGCGATGGGCGTGCTGTTCGTGTTCGATCGCGTGCTCGACATGCTGCGCACCAGCGTCAACGTGCTGGGCGACGGCGCGACGGCGCTCGTGGTGGCGCGGATGCAGGGCGAGCAGACCCTGCTCGCCTCGCCGGCGCAGGCGCACCGGGCATGAGGGGCGAGCATTCGATGGATCCTGTTCTCGGTTGCTCCGGTCGCGCGCGCCGGGCGTCGCTGCTGGGCTGGCTGTTCGCCGCGTGCGCGATGCTCGGCGCGAGCGGCGCAATGGCCGCTTCCGATGCGGCGGAATTCTTTCGCGACAAGCGCCTGACCTACATCGTGCCGACCAAGCCGGGCGGCGGCTACGACACCTACGCGCGGCTGATTGCGCGGCACCTGCCCAAGCACCTGCCGGTGAAAGCGGTGGAGGTGCGCAACGTGCCCGGCGCCAGCCACCTGATCGGCGTGCAGCAGCTGTTCGCCGCGCCGCCCGACGGATTGACGCTGGGGACCTTCAATTCCGGTCTCGTCTACGCCCAGATCAACCGGACCGAGGGCATGAACCGCGACCTGCGCGAGCTGAGCTGGATCGGCAAGGCGGCCAGCGATGCGCGCGTCTTCGTCGTCGGCGCGCACACCGGCATCGCCTCCGTCGAGCAGCTGCGCCGGGGCGGGCGCACGCTGCACCTGGCCACGTCGGGCAAGTCGAGTGCCTCCAGCTATGAGACCGGCATGGTGATCCGGCTGCTCGGCCTGGATGCCACGCCGGTGCACGGCTTCGTGGGCACCGAGGGCGAGCTCGCGGTGATGCGCGGCGACATCGACGGCCTGCTCGGCTACCACAGCGCGCTGCGCGATTTCGTGGAGCAGGGGCATGGCCGCATCCTGTTCCGCATCGGCGCGGGGCCCGCCGAGCTCGCGGCGCTACCCGAGCTCGGCAGCCTGCTGCCCGCGCCCGAGGCGCAGCGCCTCGTCGAGCTCGTCGCCGCGCAGGCTTCGCTCGGCCGGCTGACTGTCGCGCCGCCGGGCGTGCCGCCCGGGCGGCTGGCGGTGCTGCGCGAGGCGTATCTCGGAACGCTCGCCGATCCCGAGCTGCTGCGAGAGGCGGCGGCAATGAGGCTGCCGATCGAAGCGCTGGACGGCGCGGCGGTGCAGGAGCGGATCTCG
>DAORUQ010000170.1:0-6403 GCA_035433265.1 Pseudomonadales bacterium | reverse complement strand
GATCGCGTTGCCGTACTCGTCCATCGCGTCGTAGACCTCCGCCTCGCCGGCATCGCGCAGGTAGAGGTTCAGCGGCACCATGCGCCGCTCGACGTAGAGGTGGCGGATGATGATCCACTTCTCGTCCATCCACAGTTTCGACGGCGCGACGCGCTGCAACTCATCTATCAGCTCCTGGCTGAACCGGTTACGGTAGAAGATGAAGTTCTTGTACTCCTGCGTGTCGGCCATGCGCCCGGCGCGATCGGCGCGCGAAACGAAGCGGTACTTCTCGCGCACGATCTCCTCGGTGACCTGCTTGGGCGGGTCGAAGCGGTCCTTGATTACCTTGAACACCACGCCGTAGGAGGGCAGCGTGAACACCGTCATCACCATGCCCTTTATGCCGGGCGCGATCACGCACAGATCCTCGCTCGCCTTCATGTGGCGGATCATGTCGCGGTAGAACTCGGTCTTGCCATGCTTGTTGAAGCCGATCGAGTTGTACAGTTCCGCGACGCCCTTTTGCGGCATCAGCGACAGCAGGAAGCGCACGTAACGCGAGGGGATCGGCGCGTCGACCATGAAGTACGAGCGCGTGAAACTGAAGATGATGCTGGCGCCATCCTGGTCGTGGATCACCGTGTCGACGTAGATGCCGCCCTTCTCGTTGTTGAGGCAGGGCAGTATCACCGGGATCACGCCGCCGGCGTGGCTCACGCGCCCCACGAGGTACGCGGCCTTGTTGCGGTAGAACACCGACTCCAGCATCTCGACGCGAAGCCCTTCGAGCGGGCAGTCCAGTCCGGGCAGCAGCTGATCCTGCAGCAGGTTCACGATGGACATGACGTCGCGCCGCTTGTCCTCCCAGGGCACCGTGAACGCGAAGTCGTCGAGGATGCGCGACACCAGGTCGACGAGCCCGCCGGCCATCTCGTAGCGCACGTAGATGCTGTAGTCGGGCAGCGGCTTGTCCTCGAGCGCGCGCGAGGGCTTCACGAAGATGTAGCGGTCGTGGATCGGCGAGTGGTCGTGGATCCTGCAATAGATGCTGTTGAAGAAGGTCTCGGCGATCTCGTAATTGGAATGACTGCTGACCAGCTGCGCATAGGCGGAGCGCGCCTCGTGCCAGAGCTCGAGCCTGGACAGGTCCTGGCTGGTCACCTCGCGCACCAGGCGCACCACGCGACTGATCTTGCTCTTGTAGAGGTCGATGCGCTCGGTGCTGGCCTCGTGCACGCCCTGCCAGTTCGCGGTCTCGAAACGCCGCTTCGCGCCCAGCGTGATGTTCTGGTATTCGGCGAAGTAGGACTCGAAGCCGTTCAGAATGGTGCGCGCCACGCGACGCGCGGCGGGCGACAGGGTGCTGCTCTGGGCCTGGTTCATGCGCCCTACCAGGTGTACCGGCCTTCGAGGCCCCAGGTCAGCGGATCCTCGATGCCGACGAAGGTGGTACCGAAGCTCGAGCGCGTGATGGTGCGCACGCCCTGGATCAACTCCTTGTCGAGCAGGTTCTTGCCCCAGAGCGCGATCTCGTAATGCCCGTCGCCGCTGATCCACGCCAGCCGTGCGTTCAGCATCTCGGAGTCGTCGAAATAACGCGGCAGGTCGCGCAGTTCCTCGAAGAAGTTCGGGGCGTTCTCGTCGATGGTATTTTCCTCGTACACGTAGTCGGCATGCACCAGGAGCTCGCCGCCCGGGACCTCGAGGGACCAGTCGAGCCTCAGGGTGTAGGTCGTCGCGGTGTCGCCCGAGTTGTTCATGTCGGTGAGCTCGGCATCGGAGTTGTAGAACGTGCCCGAGGTCGAATCCTCGTTGCGCACGGTCGTCAGGCCGCCGAGCTTCAGCGAGTCCGTGACCATCCAGTCGAGCGTGAGCTCGAGGCCCTCGTTCTCGTTGTCGATGTTGATCACCGTGGGTATCGCGTTGGGCGTGCCGGGCTGGCGCGAATCGACCGTGGTCTGGCGTCCGTCGACCTGCAGGTTGAACAGCGCAACCTGCGCGCGCAAGCGGCCCTCGAGCAGGTCGCCCTTCAGCCCGATCTCGACCATCTCCGATTCCTCGGGTTCCAGCGGCTCCGCTGCGCTCGAAATCGTCAGCGAATCGAAGCCGCCCGACTTGTAGCCGGTCGAGTAGCTCAGGTAGCCCATGAAATCCTCGCTGAGGAAGTACTGCACGACCGCGCGCCCCGTGACCTGGCTCCAGCTGTCACTGCTCTCGAGCGGCGTGGTGTATGCCGAGGCATACTGCGGATCGAGCATGAAGATCTGGTTGCTCACACCGGGGCGCAGCGCCGCGAAGCTGGTCGGCGGAAACAGCCACGAGAACTCCTTCTCGTCCTCGCTATAGCGCAAACCTCCGATCACGTCGAGCCGCTCGCTCAGGTGGTAGGCGACGTCACCGTAGACGCCCCAGTTGGTGAAGTCCCCCTCGTTCTGGATCGCCTCGGTCCATTCCACGCCGCGGAAGGAGGGGCCGAAGATCATCGGCTCGTTCAGCGCGCCGGCGACGGTGTCGTACCAGAAGTCGCCGGTCGCCGCGACCTCGGCGCCGGTGACCGGAATGCCGAACAGGTTCAGCGCGGAGGCGAACTCCTCGGGGTTCCACAGGTGATCCAGGCCCAGTCCGAGGTCGCTGTTCAGCTGGTTCGTCACCAGGCGCGTGATCGAATCGCCCAGCGCATTCGCATCGGTGCTCTGGAAGGTGTTCTCGCGGCTGTAGTTCGCGCCGAACACCGCGTCGATGCGATCGTTGGCGAAATTGAACTGCATCTCCGAGTAGAAGATGTCGGAATCCTCGCGGTTGTTGGTGTCGAAGTAGCGGGTCGCATCCGCGGTACCGTCCTCGTCCTCGCGGTTCGTCGTTTCCCACTCGCGGTAGCTCAGGATCAGCTTGCCGCTCCACGCCTCGCTGAAATCGTGGAACAACTTGCCCGTCACGCCGTACATGTCGCGGGTCTCCTCGGCCTCGCGCACGTCGTTCTCGTACCTGCCCGCGAACGGATCCGTGCCATAGGCGTAGGGACTGATGCCGATGGCCATCGTCGGCGACTGGTCGAAGCGGTCCCAGTCGTAGGCCAGGTAGGCGCGGGTCGCGTCCGTCGCGTCCCAGGCGGCCGCGATGCGTGCCGCCTGGTTGTCGCGATCGGCCGCCTGCGCGGACGAGGGTCCCACGTTGCGGGCAATGCCGTCGCGCTCGTTCGAGAGCACGTTGGCGCGCAGGGCAAACGTATCGCTCACCGGCACGTTCACCATGCCCTCGACGCGCAGCAGGTTGTAATTGCCGCCGCGCACGTTCACGAAGGCCTCGAATTCATCCGCCGGCGCGCGCGGCACCATGTTGATCACGCCGACCGCGGCATTGCGCCCGAACAGCGTGCCCTGCGGCCCCATCAGCACCTCGACGCGCTCCATGTCGGCGAAAGCCATCGTGGTGGCGGCACGCGGCAGGTAGACCTCGTCGTAGAAGGTTGCGACCGAGGGATCGCCTCCGGTGGAGATGTTCGGGCTCGAGATGCCACGCACGTTGTAGCTCTGCTGCGTGAAGGTCTCGCCGTCAGCCTCGAAACCCGGGATGAAATCGTCGATCTGCTGCAGGGTCAGCGCGCCGGTGTTCAGGATGTCCCTGGACGTGAAGGTACCCACGGCCACCGGCACATCCAGCGATTCCTGCTCGCGCTTCTGTGCCGTCACGACGATCTCCTCGAGCTCCACGCGCGAGACCGGCGGTTGCGCCAGCGCCACCGGCGCCACCGTGCCCAGCACGGCTGCGCCGGCGCAAAGCGCGCCTGCGGCGCGAACGAAAGCGGCCAGCGGCCGGACCATGGTTGCCATGCATACCCCTTGCGAATCGCTGTTGTTGTTGTGTGCCGGATCCGGCGCCGCTCGCGTCGTGATGAAGCCGGCCCGGGGATGTTAGCATCCACCCATCCAGCGGTCAGCAGGGCATCCGATGCACGCACACGCAGTCACCAACCCGGGCGCCGCGCTCCTGGCATGCATGCAGCGCATCGCGGCGGCCGGGCTGTCGCAGGGCAGCTCGGGCAACGCTTCCGTTCGCAGTGCGAAGGGTTTCTGGATCACGCCGACGGGAATGGCGCCGCAACGCATGCACGCCGACGATGCGGTCGAGATCGATCCGGGGGGCCGCGTGCTCGCCGGGACGCTGCGCCCGTCCAGCGAATGGCCGATGCATGCGGCGATCTACCGCGCGCGCCCCGACGCGCAGGCGATCGTGCATTGCCACTCGCGCCACGCCACCGCGCTCGCCTGCTGCGGGCGCGACATCCCGGCGTTCCACTACATGGTGGCCGTGGCCGGCGGCGACTCGATCCGCTGTTCGCCCTATGCGCTGTTCGGCTCGCAGGCACTGGCCGAACAAGCCGTGGCGGCCCTGCGCGAACGTCGCGCCTGCCTGCTCGGCAACCACGGCCAGATCGCTATCGGCGACTCGCTTGAATCGGCGCTGGCGCTGGCGATCGAGGTGGAGGAGCTCGCGGCGCAGTATGGCGCAGCGCTCGCGATCGGCGAGCCGCGCCTGCTCGACGGCGCGCAGATGCGCGAGGTGATCGGACGATTCGCCGGTTACGGGCAGCCGCAACGGCGCGACGAACCCTGACCCGCGCAGGGAGCGGGCTTCAGCCGTTGCAGCCCAGCAGCGTGAGCTCCTGCGCCGGCTTGATCGTGTAGCGCGGCGCGGCGATCCGGTTGGCGCGCGCCAGCGCCTGCGGGCTGTCGCAGCCCTGCTTGCGCGCGATGCTCGCCAGCGTATCGCCGCGCTTCACCACGTAGCGCTTGCCGCCACCGTTGGCCACGCCGCCGGGCTGGCGCGCGTCCTGCAACAACATGGCGAGCTCCGCCATGCGGCCGTCGACGCACTGGCTGCGGTAGACCTCGGCCAGCGGGGCCGGCATCGCCACGCTGGAGCCTGCGGGCAGGCGCTTGTTGGGATCGACGCGCGGATTGAGGTTGCGCAGGGTGCGGAACCAGCCGTCGCGGCTGCCGGCCTGGCCAAGGCAGACGGTGAGCTCGCTCAGCGTCATCGCCTTCACCAGCTGCACCTGGCCCGGCGAGGCATCGACCCGCGGGAACTCCAGCCCGTAGTCCTCCGGGTGCAGGAACAACCACGCCGCCGCCAGCACGTAGGGCACGTACTCCTGCGTCTCGCGCGGGAGCTTTCCCTGGATCTCGCCGGACCAGTAGTTCTTGCTGCGCGAGCTCTGCGCCAGGCGCCGCATCCGGCCTTCCCCGCCGTTGTAGGCCGCGAGCGCCATTTCGAGATTGTTATTGAGATGGCGGAACTGCTCGTTCAGGTACGCCACGTTGGCGCGCGCCGCAGCCGCCGGATCGTAGCGCGTGTCGAAGCCGTTCTGGTTGTTCAGCCCGAAACGCAGCCCCGTGTGGTACATGAACTGCAACGGACCCGCGGCACCGGATTGCGACACCGCGTGCACCTTGCCGCCGGACTCCTTGGCCATGATCCCGAACAGCAGCGCCTCCGGCAGGCCGGCCTCTTCGTAGGCCGGCCACATCAGGTGACGCATGTATTCATAGTTCTCGTAGGCGTCGATGAGGTTGGGCCGCATCCAGGTCAGCCAGTCGTGCAGCGCGGCCTTCACCGGGCCGTTGATCTTGATGATCTTCGCCAGATCATGGCCATGCAGCAGGTTCACCGAGCGCTGCGCCTCGGGCACATCGCTGGAGAGCATCGCGGCCTCGACCTGCGGTCGCGGCTCGATTTGCGCGAAACCCTCCGCCGCGTTGGTCAGCACGGCGCTGCGCAGGGACAGCAGGTTGCCGTAGGCCGACATGAAGCGCTGCGGCTCGCAGCCCGGCGTGCTGACGCAGGCGTCGCCACCGGTGGCCAGCTCGGTCGCCGCGCTGGTGAGGAGTTGCCGCGCGGTGTCGTTATCGCCTTCGCGCAGTGCCTGCACGCCGTCGCGATAGCGCGTCAGCGACTGCTCCATGGCCGCATACAGCTCGTCGGGAGTCTTCGCCTCGGCCTGCTGCTGGCGCGGCTGGCCGGAACAGGCGACCAACACCACGGCCGGCACCAGCGCCGTCGCCATCAGCAAGCGCATGCGGTGCGGCCGGAACAGCCGCTCGCCGGCGGCGATCATTCTGCGCATCCTGTATACCTTTCGTTGAGCCAGCGTTGCCTGTTGTCCTGCCGCGAAGGTTAGCCGCAGGGGTGCCCTGCGGCAAGCGTCGGACGCGGATGGCAACGCGCGGCCTCACGCGCGGATTCCCGACGCAGCCGGAGCAGGCCGGGCCGCGCAGCGTAGCGCCGGAGACAGGCGAGCCGGCCGTTTGCTATTGTCACCGCCCTCAGCACCGGGCACACGATACCGAGCCGATGAACCTTGGCGAGCGCTTCCGCCTCACCCTTTTCACCAACCGCCCGGCACTGGCTGGCGCCGCAGATC
>DAORUQ010000169.1:0-6410 GCA_035433265.1 Pseudomonadales bacterium | reverse complement strand
GGAGAGCGTGTTCGTCAACGTGAAGAACCGTTCCAAGACCATCACGGCGGAACTGGAAGTGCCGCAGGGCGGCGCCAACGGCACCATCCTGGCGCAGGGTGGCCGCTTCGGCGGCTGGTCGCTGTACGTCAAGGACGGCGTGCCGGCCTACAACTACAACTTCCTGGGCCTGGAGCAGACCAGCATCGCGGCGAGCAAGCCGCTGGCGCCGGGCAAGGCGACGCTGAAATTCGACTTTGCCTACGACGGCGGCGGGCCCGGCAAGGGCGGCGTGGGCACGCTCTACGTCAACGGCGAGAAGGTCGCCGAGGGACGGATCGAGCAAACCCAGGGCGGGATCTTCTCCGCGGACGAGACGGCCGACGTCGGCATCGACCTCGGCACGCCCGTGGTCGAGGCCGTCGGCGCCGAGGCCGGGTCGAAGTTCAACGGGCACATACCGAAGCTGAGCGTGGAAGTTCGCGCCGCCCGGATCGCAGCTGCCCGGGAGCCATGAACGACAGGACGATTCCGAGATCCTTATCCCCGGGCGTGCAACTGCGGGAACGCTGCGGGCATCACAGGTAGCCCATATCGTGCGCCTTGCGCAGCGTCACGCGCCGCGCCAGCCGCCGCGAGATCCGCATCAGGATCGACGCCGAGCGCGCCAGCGGCCCGGCGAACAGCAGCTGCTCGCCGCGTGCCAGCGCCCGCAGCAGCGCGTCGGCGACTTCGCGCGGCGGGCAGCCGTGCGCGACGTAATACGCCTGCAGGCGCTCGATCTGGCTGCGCGGGATCTCGGGCGCCAGCTGCGCGTTGCCCGCCACTATCGGGGTATTGATGACGCCGGGACAGACCACCATCACGCGCACCGTGCTGCCGTCGAGCTCCATCGCGAGCACTTCGGACAGCCCGACCACGGCGTGCTTGGACGCGGCATAGGCGCTCATCGACGGCGCGGGCGCGAAGCCTGCCGTGGAGGCGACGTTGACGAGCCAGCGCTCGCCGCCGGCTTGGCGGATCGCGGGCAGGAAGGCGCGGATGCCGTGCACCACGCCCATCACGTTCACGTCGAGCACGCGACGCCACGCCGCGGGGGGCGTATCGAGGAACTGGCCGAAATAGCCGATGCCCGCATTGTTGACGAGTATCTCCGGGACCCCCGCCTGCGCCTTCACCCGTTCCGCGAGGGCAAGCACCTCCTGCTCGCTGGTGACGTCGCAGCGCGCCGCCATGCAGGGAGCGCCGAGCGCGGTCACGGCCGCCTCGGCGACTTCCAGCGCGCTCGTGTTCACGTCGGTGATGACCAGCCGCGCACCTGCGCGCGCGAAGGCGAGCGCGATCTCCAGGCCGATGCCGGAGCCGGCGCCCGTCACGAGCACGAGTTGGCCGCTGAACGTGTTGGCCATCGCTGAAGTCTCCGCAACCAGGGATCAGGCACACGCACTGCCGGCCTGTACGATCGGGCCAGACTACATGCTCGGGCACTCCGGGCGCCTGTCCCTGGCGTCGGTGGCCCTGGCCGTTGAATCATCACCCGCGAAGCGAGACAGGATCCATACAGCGGCCGGGGCAGCTACGGTTCGCCGGCCTGCGCCAGATGCGGCCGGTCAGGGGCGTTACAGCCAGTCGGTCAGCATCACGCCGACGCCGAGACGGTTGGTCTTCACGTCGTAGTCGATCAGGCTCTCGCCGTAGCCGTAGAAGTACTGCACATAGCCCTTGAAGCGGCGGTTGAGCGGAAAGCTCCAGTCGAGCTGCAGCGCGCCGCGGTTGTCGTCGCTCTGCAGATTGTTGCGCGCCAGCGCCGAGAAGGTCTGGTCATGCCAGAGATACGCGATGCGCAGATCCCCGTAACCGTAGTAGTCCTCGGTGTCGGGGTTGTCGTCGTCTTCCTTGTCCTCGGGCAGCCGGTACCAGAGGCGCGGCGAGATCGCGAGGTTGTCACGCTCCAGCAGGGCCCCGGCGACGATGCGGTCCCAGCTGCGCGAGAGCAGTGCGCTGCGGCCGTTCGACTGGTGGTTGAATCCGAGGTTGAGCTGCGCCACGCGGAACCCGAACAACTCGGCCCGGGTGTCGTAGGACAGGTAGATCTCGGGCTGATAGTTGGTTTCGCGGAACGGCGCGGACTCCTCGTCGTTGTAGACCTGCCACCAGCTTTCCTGCGTGTAGGCCGCCCAAAGGCCGAAACGTTCACTGATGTCCCACAGCTGCGCCTTGAAGCTGATCTGGAATTTCGCCTCGATATCGTCCATGTTCGCGTCGGGGTAGATGGACGTCCAGGGCTCTTCGTGGATCTTGCTGTTGTAGGTGACCGGGAGCATGTAGTTCGGCTTGTGCGCGGTCAGGCCGAAGGGATTCTCCAGCAGGTTCGACTCCTTGCGAAAGCGCGATTGCAGCGCGCCACCCGTGGCGGCCGGCTTCGCCGCGGCGACCGGCACCTCGTCGATGCGCGTGGCTGCCGCCTCGGCCGCCAGCCGGTCGAAGCACGCCAGACGCGCCGCGGCCTCGGCAACGCCCGCACAATCGCGCAGGCTCCCCGCCGCAACCGCCGCGCCCCAGGCAAGACCCGACACCAACACGAACACCCTGCCGACAGGAAAACCCTTGCGCGTACGCCGTAGCATTGGACTGGAACCGTTGACATTTGAACTTGCGAGTATAACGGCGCCGCGTTCGCGGCAACGCAGGCGTCAGTGTGAAATTGTCGCCGTGTCGTCGCGAGGGCCGAACAGCCGTGCCGTTGCCAGCCTGCCGAACGTTGCATCGCACAGGCGCGCACGCCATGATCGGGCGCTGTGGCGGCCAGACCGGTCGCGCCCGGCGGGAGGATCAGGGCTGCCATGAGCGATGCGCACAAGACAGCGGAAGCGACCGAGGAGAACCTGCGGAGGATCTTCACCGTCCCCGAGGCGCCGGACTCCACGCTGGCCCGCCTCGAGGCCGAGATCGCGCGCAACCTGCACGGCTTCCTGAACGCGCGCATCGTCGCCACGCAGCGCAGCCTGGCGGACATCGAAGCGGATTTTCGCGACGCACGCATTCCCGAACAGCCGATTTTCGTCTGCGAGCAGGCAGACTTCCTGCTCGAAAAGGTTGTCGCCGAGTCGGTGCACACGGCATCGCCCGCCTTCGTCGGTCACATGACCTCGGCGCTGCCCTACTTCATGCTGCCGCTGGCGCAGATCATGATCGCGCTGAACCAGAACGTCGTGAAGACCGAGACCTCCAAGGCCTTCACCCCGCTGGAGCGCCAGGTGCTGGGCATGCTGCATCACCTGGTCTACGCGCGCGAGGAGCCGTTCTACGCGCAGTTCCTGCAGGACAGCCGCCATGCGCTCGGCGCCTTCTGCTCCGGCGGCACCATCGCCAATCTCACCGCGCTGTGGGTGGCGCGCAACAATGCCTTGCCCGCGGACGGCGACTTCGCGGGAGTGGGCCACGAGGGCATGCACCGCGCGCTGCGCCACCACGGCTACGACGATGCCGCGATCCTGGTATCGCGCCTGGGCCATTACTCGCTGAACAAGGCGGCCGACGTGCTCGGCATCGGGCGAAAGTCGGTGCACGCGATCGAGGTCGATGCCTGCAACCGCATCGATCTGCGCGCGCTCGAGGCGCGCTGCCGCCAGCTGCGCGCGGGCCGCTCGAAGATCATCGCGCTGGTCGGCATCGGCGGCACCACCGAAACCGGCAATATCGATCCGCTCGCCTCGATGGCCGCGATCGCGCGCGAGCACGGCGCGCATTTTCACGTCGACGCGGCCTGGGGCGGGCCGACGCTGTTCTCCGCGCGCTGGCGCCACCTGCTCGCCGGCATCGAGCTCGCGGACTCCGTCACGCTGGACGCGCACAAGCAGCTCTACGTGCCGATGGGCGCGGGCATGGCACTGTTTCGCGACCCCGCCGCCGTGCACGCCATCGAGCACCACGCGCGCTACATCATCCGCGAGGGTTCGCGCGATCTCGGCAGCAAGACCCTGGAGGGCTCGCGCCCGGGCATGGCGATGCTGGTGCACTCGGGCCTGCGCATCCTCGGGCGCCGCGGTTACGAGCTGCTGATCGACGGCGGCATCGACAAGGCACGCTGGTTCGCCGATGAAATCGCCGCGACGCCGGACTTCGAGCTCACCAGCGCGCCTGAGCTGAACATCCTCACCTACCGTTACATGCCCGCCGCCGCGCGCCAGGCGCTCGCAGGCGCGGATGCGGGCACGGTAGCGCGAATCAACGGGCTGCTGAACTGGATCACGCGCGACATCCAGCGTCTGCAGCGCGACGCGGGCAAGTCCTTCGTCTCGCGCACGCAGCTCGGGCTCGCGCGCTACGGCGACGAGGCGATCGACGTGTTCCGCGTCGTGCTCGCCAACCCGCTCACCGATCGGCAGGTGCTGCGCGAGGTGCTGAGTGAGCAGCGCGGGATCGCGGCCTCGGCGGCGCTGGCGGCGCAGCGCGCGCAGCTCGACGCCGCGCTGGCTCCAGCCGTGGCGGTCTAGAATCGGACAGGGATGAACGTCGCTTGCGGAGGCAACCATGGGTGCAATGATGATGATCGTGCCGGCAGTGCTGCTGGTGGCCGCGGCTTACGCCGTGATGCTCTACAACGGCCTGGTGCAGCTCAAGCACAACGTGTCCAGGGCGTGGGCCAACATCGATGTGCTGCTGAAGCAGCGCCACGACGAGCTGCCGAAGCTGGTCGAGACCTGCAAGCAGTACATGAAGTTCGAGCAGGAGACGCTCACGCGCGTGATGGAGGCGCGGGCGCGGGTGGCCACGGCGCGCGAATCCGGCAGCGTGGGTTCGCTGGGGCAGGCCGAGGGCGGGCTGCGCGCCACGCTCGGCCAGCTCTTCGCGGTGGCCGAGGCCTACCCCGACCTGAAGACCGACCAGACCTTCCAGCAGCTGCAGACGCGCATCTCGGCGCTGGAGAACGCCATCGCCGACCGGCGCGAGTTCTACAACGAGTCGGTCAACGTGAACAACGTGCGCATCGAGCAGTTCCCGGCCTCGCTGCTCGCGGGCTTCTTCGGCTTCAAGCCGGCGGAGCTGCTCGAGTTCGCGGCCGCCGAAACCGCCGACGTCGACCTCGGCACGCTGTTCCGTTCCTGAGCCCGGACGCGCGCGCATGAGCCCCGGGGCAACTCGGCTGCACGGGCCTGCATGGCTCTCGGGCGCGCTGCATCTGTTCATCCTCGCCGGCGCCGCGCACTCCGAGCGCCCCGAGGCCTGGCCCTGGGCGCTGTTCGCGATGGCCGCGGTGAGCTTTTTCGCGTGGATGGCGAACTACCGCCGCTACCGCCAGATCCACGACCTGCCGACCTCGCGCATCGCCTCGGCCGCGCAGGGCTACGTCGAACTGTTCGGCCGCTGCGAGTCGCTGCCCGCCTCGGCGCTCGCGAGCCCGCTGAGCGCCACCGCCTGCTGCTGGCATGCCTGGCGCATACGCCGCAGGAACAGCCGCGACCAGTGGGAGACCGTGGATTCGGGCCGCAGCGTCGCGCCATTCCAGCTCATCGACGACACGGGCCACTGTCTCGTGATGCCCGAGGGCGCCGAAGTGCTGTCCGGACACACGAAGACCTGGCGCGAGGGCGAGCGCGAATACACCGAATGGCTGCTGCTCCCGTACACCCCGCTCTACGCCATCGGTGCCTTCGCCACCACCGCAGCCGACACCGTGACAGCGCGCGAGGAACACCGCGCGATGGCGGATCTGCTGGCCGAGTGGAAGAACAGGCCCGCAGAACTGCACGCGCGCTTCGACCTGGACAGCGACGGGCAGCTCGACCTGCGCGAATGGGAGCTCGCGCGGCTCGAGGCGCGCCGCGAGCTGCGCCGGCGCCGCGCCGCTGCCCCCGCAGCCCGGGATCTGCACACGATGCAGCGTCCGCGCGACGGGCGGCTGTTCCTGCTCGCCAACGAACTGCCCGAACGCATCGGGCTGCGCTACCGGTGGTGGGCCCGGGGGCACCTCATGCTGTTCCTTGTCCTGGGCGCTGCCGGGCTGTGGTTGCTGCGCCTGCCGGGCGGCGGCAGCGCGCTGCCGTGAGGCGCGACCCGCCTCACACGAACATGATCAGGGTGCCGGCCACCGTCAGGATGACATTGGCGAACGCATAGGTTCCCGTATAACCGAGCGCCGGCATCGTGCTCTTCGCCTCCTGGTTGACCAGGCTCATCGCGGCCGCGCTGGTCATGGCACCGGTCAGCGCTCCCAGGAGCAGCACGGGATGCAGATGCAGCACCTTGCGACCGAATGCGTAGCCGAGCAGCAGAGGCAGCGAGACGGCCAGTACCGCGGCCAGGATCAGGGTAGCCCCCGCGTCCATGAAGGTCTCCACGATCTGGCCGCCGGCCTGCAAGCCGACACCGACGATGAAGACCATCAAGCCGAATTCCATCAGTATCCACCGTGCCGCCTCCGGAAATCT
>DAORUQ010000168.1:1234-6498 GCA_035433265.1 Pseudomonadales bacterium | reverse complement strand
CGACGTTCGGGTTGCGGTACGAGCGATTCTCCATGGCCAGACTCCTGTTGCCGGATGGAGGCGGCACGATAAGCGCGATCAAAACCCGAAAAAAGCAGATATTAACGACGTTTGCATCAAGTAAACGCGAATCCGTCACTACCGTCCGAGCGCGGCGCGAAGCGCCTGCTCCAGGTCGGCGATAAGGTCCTCGGTGTCCTCGAGCCCCACGGACAGCCGCAGCATCGCGTCCGAGATGCCGCGCCGGGCGCGTTCCCCGGCACCGATTTCGTGATGGGTGGTCGTGCACGGCTGCGTCACCAGGCTTTCGACACCGCCGAGGCTGGGTGCGAGCGCAAACAGCTCGAGCCGGTCGGCCACGCGCGTGGCGTCCGCCCCGTCGCCTGCCACCTCGATGGTGAGCATGCCCCCGAAGCCGTACATCTGCCGCTTCGCCAGTGCATGACCCGGAAACTCCGCGAGACCGGGATAGAAGACACGACGCACCGCGGGATGGCGGCTCATGGCTTCGGCGATCCGTTGCGCCGAGGCATTGTGCTGGCGCACGCGCACGACCAGGGTGCGCAGGCTGCGCGACAGCAAGGATGCGGTTGCGGGCGCGATCGTCGACCCGAGGTTCTTGCGCCATTCCCACACCGGCAGCAGCAGGTCCCGCGCGCCCATCAGCACGCCCGCGGTGAGATCGCTGTGGCCACCGAGATACTTCGTCGCGCTGTGCGTGACCAGATCGGCGCCGAGTTCCAGCGGGCGCTGGTTCACCGGCGAGGCGAATGTGTTGTCGACCGCCAGCAGCGCGCCGTGGGCATGCGCCTGGTGCGCGATCGCGCGGATGTCGAACACGTCCAGCGTCGGATTGGTCGGCGTCTCGAGGAACACCAACCGCGCACCGCCCGCCAGCACGGCCTCGAGGCGGTCCATCTCGCTGCCGAGCAGCAGATGAGTCGTGATCCCCAGCAACGGCAGCTGCTTGG
This sequence comes from Pseudomonadales bacterium, assembly GCA_035433265.1. Classification (GTDB taxonomy): domain Bacteria; phylum Pseudomonadota; class Gammaproteobacteria; order Pseudomonadales; family UBA5518; genus UBA5518. Next base: position 5,527 of record DAORUQ010000168.1, on the reverse strand, counting down.
CCAGCAGTTCCAGCGTGCCGCCGTAGGCATCGCCGATGCAGACGATGCCATCGCGTCCGTGGGCCAGGAACAGGGCAGATTCCGCCGCCATGCCGGAGCTGAACGCCCAGGCCATTTCCGCGCCTTCAAGGCCGGCCAGCGTATTTTCCAGCGCGAGTATCGACGGGTTCATGCCGTAGCGGGTATACAGGCTGCCCGGCTTGCGCCCGTCGATCACGTCGAGCAGCTCCGCTGTCGAACCGAACGCGAACGTGGTCGTGTCGTAGACCGGAACGTGCGGACTGCCATGCGCGTCGCGCAAACCCTGGCCGTGGATGCTGCGCGTCGCCAGGCCTTGCTTGCTGCGTTCAGTCACTGCGCGTCTCCCCGGGATTGCATGGGTGGATTCGAGTCGCAACCCTCCGCCAGCAGCCGTCCCAGCAGCATGCCCAGCGGCAGGTCATCGACACGGCCGAATTGGTGCAGGCGGATGCGTCCGGCGCGATCGAGCAGGACAAGCGTCGGCGTGCCCTGCATGCCGTAGGCGCGCATGGTCGCCGGAATCGGGTCGCCAGCGACGGCGCTGTCCACGCCCACCGGGTGCGTGATGCGGTATTCGTGCAGGAAGGCTTCGAGCGCCACGGGGGTCATCGCGGCGTGATGCTCGAACACCGTGTGCAAGCCCACGACGGCGACCCCTTGCTGCGAGTAGAGCCGGTGCACCTGCTCGGCCTGCGGCAGCGCGTGACCGACGCAGCCGGGGCACAGCATCTGGAAGGCGTGCAGCAGCACGACGCGGCCGCGCAACGCGGCCAGGTCCAGCGGCGATGCCGTATTGAACCAGCGGCTCACTTGCCACCCGGGTGCTGGACTGTCCGCCGCCATCGCACGCCCTCCTTTACACCGCTCCACCCATACGTTCGTATCGTACATCGTCACGATAGCCCGGGCCGCAGCGTTTACAATCACCCGCCCCGCCCACACCGGCCCACGCCATGGAAATCGCGGTCCTGTTTGCGCTGATACTGCTGAACGGCCTGTTCGCGCTGTCGGAAGTCGCCCTGCTCACCGCGCGCAAGGCCAGGCTGCAGGCAGGAGTCGAGGCCGGCGACAAAGCCGCCGCCGCGGCCCTGCGCCTCGGCGCCGACCCCACGCGTTTCCTGTCGACGATCCAGATCGGCATCACATCGATCGGCGTGCTGAACGGCATCGTCGGCGAAGCGGCGCTGGCCCTGCCACTGGCCCGGGAGATGGAGGAGCTGGGTGCGCGCGCGCCCTACAGCCTGTACGCGGCCACGGGGCTGGTGGTGCTGCTCATCACCTACATCACCATCGTCGTTGGCGAACTCGTGCCCAAGCGGATCGCGCAGACGCACCCGGAGGCGATCGCGCGGCTGGTGGCGCGGCCGCTCGACTGGCTGGCCATCGCCACCAGGCCGTTCGTGCGCCTGCTGTCGCTGTCGACGCACGCGCTGTTGCGCGTGCTGCGCGTCCCCGAGAACGGGGGGGCGACGGTGACCGAGGAGGAAATCCACGCCGTGCTCGCCGAAGGCACCAGCGCGGGCGTGATCGAGTTGCAGGAGCACGCCATGGTGCGCAACCTGTTCCGCCTCGACGACCGGCGGATCGGTTCGCTGATGGTGCCGCGTTCGGAAGTCGTGTGCCTCGATCTCGACCTGGCGCCGGAAGAAAACCTGCGGCGCATAGGCGAATCGGCTTTCGCGCGTTTCCCGCTGGTACGCGGCGGGCTCGATAATGTGCTCGGCGTGGTGAGCGCGCGCGGCTGGCTGTTGCACCAGCTGCGCGGCGCGACCCCGGAGACCGAGAGCCTGGCGCTCGAACCGCAGCTCTACGTCCCCGAAAGCGTCACCGGCATGGAGCTGCTGGACAAGTTCCGTGCCGGCGCCGCGCACCTGGCCTGTGTGATCGACGAGTACGGCGAGGTGCAGGGCATCGTCACGCTGCATGACCTGGTCGAGGCGATCACCGGCGAGTTGCATCCGCACGATGCCGGTACTTCCTGGGCCGTGCAGCGCGGCGACGGCTCCTGGCTGCTCGACGGCTACATCCCGGTGCCCGAGCTCAAGGACCGTCTCGGGCTGCGCGCCGTACCCGACGAGGCGCGCGGGCGCTACCACACGCTGAGCGGGATGATCATGCTGCTGCTCGGGCGGCTGCCGGAAGTCGCCGACGGCGTGGACTGGGAAGGCTGGCGCTTCGAGATCGTCGACATGGACGGCAAGGCCATTGACAAGGTGCTGGCCACACGCATGCCTGCGGGCGGGGACACCCGCGCTCAGGCCCCGGCATAGCGCAAGGCCAGCCCCAGCAAGGCACACACGGCAATCACTTCCATCACGCCGCGCCCGAAGCGGAACAGCGCGCTGGCCGCGGCCAGCGCGATCAGTGCGGCAGCCCAGTCGAAGGCGCCGCCGAAGCCCTGCGGCCACAGCACGTGGTAACCGAAGAACAGCGCGAGGTTGAGCACCACGCCGACCACGGCCGCGGTGATCGCGGTGAGCGGTGCGGTGAACTTCAGGTCGTTGTGCGTAGCCTCCACCAGCGGCCCGCCGGCGAGGATGAACAGGAACGACGGCAGGAAAGTGAACCACGTGACCAGGCAGGCGGCCAGCGCGCCGGCAAGGAACTGTGCCTGCGGGCCGAACAGCGCCTGCACATAGCCACCGACGAAGCCGACGAAGGCCACCACCATGATCAGCGGCCCCGGCGTGGTCTCGCCCAGCGCCAGGCCGTCGATCATCTGCGGGCCGCTGAGCCAGCCGTAGGTTTCCACGCCGCCCTGATAGACGTAGGGCAGCACCGCATAGGCGCCGCCGAAGGTGAGCAGCGCCGCCTTGGTGAAGAACCAGCCCATCTGCGTCAGCGTGTGCTCCCACCCGAACGCGGCGCACAGGGCGGCCATCGGCAGGAGCCACAGTAGCGCCCCGACGAGCGCCACGCGCAGCAGCCCCGACCAGCGAAAGCGCACGTGCGCCGCGGGTGGCGTGTCGTCGTCGAGCAGCGCCGGACCGAAAGAGGCCGTCGGGGTACCGTGCCCGCCACCGGCGCGGAAATACCGCGGCGCGAACCGCCCGCCCACCACGCCCACCAGCGCCGCGCCCGCCACGATGAGCGGGAACGGCAGCCCGAGGGCGAAGATCGCCACGAAGGCCGCCGCCGCGATCCCCCACAGCACGCGGTTCTTCAGGGCTCGCGTGCCGATGCGGTGCGCGGCGTGCAGCACGATCGCGGTCACCGCGGGCTTGATGCCGTAGAACAATCCGGCGACCAGCGCGACGTGGCCGAAGGCGATGTAGACCCAGGACAGCGCGATCAGGATGAACAGCGAGGGCAACACGAACAGCGTCCCGGCGAGAATGCCGCCCGGGGTCCGGTGCATCAGCCAGCCGAGATAGGTGGCCAGCTGCTGCGCCTCGGGGCCGGGGAGCAGCATGCAGTAGTTGAGCGCGTGCAGGAATCGGCGCTCCGAGATCCAGCGCCGGCGCTCCACCAGCTCCTGGTGCATGATCGCGATCTGCCCGGCGGGTCCGCCGAAGCCGATAAAGCCGAGTTTCAGCCAGAAACGGAGCGCCTCGCACAGGCGGACGGGGGATGGTGGCGCGATCGCAGCCTCGTCGCGACGCGCGGCAGCAGGATCCGTCATGGGGCGAAAATTCCTCGGGGCTTGTAGGTGTGCGCATCCGGCTGTGCCACGCGAGCGTGCCGCACGGGTGATTGTGCAACATCACGGCCGCAATCGGATGACAACGCAGCTCACCGCACCGGGACCCGGCTGGACGGCGCTACTGCGCGGTCATGTGCGTAGCGCTCGCTGCGGGCAACCGCGCCAGGCTTCGCGCCGGCCGGTAATCATCGCGCGGATCAGGGGCGCGGCTGTCAGTCGCTGCATCAGCAGCACGGCCGCCACGTGGATGGTCACCGCGATCATCACGGCATCGGCGGTGAGTTCGTGCAGGCGCTGCAACCACTCCTCGCCCCAGAACGCGTCGAACTCCTGCATCCAACCGCTGACGGCCGTGAGCAGCAGCATGAACCACAGGACCAGCACCATCAGCGCACCCAGCGGGTTTTGGCCGGGCCAGGCCTCATGGTCAGGCGGGAAGCGACCTAGGTAGCGTCGGAGTCTCGCCGGTGTTGGGAAGAAGTCGCAAAAGCGCGCATGCCGGCTGCCCACGCAACCCCAGGCGATGCGCAGCACAGCGAGCGCGGCGAGCGCGTACCCGGCCCATTCGTGCGCACCCTCGCCGCCTTCGAGCCGCCTTCGAGCCGCCTTCGAGCCGCCTTCGAGCCGCC
>DAORUQ010000168.1:0-1134 GCA_035433265.1 Pseudomonadales bacterium | reverse complement strand
CCCTCGCCGCCTTCGAGCCGCCTTCGAGCCGCCTTCGAGCCGCCTTCGAGCCGCCAGTAGTCGAGCAGGAACCGTGCGCGACGTTCCATGTGGTATTGACATCGTCACACCCAGTATATACAAATACGAATCATTCTTATTAAGCTTACAATTCTCGAAATGCCTCGTGTGTGCCCCCGTTCCACCGTCTCACGCCCGCCGCAGGGCCCTGTGCCCGGCTGCGGCGTCGCATTGTCGCGGGTCGTCCGGCCCCGCGGCCCAAGAAGCGCGCGATGAATCCGACCCAGCTCCGGTGGTCGCTGTCACTGGTGGCTGCCGCCGTCCTGCACGGGGTCGCGTTCGTGTGGATCAGGACGAGCCCAACGCCCGCCGAGCCGATCGCACTGGGCAGCGACGTCATCGAGCTCAATTTCGAAGTGGTCGCCGCGGTCGCGGAGCCGACCGTGCCGGCGCACGCCGCGCCGACGCCCCCCGAACCGTCACCGGCACCCGAACCACCTCCAAAGCCCAAGCCCAGTCCAAAACCGGCGCCGGCGCCGGAACCCGCACCGCAACCCACGCCGCAGCCGGCCGAGCCAGAGCCGGTGACAACAACGGTGAGCGAGCCCGCGCCGGTCGAGCCCGCACCGGCAAGCGTTCCTGCCAGCGCGGCACCGGTGGCCGCCGTCTCCACTGCCAAAACCCGCTTCACCGGCAAGCCTGCGCGCAACGTGCGCAGCTACTTCGGCCAGATCAGCGCCTGGATAGATGCCAACAAGGACTACCCGACCGAGGTGAAGAAGAAAAAGCAGCAGGGCACGGTGGTGGTCAGGTTCACCATCGGGCGCGAGGGACAGCTGCTCGCCAGCACAATCAAGCAGAGCTCCGGCCACGTGTTGCTGGACCGGGCCGCTCTCGAAACCCTGGCGCGCGCCGCGCCCTTTCCCCCCATTCCCGAATTCGTCGGCCGCGAGACTCTCAGCATCGCCGTGCCGATCGATTACACGCTGATCACCGACTAGCAACCACCACCGCAAGGAGACAACCGTGAAGCACCCATCGACCGGCATCAAGGCACCGAAGAGCCTGCGCCTCCCGCAGCCGCGCGGCGCCGTGGTAGCTCGCAGCGCGCTGACACTGGCCGTGGCACTGGCC
>DAORUQ010000167.1:0-6554 GCA_035433265.1 Pseudomonadales bacterium | reverse complement strand
GCATAGGGGCTGCGCGGGTAGAACGGCGTGGTCTCCTTCTGCGGCACTTCCTGCACCAGCCCGTAGAGCTCGGAGCTGGACGCCTGGTAGAAGCGGGTCTTGCGTTCCAGCCCGAGCAGGCGGATCGCCTCGAGGATGCGCAGCGCCCCCAGCGCGTCGGCGTTGGCCGTGTACTCCGGCACCTCGAAGCTGACCGCCACGTGGCTCATCGCGCCGAGGTTGTAGATCTCGTCGGGCTGCACGGTCTGGATCACGCGGGTGAGGGCGCTCGAATCCGTCAGGTCCCCGTAGTGCAGGAGCAGGTTGCGCCGCTCGACGTGCGGGTCCTGGTACAGGTGGTCGATGCGATCGGTGTTCAGCAGCGAGGCGCGGCGCTTGATGCCGTGCACCTCGTAGCCCTTGGACAGCAGCAGCTCGGCCAGGTAGGCGCCGTCCTGCCCCGTGATTCCCGTCACCAACGCTTTCTTCATGCCGCGAAAATCCTGCCTGTAACCCGAATGTTTGCCGCCGCTTCAGGCGGCCGCCTCGCGCAGCCGCGCCAGCTGCGCATCCACCATGCCGTGCACCATCTGCGCGAACCCGATCTCGGGCTCCCAGCCGAGCCGCGCCCGGGCCCGCGCGGGATTCGCCACCGTGCGCCCCGTTTCCAGCGGCCGCACCAGCGCCGGATCGCTCACCACGTGCTCGCGCCAGTCCAGCCCGACGTGGGCATAGGCCGCATCGCAGAGATCACGCAGGGTGTGCACTATACCGGTCCCCACCACGAAGTCATCCGCCGTGCCCTGCTGCAGGATCAGCCACATCGCGCGCACGAAATCGCGCGCATGGCCCCAGTCCCGCGCCACCTCGAGGTTGCCGAGCGCGAGGTGTCGGTGCTCGACGATGGGGCGCCCGCGCTCGTTCAGGTCCGGCGAGTCGCCGATACCGAGCGCCGCGCAGGCCGCGCCATAGGCGATCTTCTGGGTCACGAAGTGCAGCGGCCGGCGCTCGCTCTCGTGATTGAACAGGATGCCGGTCGCGATGAACATGCCGTAGCTCTCGCGGTAGATGCGCGCCATCTGGTGCGCGTAGACCTTGGCCGCGGCGTAGGGGTTCTGCGGGTTGAACGGCGTGGCCTCGTCCTGGGCCACCCCGGTGGTGCGCCCGAACATCTCCGAGGAGGAGGCATGGTAGACCTTCGCCGCCGGACAGGCGTGGCGCACGGTCTCGAACAGCCGGATCGCGGCCATGCCGTTGATCATCAGGGTCTCGGGCGCGCGCGCCCACGACTCGCCGGGACGCGACTGCGAGGCCAGGTTGTAGATCTCGTCGGGGCGCGCGTCCTGCACCGCGGAGGCGATGTCGATGCCCTCGGTCATGTCGCCGAACAGGATCTCCACGCGCCCGGCCAGGTGGCTGGCGTTGTTGGCGCGGAACCAGCTCTCGCGGCGCGCCAGCCCGTACACCGCGTAGCCCCGCGCGAGCAGGAACTCCGCCAGGAAGGATCCGTCCTGTCCCGTGATCCCGGTGATCAGCGCTCGTTTCACGTGCGGCTCCTGGCAGGTTGCGACAGGGCCTCATCATAGAGCGCCAGCAGCTGCCCCGCGCTGCGATTCCAGTCGAAACACGCCGCCCGCTCCCGGCTGCGCCCGGCCATCGCATCGCGCTGCACGGGATGGGCGGCCAGCTCCAGCATGGCCCGCGTCCACGCGCGGGCATCCTCGGGCGCCAGCAGCACCGCCGCCTCGCCCGCGACCTCGGGGATGGAACTGCTGCACGAGGCGATCGTCGGCGCCCCGAACTGCATGCCTTCCAGCACCGGCAGCCCGAAACCCTCGAACAACGAGGGATAGAGGTTGGCGTAGCAGTTGCGGTACAGCCAGATCAGCTCGGCGTCCGTGACGTAGCCGGTGACGATCACGTGCTCCGCGATGCCGAGTTCCTCGAGGAACAGGGGAAAGCCCTCCATGCGCCAGCCCTCCCCTCCCGCCAGCACCAGCGGCATCGGCTCGCCGCCGCCCGCGAGGTACCCGGCGAATGCCTCGGCCAGCCGGCGCTGGTTCTTGCGCGGCTCGATGGTGCCCACGCTCAGCCAGAAGCGTCCCGGCGCCACGTGGCGCAGGCGCTCATGGCGCTCGCCCGGCAGGTCGTCGGCGGCGAAAAAGCGCGAGCACGGGTGGATCACGCGTACCCGCTCGGCAGGAAAGTGCGGAAAGGTGCGCAGGTAGTCGCCACGCGAGGCTTGCGAGATCGCCACGACCCAGTCCGCGGCGATGGAAGAACGGAACACACCCTCGAAACAGCCGATGCGGTTGGCCTCGGTGGTCCACGACGGATCGACCAGGAACGCGAGATCATAGAGCGTATACACCAGCCGCGAGCCCTCGAGCCGTGGCGGGCACCAGAAGTTGTTGGCGTGCACGATGTCCGGCCGGCCCAGCGCATCGGCCAGGGCGGGCGCATTCCAGAACTCGGCCGCGCTCTCGCGCGTCAGGTGGCGCGGGCCGTATTCGGCGTTCGCGCCCGGGTACGGATTGCGCAGCGGCATGCGCGCATCGAAGTAGAAATCGCCAAAACCCGGATAGAGCGAGAAGCGGTGCGCGGGCGCGAGCCTGAGCAGCGCCTGCAGCATGGCGTCGGCGTAGTAGCCGCATCCCGCCTTGCCCGCGCCCGTCTGCGAGATATCAAAGCCGATATGCATCGCGCCCCCAGTGCCAGAGCACGCGCCGCATCGCGGGACCGATGCCGTGGTTCCAGCGCAACGCCGCGGCGATCGAGTGCAGCGCCAGGCACAGCACGAAGCGCCGCGGCGCGCGCGCGCGCTCGACCCGGGGCTCGACCACCGCATGCGCGTAATTGAACAGCCAGCGCTCGGGCACGCGCCCGAAATGCCGCCGCATCATGTCATTGATCTCGCGATGCACCGCCACCCGCGCCCCCAGCGTCTTGTTCTCGCCGTAGAGCCGCGACCCGGCCAGCTTCTCCTCGAGGTAGTGGAAGCGCGCGCCGCCCTTGCCCAGGCGCAGCCAGTACTCGTAGTCCATGCAGTAGTGCAGCGATTCGTCGGGCAGCCCGTGCTGCTCGACCACGCGGCGGCGCAGGAACAGCGCCGGCTGGCAGATGAAGCAGGTCTCCTTGAGCCGTTCCAGGTCCCACGCTTCGGTGGGATATTCCTCGAAGGCACGGTCGTCGATGTCGATGTGGTCCGCCATGCCGTAGACCACGTCGACCCCGGGCTGCGTACGGAACACCTCCAGCACCCGCGCGATCGCGCCGGGGTAGTAGACGTCGTCCGAATTCAGCCAGCCGATGATCTCGCCGTTGGTGGCGCGGATGCCCTTGTTCAGCGCGTCGGTCTGCCCGCGGTCCTTTTCCGAAACCCAGCGCACCGTGGCGCCGCAGCGTTCGAGCACGGCGCGCGTCTCGTCGGTGCTGCCGCCGTCCATCACGACGTGCTCCAGTTCCGCCACGCCCTGTGTGGCGACGCTGCGGATGGAGCGCTCGATGAAGCGGCCCTGGTTGAACGATGGCGTGATGACGCTGACTTTCACGCGCCCGCGCCTCCCCGGCCCGGGCGTGGCAGCGCCTGCCCCATCGCCTGGCGGAACGCGTCGCGGTATTCGTCCGCCATCCGCCCGGCATCGCTGAATCCGGCCGCGCGCTCGAGCCCCGCGGCAACCAGATCGGCGCGCCGCGCGGGGTCGTTGACCAGTTCGAGCATCGCCGCCGCGATCTGCCCGGGAATGCGCGGATCGAACAGGAGCGCCGCCCCGGTGGCGATCTCGGGCAACGAGGTCGCGTTGCTGCATGCCACCGCGACGCCGGCCGCCATCGCCTCGATCACGGGCATCCCGAAGCCCTCGTAGAGCGAGGGGAACACCATGCCCGCGCTGTTGCCGAGCAGTGCCGCAAGTGCCTCGGTCGGAACGTAGCCGGGAAAGACGACGCGCGAGCCCAGCCCCATCGCATCGGCTGCCTGCGCCAGGAAATCGCGCCGCGCACCGGGCGCTCCGGTGCACACGAGCCGCATATCCTGCGGCAATCCGCCATGCGCCGCGATCCCGAACGCCGTCAGCAGCATCTCGTGGTTCTTGTGCTTCCAGAAATTGGCCGGGTAGACCAGGTAGCGTCCGCGCGCCAGCCCCAGTCGCGCGAGCACCGACTCGTCCGCGCCCGCGGCGCTGCCCAGGCGCTTGCCGAGGCGATGATGGATGGTGCGCACGCGATCCGGCGCGATCGCACCCTGGCGGATCACGGAGTCGCGCGCGTAGTCGGAAATCGCCACCAGCAGCGTCGCCTCGTTACACGCGGCGCGGAACACCTGGTGGCGATGACCGATATCGGCGGCCTCGAAGAACTGGGGATAGCTCAGGTACTGCAGGTCGTGCACCACGCTGACCACCGGCACCCCGGGCTCGGCGTAGGTGGGAGCCGTGAACGGGCAGAACAGCAACTTGGCGCCGATCCCCTGCAGCAGGCCCGGGGCGGCAGCGCGGCGCCGGTGGCGCATCAGCCGGTAACCCGCGCGGGAGGCCAGCGCACGGATACGCCCGGGGAGGTAACGCGCCAGCCGGTGCGCCACGCGAACCCACAGGGCGGGCCGCGCGGGGGTCGGTTGCGCGGCGCCCAGCACCAGGCGGCGCTCGACGTTCGGCCCGTCCAGGACGGCGAGCTCGTCATGGGTTTCCACGCGCGTTAGCAGGACGAAGCGCATCTGCGGTGCCTGCGCCGCGAGACCTCGCAGCAGCTCCAGCACGAAGACCTTGGCCCCGCCGTTTTCACCTCCCGGCAGGACCGGCGTGAGGTCCACCGCCACGATGTTCGGGTCGCGCAACATTTGCGGATTTCTGCCCGGTCCAATTATCGGAAAGTCGGCCAGTCTAGCGCAATTCGGAAATCAGGGTGAACGGCAGTGACTTACTCCTTGTCCTGCCATCGGTTGACATGCGGGAACTCCACATCGCCGTCGATCCGCAAGTGACGCTTGATCCGGCAGAAAGCCCCGGCGAAACCAGGAGCGTCAATCGCAATCTCGCAGAAATTGCCGGACGCCGCGAAATATCTCGAGATGTCCGCATTTATCCTCAGATAGTGGAACGCAAGCTCGTCGATATCGGTGATGTGATCGAAGTAATTCAACATGCTTTCACACCAGACTTTCACGTTCACCCGCTTCGTCAGTATGAAAAGCGCTTCCGGATACGCAGCATGGAGCTCCTTGTAGTAGAGGCGAGTCGGATAGTCCGAGAAGCATTGAATGCCGGAATTCCCGATGTAGCGAAGAAGGCGCCTGGAATTCTCGGCATGATTGCCCGCAACATGCGGCAGCATCCCGGCTTCCTCTTCGTAAAAGTGAATGGATTTCAGGCCCGCAAGCAAAAACAACTGATGGAACGAGGAGGTGCCCGTCCTGCTGTCGCCAAGAACAAAAACCCGCTCCTTCCAGGCACACCCGTTCATGAACCCTCACCGCCAACCAATCGAAAGTATTGTTGCCCGACCGCTACGCGTGCAGCGCCGTGGGAGCCGATCATGCGTTTCGCCCGCACCATTCGTAAAACGAATTTCCTTCTGCCAGATATGGATCAGGGAAATAAGTCTGGAGATCGGGCCTGTCCCGGTAGCATCGCCGTTGTTCGCTCGTGATCTTCGCGCCGTTGGAGAATTGTCCCAGCGCCCACCAGCCATCGGGCAAGTCGTCGAAGGCAAAATCCTCTACCTTTCGCCGGTACCACGACCAGAGCTCGTAGACCTCGATGTTGTCCTTGGCATAGCGCTGGGTCATTGCATCGCCGACCAGCCCCAGCTTGGTGAAATGATAGAAATAAAGAAGCTTGCGGTTGCAGAGGATCCTGCCCGATCTGTCGATGCTGATCTTCCGCCTGCTGAGGTTCCAGCTCGCCACGTTGTAGCCGGGATCTCGCAGGATCTTCACTCCGTCGAAAAAGACCGGGACGTGATCGCACCACTTCTGGTCGACGAACAGCCCGAGGCGCTCATCGGAAACGCAGAAATCCGTGAGCCGCGCGCTCCACCACCGGGCAAATCGCCTGCCTTCGGCCGAAGGCTTTATCGCCACGAAGCCGAGGTTGAAAATTCCGTGCCTCAGTGAGCACACTTCATTGTCGACGATCTGGTAGTACTGGTCATCGGGCTCCAGCTGGTGCGGGGTCAACAGGATGTCCGAGCGCTCCAGCGCCTCGATGAGGCCTTGCAACGGATTGAACACCGCAATGTCGGGATCGAGATAAACGATCGCGTCGAAACCCCGATCACAGAATTTTTCCAGCAATGGGCCCTTCACCGCCGTGCAAACCTCGACGACATCGTGTTTGAAGAACCAGCCCGGGCCCAGGTCGCCCAGAACCTCCTGGGTGATCAGCAATTCATCGAAGGGCTCATCCGCAAGATCCAGAGTGCCGCCATCCGGCATGGCATCGGTCACACATAGCACGAAGTGCCAGTCGGGATGGAAGCGCTTGAGGCTCGACGCGAGTACACGCGCCTTCGCAAGGTAATGGTAATTGATGCTCGTGAAGCAGAGGACGCCGCTCATTTCGCCTCCGGGTTCAGGA
>DAORUQ010000166.1:0-6758 GCA_035433265.1 Pseudomonadales bacterium | reverse complement strand
CAGCGCCGCCTCGGCTACCGGGGCATAGAAGCTCGGCCAGCCGGAACCCGAGTCGTACTTGGTGGCGGAATCGAACAACGCCTCGCCGCAACAGGCGCAGCGATAGGTACCCGGCGTCTTCGTGTCCCAGTACTTGCCGGTGAAGGCGCGCTCCGTGCCCTTGCCGCGGCAGATATTGAACTGCTCCGGCGTGAGTTGCTCGCGCCACTGCTCCTCGGTCTTCTCCGTGCTCATTGCCTCGACCCTCCTCCATCCGCTGTTGTGCACAAATGCGCGAATCGCCCCGCCGCAGCCCCGCTGCGCGGCCTGCGCCATAGGAAGCGCCGGGACCCATCGCCTATACTAGCGCCCCGAATCACGCTCCAGAACCCGACCGATGCGCGAATACCTGAAGTCCCACAAGCTGGCCAACGTCTGCTACGACATCCGCGGTCCGGTACATGCGCGCGCGGCGGCGATGGAGGACGAGGGCCATCGCATCATCAAGCTGAACATCGGCAACCCTGCCCCCTTCGGCTTCGAGGCTCCCGACGAGATCCTCATCGACGTCATCCACAACATCCCGAATTCGCAGGGCTACAGCGACTCCAGGGGACTCTATTCCGCGCGCAAGGCGGTGATGCAGTACGCCCAGCAGCTGCGCATCCCCAACGTCGAGGTCAACGACATCTACCTCGGCAACGGCGTCAGCGAGCTGATCGTGATGGTGACGCAGGCGCTCGCCAACACCGGCGACGAGATTCTCATCCCCGCCCCCGACTACCCGCTGTGGACCGCCGCCACTACGCTGGCCGGCGGCACGCCGGTTCACTACCGCTGCGACGAGCAATCCGACTGGTACCCGGATCTGGCCGATATCCGCGCCAAGATCACCGACCGCACGCGCGCCATCCTGGTGATCAACCCCAACAACCCCACCGGCGCGGTGTACCCGCGCGAGATCCTCGAGGGCATCGTGCAGATCGCCATCGAGCACGGCCTCGTGATCCTCGCCGACGAGATCTACGACAAGATCCTCTACGACGACGCGCAGCACACCGCGCTCGCCAGCATCTCCCACGAACCGCTGTGCATCACCTTCAACGGACTGTCGAAGACCTATCGACTGGCCGGCTTTCGCTCGGGCTGGATGATCATCTCGGGCGCCAAGCACAAGGCGCGCGATTTCATCGAGGGGCTGGACATCCTGTCCACGATGCGCCTGTGCGCCAACGTGCCGGCACAGCACGCGATCCAGACCGCGCTCGGCGGCTACCAGAGCATCAATGACCTGGTGCTGCCCGGCGGGCGCCTGCGCGAGCAGCGCGACAAGGCCTGGGAGATGATCAACGCGATCCCGGGCGTGAGCTGCACCAAGCCCAAGGGGGCGATCTACATGTTCCCCCGCCTCGACCCGAAGGTGCACCGCATCCTCGACGACGAGAAGATGATCTTCGACCTGCTGACGCAGGAGAAGATGCTGCTGGTGCAGGGCACGGCCTTCAACTATCCCGACCCGGATCACTTTCGCATCGTGACGCTGCCGCTGGTGGCCGACCTCGAGGAAGCGATCGGACGTCTCGGGCGCTTCCTGCAGACCTACAGCCAGGTCTGATCGCCAGGCCCCGTGGGTCGCCATTCATGGCGACCTACGGGGTGTCGTATCCGACCCGGTAGAGAATCGCCTCGCGGTATCCCGTGACCACGCGCAGGTAGCGGTGCAATTCGCGGTCCAGATTGGCGTCGTTGGTATCGGCCAGCAGCGGGCGCCCCCCGAGCGCGGCGATCTTGTGGCGGGTCGCGACGATCGTGATGTTGGCGATGCCCACGGCGCGGATCACGCGCGCACTGATCTGCTGGTTGCCGCGACCGAACACATGCCCCTGGCCGCCGATCGCGGTGACCACGATGGCCGCCGGGCCGGCGTGCGCCGCGAGCAGCGCCAGCAGTTGTGCCTCGGCGGCATCGCGCGCAAGGCACTGCCCGTCGCGCACCACGTCCACACCGAGCAGCGTGCCCGCGATGCCCAGCGCCTGCTTGATCGCGAAAGTGGTGGTGCCGGGGCCGAGGATGTACAGGCACCCGGGCTCCATGCTCTGCGTCATCTCGGCCGCGATTTCCGCGACCGCGCTCTCATCGGCGATCACGCCACCCTGCTTCACGTGCTGCACGTAGCGGCTTTCCTCGGGCACCAGCAGCTCGCCGAAGTGGCGCGCACTGACACGCCCGGCGCGAAAGGCGTCCTCGTCGAGATCGCGCACCTCGCCCGGTGCCACACGCACCAGCGTACCGGCGACGAGTTGCGCCACGATCTCGCCGGCCGCCTCGGGCGAGACCGCGTAGACCCCCGAGTGCATCTTCACGCCGGCGGGAATGCCGAGCGCGGGCACCGCGGTGCCAATGGCGCCGCAGATGTCGCGCGCGGTGCCGTCGCCACCGGCGAACAGCAGCAGGTCCACCGGCAGCGCCGCGAGCGCGCGCGCGAGCGCGACGGTGTGCGCCGCACAGGTCTGCGCGGGAATCGCGCCGCCCGCCAGCTCGACGGCGAAGCCGGCCTCGCGCGCCGCATCCTCGCCCATGGCACCGGCGCCGGCATGGATGCGGATGCGCCCGGCCAGCGGCGCGAGCATGCGCAGCGCGCGCACGGCGCGGGCATGGGCGCGCGGCTCGGCGCCGCGCTCACGCGCCTCGGCCACGATCGCGGCACCGTCGCTGCCCTTCAGCCCCACGGCGCCGCCGATGCCGGCCAACGGATTCACGATCAGCCCGAGGCGAAACGCCTGCCCGCTCGACATTTCGACCTCGTTCACAGGGCGAAGCCCGCCGCGAGCAGTGCCGCGTGCACCGGCGTGCCGGGCGCCGCGGCCGTGCCGATGCGCCAAGCGGAGAATTCGCGCCGCAGCGGGTAATCGCGCCGCAGGCGGTCGAAGGCGGCGGCGCGCGCGCCCTCGTCCTCGTCGAGCATCGCGGCGCGCAGGCGCGCGTCGTCGCCGCGCGGGTCGTAGCAGGCGAGCACCGCCTGCTGCCACGAGCCGCAGTCCCCGGCCCGCAACACGCCGGCCGGCGCCGGGCGCAGCTCGGACGGATCGGCGGGCGAGGCCCCGGCGCCGAGGAAGGCGCGCAGCGCCGCGTAGACCTGGCGCGCGCCGCGCAACTTGCCGTCGTGCGCATAGCCGGCGATGTGCGGCGTGCCGATCAGCACCCGCGCCAGCAGCGCGCGATCCAGCTGTGGCTCGTGCTCCCACACGTCCAGCGCGGCACGCAACGCCCCTCGCCGGCGCATGGCCTCGAGCAGTGCCGCGTTGTCCACCACAGGGCCGCGGGCGGCGTTGATCAGCAGGGCATCGTCGCGCAGGCGCGCCAGTTCCCGCGCGCCGAGCAGGTGGCGCGTGGCGTGCGCGCCCTCGCGCGTCAGCGGCACGTGCAGGCTCAGCACCTCGCAGGCCAGCGTCTCCTGCAGCGCGCAGGATTCCGGCGGAATGTCGCGCGTGAGCAGCGGGTCGTACACGCGACACGCCACGCCGAGCGCGCGCAGGCGTACGAGCAGCCGAGCGCCCACCTGCCCGCAACCCACGATGCCGACCGTGCGTCCGGCCAGTCCCCGCGGCGCCGGGTACGCCAGTGCGAGCACGCCCAGCACGTAATCGACGACGGAATCCGCGTTGCTGCCCGGCGCGTGCGCGAAGCGGATGCCGAGCGCGTCGAGCTCAGCGATGCGCACATGATCCGTGCCCGCGGTCGCGGTCGCGACGAAGCGCACGCGGCTGCCCGCCAGCAGCGCGCGATCGACGCGCGTGACCGAGCGCACCAGCAGCGCGTCGGCATCGCGCACGGCGGCGGCATCGATCGCGCGCCCGGCCATGAGGCGCACGCTGCCAAAGCGCGCGAAGGCCTCGCGCGCGCCGGGAATGTTCTCGTCGATCAGCAGGTTCACGTCGCGGCGTCCGCGACGGCCAGCAGGCGCGCGCGCAAGCGCTCGCCCAGGCCGTGAAAGTCGGCAAAGTGCGCCAGCGCGGCGCGCTGCGCGGGCTGGCGCGCGCTGGCGGGGAGTTCCTGCGTCGCGAATGCGTCCTCGGCGAGCGCGGTCAGGCGCCGCGCCATCAGGATCTGTTCGCCATGCGCTTCCAGCAACCGCGCGATGCGTGCCGCGCCGCGCAGCGAGGAGGCGGCAATCGTATCGAGCGCGCCGAGCAGCGCGTGCACGTCGGGGTGGCGCTGCAGCAGCGCGACAGCCGTCTTCACCCCGATGCCCGGCACGCCGGGCACGTCGTCGACCGGATCGCCGCACAGCGCCAGCAGATCCGGCACCTGCTCGGGCGCGATGCCGTGGCGCGCGCGATAGGTCGCGCGATCGAGCGGTGCGGCCGCGGGGAAATCCCACAGGCGGTCGTCCGCCCCGCGCAGCACCTGCCCGAGGTCCTTGTCGCGGCTGATCACCACCGCGCAATCGCCCTGCCCGCGCGCCGCGCAGGCCGCGGAGGCGATCAGGTCGTCGGCCTCGAAGCGCGCGCTGGCAACGCTCGCGATGCCGAGCAATCCGGTGAGCTCGCGGCAGGCGCGCAACTGGAACTCGAGTGCCGCGTCGGGCAGCGCGCGGCTGCACTTGTAGCCGGGGTGGATCTGGTTGCGAAAACAGCTGCCGAGGCTCTCGTCGAAGGCCGCGAGCACGTGCCGCGGCGCGGCGCGGCGCAGGAAATCGCAGAGGAAACCCGCGTAGCCCTGCACCGCGTGCGTGGGCAGCCCGTTGGCGGCGCGCCACCCGGGCGCCAGCGCGAAGTAGGCGCGGAAGATGTAGATCGAGGCGTCGAGCAGGTAGTGCGGCTGCATCGTCAGCCGCCGCCCTCGAGCAGCCGCTGCAATGCGTAGTCCCCGGGGCGCAGCACGGCGCGGCCCCCGAAGCGCGCCGCGAGCGCCGCGTGCAGGCGTGCCGCGCGCGGCGGCAAGCCGTTGACGCAGTACGCCGCGGCCTCGCGCGCGATGGCCGCGGCAAAGGCGCGCGTATCGCCCGCGGCGCCGTCGAGGTTGTCGATGCTCGGGCGAAAACGCAGGCCGCAGGCCTCGTTCAGCAGCCACTCGAGTGCCTGCGGGCGCGCCTCGAGGCGCTCGAACTCGCGCTGCGCCGCGGCATTGCGGCCGTCGGGGCTGTACCAGTAACCATAGTCGGGCAGCAGGCGGCGTTGCGCGCCCGCGATGCACCAGTGCGCGATCTCGTGCAGCGCGCTCGGCGCGTAATCGAGGCGGAACACGATGCGGTGCTCGGGGCATTCGGCGTTGGCGGGCAGGTAGACCGGTTCGTCGCCGCCCTTCACCAGGCGCGTGTTCTCGCTGGCGAGGAACAACTCGTCGAACAGCGCGCACAGCGCGTCGCAATCGGGCGACGGGCGCGGCACGGGTTCAGCCGCCCTTGCGGATGCGGTAGCGGAATTCGCCATCCGGCTCCTCGTGCGCGAGCAGCGCGTGGCCGAGAAATTCGCAGAAGCGCGGAATATCGCGCTGCGTCGAGGGATCGCTGGCGAGCACCACGACCACGTCGCCGGGCGCCATGTCGCGGATGCGGTTGTGCAGCAGCATCACCGGCTCGGGACAGTACAGGCCGCGCGTGTCGAGCGTGGATTCGACGGGAGCGCTCACGCCCCGGGTTCCGTGGCGAGGGCCGCGCGCAGCTGCGCGGCCTGTTCGCGGGTCAGCAGCTGGCAGCTCTCCAGCTGCGTGTCGAAGAAAACCAGCACCTCGCCGCGCTCGAGCTGGCGGCGGATCTGCGCGACCTTGGTGGCCAGCGGCACCTCGGAGAGGCCGTACTCGGTGCCTTCGCGGGTCGCGAACTCCTCGATCACGCCCTGGAGCGCATCGGCGGAGAGTTCGCGCCACGGGATCTCCAGTGCCGTCATTGCGTCGGTTTGCGGAAACGCAGCGTCATGCGGTCGCTCTCGCCGATCGCGACGTATTTCTCGCGGTCCGTGTCGCCCAGCGCGAGCGAGGGCGGCAGCGTCCACACACCCTTGGGGTGATCGCGTGTGTCGCGCGGGTTGGCGTTGATCTCGCTCTTCGCCTCGAGCACGAAGCCCGCGGCCTCGGCCGCCTTGATGACCATTTCCTCGGTCATATAGCCGCTGTCCTTGACCTGCTCGGCAGTGGCGTTCGCCGCGGCACGGTGCTCGACCACGCCGAGCACGCCACCGGGCTTCAGCGCCGCGAAGGCGGCCTGCATGACCTTGACGTCGTTGCCCTGTCCCATCCAGTTGTGCATGTTGCGGAAGGTGAGCACCGCATCCGCGCTTGCCGGCGGCGCGACCGCGAGGCTGTCGGGCGGCCCGAGCTCGGTGAGGACGACGCGGTCGTAGAGCGCCGGGTTCGCCGCCAGCATCGCCTTGAATGCCGCGAGGCCCTTCTGGTAGTACTCGACATTGCTCTGCGCCGGGAAATGCGCCGCGTAGAGCTTGCCCTTGTCGCGCAGGTACGGCGCCAGCACCTCGGTGTACCAGCCGCGACCCGGCCACAGCTCGACCACGGTCATCAGGCGCGGCTCAAGATCACGCAACAGCACGACGTCGGCGACGGCGAACCGGCCGCCCGGGCGCAGCACCCGGAACGCCTCGGCCAGCACCCGGTCCTTGTCGGTGGAGAGGTTGATCACGCAGTTGGAGATGACCACGTCGACGATGGCGTCCGGGAGTGGGATGTTCTCGATGGTGCCCTTGACGAAGTGGGCGTTGTCGATGCCGGCTTCGGCCCGGTTCCGTTCCGCCAACTCCAGCATCTCGTCGGTCATGTCGAGGCCG
>DAORUQ010000165.1:0-6824 GCA_035433265.1 Pseudomonadales bacterium | reverse complement strand
GCAGAGCACGGCGAACACGCCGGTGAACACGACCAGCCGCCGGCGATTGGCGAGGTGCGCCCCGGATTCCCACGCAGGGTGATAATCCATCACACCATGGTGGCGCCGCAAGAAATCCTGAACCCGCGCCATGACGCTTCCTCCTCGCTGTCGTGCCGCCGGGATGCGGTACGGCGAATCCGGGTGTTTACCATGATCGCCTGCCGGCCCATAGACAATACATGCCGGCCCGGCTCACGGACCGACAGCCGCCGCGATCTTCAGCCATCGCCACGCAACAGCGCATCGACGCGAGCGAGGTCCGCGGGCGTGTCCACGCCGCCGGAAATCGGCGCGCAGGCCTGCGCGACGTGGATGCCTACCCCGTGCTCGAGCGCGCGCAGTTGTTCCAGCGATTCGAAACCTTCCAGCGTGCCGACCGGCCAGCCGACGAAGCGGTTCAGGAAATCCACGCGGTAGGCATAGATGCCGATATGGCGGTACGCGCGCAGACCCGCGGGCATCTCCTCGCGCGAGCGCGCGAAGGCATCGCGCGGCCACGGAATCGGCGCGCGGCTGAAATAGAGCGCGCTGCCGTCCTCGGCGCACACCACCTTCACCACGTTGGGATCGAGGAAGTGCCCGATCGCGGTGATCTCCTCGCACAGCGTCGCGATGCCGTGCGCGCGGTTCGCGGCGAGATTCGCCGCGACCTGGTCGATCACAGCCGGCGGAATCAGCGGCTCGTCGCCCTGCACGTTCACCACGATCTCCCCGGCGCCGAGGCCCAGCGTCGCGACGGTCTCCTGCAGCCGGTCGGTGCCGGACTGGTGGTGGGCGCCCGTGAGGCAGACCTCGGCGCCGAATGCGCGCGCGGCTTCGAGAATGCGCTCGTCGTCGGTCGCGATCACCACGCGCGCGGCGCTGCTGCGGCATGCGCGCTCCCAGACGTGGCGGATCATCGGCTGCCCGGCAATGTCGAGCAGCGGCTTGCCGGGAAGCCGGGTGGAGGCGAATCGCGCGGGAATGATTACGCTGAATGTCACGCTGGGTTCCTCGGGGAATATGGCGCGGATCGACGGAGCACGGAAAAGCTCAGCCGCCCTCCTGAGGCAGCCGCGTCGTGATGCTGAGGCGCGAGAAACCGAGGCGACCGGCCGCGTCCATGGCGCGCACCACGAGTTCGTGCGGCGTCTTCGCGTCGGCCGTGATCACCAGCGGCTGCGTCACGTCGCCGCCGGAGGCTTCGCCCAGCGCGGCCAGCAGCGTCTCGATGCGCGAATTCACCAGCACCCTGCCGTTGAGCGCGTAGGAGCCTGAAGCAGCGACGATCAGTTCGAGTCTGTCCTTCTCGTCGAGGGCCGGCGCGGCATCGGCTTCCGGCAGGCTGATCTGCAGGTGCGCCTCGCGCGTGAAGGTCGTCGAGACCATGAAGAAGATCAGCATCAGGAACACCACGTCGATCAATGGCGTGATGTCGAGCCCGACCTCGACGCGTTGCCTGCGGCGGAACTTCACGTGCCCGGCTTCTCGCGCACATCGACCGGACGCCCGCCGTGCATGGCATCGACCAGCTTGATCGCCTCCTGCTCGAGACCGACCACGATGGTGTCGACGCGGCGCAGGAAGTGGCGGTGCAGCATCAGCGCGGGAATCGCGACGATCAGGCCGGCCGCGGTGGTGATCAGCGCCTTCGAGATACCGCCGGCCAGCAGTTCCGCATTGCCCGTGCCGTGCAGCATCACGTCGGAGAACACCTGGATCATCCCGAGCACGGTGCCGAGCAGGCCGAGCAGCGGCTCGATCGCGGCAATGGTGCCCAGCGAGTTCAGGTAGCGCTCGAGGTCGTGGATCACGTGGCTCGCGGCTTCCTCGATGCTCTCCTTCATCACGTCGCGCCCGGCGTGGGCGTTCGCCAGCCCGGCGGCCAGGATGCGCCCCAGCGGCGAGGAGGCCTTGAGCGCGCGCAGACGCTCGGGCGAGAGCTCGTTGCGGCGGATCAGCTGCCAGACTTCGGCCAGCGTGTTCGGCGGCACCACCTTGCGGTAGTCGAGCGTCCACCAGCGTTCGATGCTGATCGCCACGGCGGCGATCGAGCCCAGGATGATAGGCAGCATCACCCAGCCGCCGGATTTGATGAGTTCGAGCAACGGTGAGCTTCCCCGCGAGGCGATGTCTGGCTGCATTGTAGCGGCCTTTGCCGCCCCCGCAATTGCACGTGGCCATTCGTCATGGCTTCCGCCATAATCCGCCCCCCCTGACTGGCCTGGCTCCCCCGATGTGGTTCAAGAATCTGCGCATCTACCGCCTCACCGACCTGCTCCCCTGCCCCGTCGATGAGCTCGGCGAGCGGCTGCTGGCAACGAGCTTCGTGCCCTGCGGCGGGCTCGACACGCAGCGCTCGGGCTGGGTCTCGCCGATGGGCCCGACGGCGACACACCTGGTGCACAGCGCCGCGAACTTCCACCTCGTATGCGCCCGCACGCAGCAGCGACTGCTGCCGGCGGCCGCGATCCGCGAGGTGCTGGACGAGAAGATCCTCGAGATCGAGGCCGCCGAGGGGCGCGAACTGCGCAAACGCGAGCGCGCCAACCTCAAGGACGAGGTGATCCAGACGCTGCTGCCGCGCGCGCTGACGCGCTCGCACCTCACCTATGCCTTCCTGGCCGAGAGCCGCGGCCTGCTGCTGATCGATTCCTCCTCGCCGGCACGCGCCGAGGACCTGCTCAATCTGCTGCGCGACAGCCTGGGTCGCCTGCCGGTCAAGCCGCTGGTGCCGCGCCACAGCCCCGTCGACCTGATGACGCGCTGGCTGCACGGCGGGCGCCTCCCGCCGGGCTATCGTCTCGGACAGCAGTGCGACATGCGCGATCCGCTCAACGCCGCGAACGTGGTGCGCTGCCGCCAGCAGGAGCTCGCGACCCAGGAGGTGCGCCAGCACCTCGACGCCGGCAAGCAGGTCAGCGCGCTGGGGCTCGAATGGAACGAGCGCATCGGGTTCGTGCTGGCCGAGGATCTCGCGGTGAAAGCGATCAAGTACAGCGAGATCGTGCAGAAGGACGCCGGGGCCGAGGACGAGATGGAAGCAGCGGCGCGTTTCGACGCCGACTTCGCGCTGATGTCGATGGAGCTCGACCAGCTGTGCGAGAGCCTGATCGAGGTGTTCGGTATCGAGGAGGACTGAGGCGCGGCCTCAGCTCACGACGCGCACCAGCACCACCAGCGCCCCGGTCAGCGCCAGTGCCGCAACACCGAGCAGCAACCGTTCTGCGCCGTTGAAGCGCTCGCTGCGGTAGAGCTCCTGCCACCAGGCGGCCTGGGGTCGACGTCCGCTCATAGGGGTCCGGGGTGTTGCGGGCCGCAAAGGCTTTGCGGTCACGGGCGGGTGAATATATCACCGGCCCGTCTGGGGGAACTTCGGGGGGAACCGTGAATAATGCCGTGGGCCGGGCGGGCCCGGGAGCCCGCCACGGAAGACCCTCAGTAACTGGTCGGCAGCTTGCCGTTGATGATGATGTTCTTGCCCTCGAAGGCGATATAGTCGCCGATGGCCAGATCCTTCAGGATGCGCGCGACCATCTCGCGCGAGGCGCCGACGCGATCGGCGATGTCCTGCTGCGTCAGGCGCTCCTCGATGTAGAGCTTGTCGCCGCGCGGCTCGGCGAGCGTCATCAGCACCTTGGTGACGCGGCCGTAGACGTCCTGCAGGGCCAGGCTCTTCACGTTCTCGGTGAGTTTGCGCACGCGCCGCGTGAGGTTGCGGATCAGGGTCGTGGCGATGTTCGGATGGCGCTCCATGATCGCGTGGAACTCGTCCTTGAACATGATCGTGAAGGTCGACTTCTCCAGCGTGCGCACCGAGGCGGAACGGCGGTCGTCGTCGAGCAGCGCCAGCTCGCCGAAGTAGTCCCCCGGCCCCAGCGTGTTCATGATGTATTCCTTGCCATTCTTGTCGCTGCAATAGACCTTCACGCGGCCGCTCTCGATCACGTACAGCGAATCGGCGAAGTCATTCTCGTTGATGACCACGGTGTTGCGCGGATAGTTGCGCGTGACGCAGGAATTCTCGAGCGCGGCCTGCTCCTCCTCCGAGAGGCCGGCGAAAATTTCCACCTTCGGTAGCATCGACATGCGGGATTGCCCTCCGGGCGCACGCGGTTTCTGGGCGTCCTGTGAATGCCGGCAACTATAGCACAAGGATTACCCGCGTCAGCCCCCCGAGCGTGGTCTGCGCCGCCCGCATTTGCTAAGCTCGGCCCCCTTCGTCCACCCGCTGGAGCACAATCCGTGTTGAACGTGTACGGCATCGCCAACTGCGACTCCGTCAGCGCCGCGCGCCGCTGGCTGAAGGAGCACGGCATCGCCCACGAGTTCCACGACCTGCGCAAGGAACACGTGGATGCGCAGACGCTCGAGCAATGGCTCGCCGCGCTCGGGCGCGAGCGCCTGGTGAACAAGTCCAGCGCCACCTGGCGCACGCTCGAGCGCAGCCAGCGCGAGCAGATCGAGTCGGGCAACCCCGTTCCCGTGCTCATCGCCAACCCGACGCTGATCAAGCGCCCGGTACTCGCGGGTGACGGCCTGCTCCACTGCGGTTTCAACCCGACCGACTACGAGCTGCTGTTCTCCCGTTCCTGACAACCTGCCCCGGAGATTGCATCGCCCATGACAGCGCCGCTGTTTGCCATTGGACTCGGAACCGGTACGCGCGGGGCGCGCGGCAACTGGCTCGAGGTGTTCTATCCCGCGCCGCTGCGCAACGTCGACGCCGCCCTCGCCGCCGCGCTCGCCACGCACTGCGGCTACGCCGGCGGCAACGCGGCGCTCGAACCCTCAGCGCAGCAGCTGGCGGCGCTCGCCACGGCGCTCGGGGCCGCGGGCCACGAGGCGCAGGCCGCGATCGCCGGACAGCTCGCCGGCGGCCGGGGTGCGCCCGTGATCACGGTGCTGGCCACGGACGCCGCGCCGGCCGGCGTGCCGGAGGCCTACCTGAAGCTGCACCTGCTCTCGCACCGCCTGTGCCGGCCGCACGAGCAGAAGCTCGACGGCCTGTTCGCGGTGCTGCCGAACGTCGCCTGGACCAGCGAGGGCGCGATCGAGGTCGCCGAGCTGCCCGCGCGCCAGCTCGCCGCGCGCGTGGCGGGCCGCACGCTCACCGTGCACGGCGTCGACAAGTTTCCGCGCATGAGCGATTACGTGGTGCCGGCGGGCGTGCGCATCGCCGATGCCGCGCGCGTGCGCCTCGGGGCCTGGCTCGGCGAAGGCACCACGATCATGCACGAGGGCTTCGTGAACTTTAATGCCGGCACCGAAGGTCCCGGCATGATCGAGGGCCGCATCTCGGCCGGCGTCTTCGTCGGCGCGGGTTCCGATCTGGGCGGCGGCTGCTCGACCATGGGCACGCTCTCGGGCGGCAACAAGGCGCTCATCGCGGTGGGACGCGAATGCCTCATCGGCGCCAACGCGGGCATAGGCATCTCGCTCGGCGACCGTTGCACCATCGAGGCCGGCCTCTACGTGACGGCCGGCTCGCGCGTGACGGTGATCGACGAGGCCGGCGCGGTCGTGAAGGTGGTCGCGGCACGCGAACTGAGCGGCGGCTCCGACATGCTGTTCCGCCGCAACTCGCAGAGCGGCGCGATCGAGTGTCTGAGCAACCGCGCGGCGATCGCGTTGAACGAAGCCCTGCACGCGCACAACTGAGCATGACGCAGCCCGCCTGGCCTTCCGCGACGCTGGCGCTCGCCGCCGAACTGATCGCCCGCCCCTCGGTGACGCCCGACGATGCCGGCTGTCAGCAGCTGCTCGCCGCGCGCCTGGAGGCCATGGGTTTCGCGTGCACGCACCTGCGTTACGGCGAGGTCGACAACCTCTGGGCCGTGCGCGGCGGCGAGGGACCGCTGTTCGTGTTCGCGGGCCACACCGACGTGGTGCCGCCCGGACCGCTGGCCGCGTGGACGCATCCGCCCTTCGAGCCGCGCATCGAGAACGGCATGCTGCACGGGCGCGGCGCCGCGGACATGAAGGGCAGCCTCGCGGCGATGGTCACGGCCTGCGAACGGCTGCTGGCCACCGGGGCGGTACAGGGGCGCATCGCCTTCCTGCTCACCAGCGACGAGGAAGGCCCCTCGATCGACGGCACGCGACGCGTGGTCGAGTGGTTGCGCGAGCGCGGCGAACAGATCCGCTGGTGCGTGGTCGGCGAACCCTCCAGCACGCACCGCGTCGGCGACGTGATCAAGGTGGGTCGGCGCGGCTCGCTCGGCGCCGAGCTCACGGTGCGCGGCGTGCAGGGCCACGTGGCCTACCCCGAGCGCGCACGCAACCCGATCCATGAGGCGCTCGCCGCGCTCGCAGAGCTCGTGGCCACGCGCTGGGACGAAGGCAACGCGCATTTCCCCGCGACCTCGCTGCAGATCTCCAACATCCACGCCGGCCAGGGCGCCACCAACGTGATTCCCGGCGAGCTGTACGTGGTGTTCAACCTGCGCTTCAGCACTGAGTCCGACGCCGCGACGCTGAAGTCGCGCATCACTGCCCTGCTCGCGCGCCACGGCATCGATCACGACATCGCGTGGCAGCTGCACGGCGAGCCCTTCCTCACCGCGCGCGGCGAGCTGCTCGACAGCGCGGTGGCGGGCATCGCGGAGCTGGGCGCGCCCACGCCCGAGCTCTCCACCACCGGCGGCACCTCCGACGGGCGCTTCATCGCACCGCTCGGCTGCCAGGTAATCGAGCTCGGCCCCTGCAACGCCACCATCCACAAGGTCGACGAATGCGTGCGCGCCGCCGATCTCGACACGCTGAGCGCGATGTACGAGGCGATCATGCGCCGGTTGCTCTGC
>DAORUQ010000164.1:0-6834 GCA_035433265.1 Pseudomonadales bacterium | reverse complement strand
CGTCACGCGCGACTGATTTGCCGTTGCTCTCCATCACCAGCTGTTGCAGGAACTCGGGCAACCGCGCGAGCGACTGGTCGTAGGGAATCACCGCGTGCGAGGAGGTGCCGTGAAAATTTCGGTACCACACGCCGATCAGCGCCAGCAATATCGTCATGTTCGACTCGGGCGGGGCATCGCGGAAATGCAGGTCCATCGCGTGCGCGCCGGCGAGCAGCTCGTCGAAGGCCTCCATGCCCACGGCCATCGCGATCGGCAGCCCGATCGCCGACCACAGCGAGTAGCGTCCGCCGACCCAGTCCCACATCGGCAGCACGTTGTCGGCGGCGATACCGAAGTCGACCGCGCGCGGCACGTTCGACGAGACCGCGAGGAAGTGGCGGTCCAGCGCCGTCTGCGGACATCCCGCGGCCTGCAGCCAGCGCCGCGCCGAGCGCGCGTTCTCGAGCGTCTCCAGGGTGCTGAAGGTCTTGGAGGCCACGATGAACAGCGTGCGTGACGGCGCGAGCCCGGCGAGCACAACCTCGAGATCGCGCGGATCGACATTGGACACGAAATGGCAGCGCGTGCCGTCGCCGTGCAGGTGACCCAGGGCCTCGGTCGCGAAGACCGGCCCCAGGTGCGAGCCACCGATGCCGATATTCACGACATCGCGCACCGGCTCGCCGCTCCATCCGGCCCAGTCGCCGGCGCGCACGCGCCGCACCAGCTCCGCCATGCGCCTGTGCACGGCCTGCACCTCGCGCGCCTGCGCCAGCCGCTCCCCGGCATCGGTGCCGCGCAGCGCGGTGTGCAGCACCGCGCGCTCCTCGGTGCCGTTCACCATCGCGCCGCCGAGCTGCGCGCGCGCGCGACCGGACACCTCGCGGGCGCGCGCCAGCGCGCAAAGCAGCTCGATCGTGCGCGCATTGACCAGATTCTTCGAGTAGTCGAGCGTCAGTCCCGCGGCGCTCACTCGCAGGCGCTGCGCGCGTCCCGGATCCGTGACAAAGGCCTCGCGCAGATCCAGGCCGCGCGACTGCGCGAAATGCCCGGCCAACGCTTCCCACGCCGCGTCGGCGCCACGCGCCGTTCCCTCTGCCCTCACCCGTTCCTCCTCGGCTATTGCGGTCCGTCATACCGGCTCGCAGAATGCGCGAGCCCCCTTGCACTGTATAGCACCACGCAATGACGGAACAACGACGCGGAGTCACGCTGATCGGCATGCCCGGGGCCGGCAAGAGCACGGTGGGAGTGCTGCTCTCGAAGCGCCTGGCGCTGGACTTCGTGGATTCCGATCTGGCGATCCAGGTGCGCGAGGGGCGCACGCTGCAGCAGATCATCGACGCCGGGGGCCACCTGCGGCTGCGCGAGATCGAGGCTGCCGTGCTGCTCGGCATCGATCCGCACGGGCGCGTGGTCGCCACCGGCGGCAGCGCGATCTACAGCGACGCCGCCATGCGCCACCTCGGCGCCGGCAGCACCATCGTTTACCTCGACGTGCCGCTCGCCGAGCTGCGCCGGCGCATCACCGACTACGACACCCGCGGCATCGCCAGGCGCCCGGAACAGGGCTTCGAGGAACTGTTCGCCGAGCGCACGCGACTCTACCGGCGCTACGCCGCGATCCGCATCGACTGCGCCGACCTTGGCCAGGAGCAGCTGCTCGAGCGCATCAGCGCCGCGCTGCTCTCGGGCTCTCAGCCGCGGTGATAGCGCTGCGGCACGAACGGCATCTTCGTGACGGTCACCGGGCGCGGCTTGTCGCGCACCAGCGCCAGCAGCTGCGTACCCGGCGCCGCGCACGCGCTCTCGGCATAGGCCATCAGGACCGGCCCGCCCACGGTGGGACCGAAGCCGCCGCTGCACACCTCGCCGACCGCGCGCCCCGCGAGATCCGTCAGCACCGAGCCCTCGCGCACCGGCGCCTTGCCGTCGCCGAGCAGCCCGATGCGCCGGCGCGCCGGTCCGGACTGCATCTGCGCCGCGATGCGCGCCGCACCCGGATAGCCGCCGGCGCGCGCCCCACCGGCACGTCGCGCCGGTGCGATGGCCCACTGCAGCCCCGCCTCGACCGGCGTGACCTGCGGATTCAGGTCGTGCCCGTACAGACAAAGACCCGCCTCGAGGCGCAGCGAATCGCGCGCCCCCAGGCCGATCGGCATCACTTCGGGACACGCGAGCAGGCGCCGCGCCAGGGCCTCGGCGGCGTCCGCGGGCACCGAGATCTCGAAGCCGTCCTCTCCCGTATAGCCCGAGCGGGTCACGAAGCAGGCGACGCCCCCGATCTCGCAGTGCGTGCCGCTCATGAACACCAGCGAGGCCAGGGCCGGCGCGAAGCGCGTCATCACCGCGGCCGCGCGCGGGCCCTGCAGCGCGAGCAGCGCCTGCCCGGCCAGCGCCTCGACGGCGATGCCCGGCAGTCCGGCGCGCAGGTGCGCGAGGTCCTGCTCCTTGCAGCCTGCGTTCACGACCACGAAGAAGGTGTCATCCGACCAGCGCGTGATGATCAGGTCGTCGAGCACGCCGCCCTCGGCATTGGTGAACAGCGAGTAGGTCTGGCGTCCCGGCGCCAGCGCCACGAGGTCCGCGGGCACCAGGCGCTCCAGCGCGGCCGTCGCCCCGGCGCCGCGCACCAGCACCTGGCCCATGTGCGAGACATCGAACAGGCCCGCGCTCTCGCGGGTGTGCAGGTGTTCGCGCATGATCCCCGCCGGGTACTGCACCGGCATCTCGTAACCGGCGAAAGGCACCATGCGCGCACCGAGTTCCAGGTGCAGCGCATGCAGCGGCGTCTGTTTCATCGCGACCCCCCGTGGGATGTCAGGCCTGAGGCACGGCGCCCGGGTCCAGGCACCGCGAAGGCGGGCATTCTGCGCATTCGATGCGCGGGCGTAAAGCGCGCGGGTCACGCAAGACCCGGCGCAGCGTGGTCCGGCCCTCTCAGCCGACGCTGCGCCCGGCGAGCCAGTACACGCCGAGCGCGCACAGCGCGATCGCGCTCGCCCGGGTGGCGCCGCGCGCCAGCGCCGGCGACCGCAGCAGGTGCGGTGCCTGCAACAGCAGCGCGAACGCCGCGAGCAGCGCGATCTGCCCCAGCTCCACACCGATGTTGAAGCCCGCGAGCGCCCAGCCGCGCTGCCCATCCGGCACGCCGATCGCGTTCAGCACGCCGGCAAAGCCGAGCCCGTGCACCAGCCCGAACACCGCCGTCATCGCCAGATGCAGCGCGTCATTGCCGTGACAGCGCTGCGCCAGTACGAGGTAGGCCGGCGTGAGCAGCAGCAGCGCGACCACGGTTGGCGGCGCGAGCGCGCCACTCCCGGCCCAGGTGATTGCACCGATACCTGCCACCACGAGCCACAGCTGCCACGGCGCCGAGCGCAGCCCGTGGCGCAGGCAGGCCTCGGCCGCGAGCAGCGCCACCGTGTAGCCGATCAGCGCCTCGACCGCGGCACTGCGCACGCTCACCAGGCCCAGGACCGACAGCGAAAGCGTGATGCTGTGTCCGAGCGTGAAGCCCGTGATCATCCACAGGCGGCTGGAGAGCCGCGCGGCCACCAGCAGCATGCACAGCAGGAAAGCGACGTGATCGAGCCCGGCCAGGATGTGCGAGAAACCAAGCCCGAGATAACGCAGCACGGTAGCCGCGGCCGGCAGCGGGCGCGGCGCCGCCGCCAACGCGCGCTGCGGCGCGTCGCGCGTGAACAGCACCTCCTCGTGGCGGCCGTCGGCATGGGTGAAGCTGGCGTGATGCAGGGGATCGCGTTCCACGTCCAGCAACAGTCCCACCCGGACCTGCGGCGCGCGGATTTCCCCGGGACAGCGCCAGCGCAACTGGACCCGCACCGTGTCGCCGGTTCCCAGCGCCACGGCATCGCGCAGCGCGCACGCCTGCCCGCCCTCCTGCAACGCCACGCTCGCCCGCAGCTCCGCGGTGAACCAGGCCGCGTCGGTGCTGCCGCGCAGCCGCGCCAGCTCCGTTCGCTCGATGCCGAAAACCGCCTCGGCGACCGAGCCTTCGAACTGCCAGCGCGACCAGGAGCGCGCCTGCCAGTCGGCCCGCGCAGCCCCGCCGGCGAGCGCGAGCGCGAGCAGCAGCAAGGCGCGCACGGTCACCCGCCGCCGATCCGCAGTTCGGCGCCCGCACGCAGGCGCTCGAGGTACGCGGCCAGCGCCGCCTCGTCGGCGCGGCGGCGGAATTCCGTCTCCACCTGCGCGCGCACCTGCTCGAATGCCGGTTCGCGCGCAGGAGCCAGCGCGAGCAGCAACAGCACGCTCGCGCCATCGGCGCGCTCGCTCAGCAGGGTCTCGCCGGGGGCGAGCGCGACCGCGGCGGACGCGAGCTCCGCGCCGAGCAGATCGCCGAGCTTCGCAGCGCCCAGCCAGGCATCGGGCAGCAGCGCGTTGCGCCGGCAGCCGCCCCGCGGGTCCGGATCAGCACCCGCGCCGAGCCCGGCCTGCAGCGCACGCGCCGCGGTGGCGTCACGGCAATCGAAACGCCAGACGCGGTAGGTGGCAGGCTGACGGAAGAAGCCCGAATGAGCGCCATGGAATGCGCGCAACTCGTCCTCGGTGACGGGTGCGCGTGCCGACTGCGCCAGCGCCTGGCGGATGACCTCCTGCACCAGCTGCGCGCGCAGCCGCGCGTCCTTGCGCGGCAACTCGAGCGCAAGCCCCTGCTGCAACAACAGTTCCTCGTCGATCACGCGCTCGAGCAGCGCGGCGCGCTCGGACACGTCGGGGGCGCGCTCGAGCTGCACGGCAACGGCATCGAGTTGCGCCGCGAAAGCCCCGGCACCTATCGCCCTGCCGTTCACCGCGGCCACCGCGTCCCGGGGCAGTCGCGGTCCGGGCTCGAGGACACCGGACAGCGCCAGCACGATGGCGGCGATCACCGCGACCAGCAGCAGCGCATCGAGGCGCGAAAATCGCATCGGGACCACGCGCTCAGGCCGTGCGTCAGGGCGCAACGTGCCGGCGCATGCAACGCGCGGTGGCGCCGGCTGCGTCGCGTCCGGGCGGTGATGCGGGATCGCTCATGAGGAACTCCATCGCGGCCGTGGTTGCTGGACGTTGCGCGGCGCCCGGGCAAGTATGCATTGATCTCGGCGGGGCATGCATCCAGAATCCGGCCATCCCGGCACACGCGCACCGACCCAGATGCCACCTCGTCCCCAGCGACTGGTCGCCGATATCGGCGGCACCAACACCCGCTTCGCGCTGGCCGACGCGCGGGGCCGGCTGCACGCGCCGCTCACGCTGGCAACGCGCCGCTTCGACTCGCTGGCCGACGCGGCCCGCAGCTACCTCGAGTCGACCGGAGCGCGCCCGCTCGAGGGTTGCATTGCTGTCGCCGGCCCGGTGAGCGGCGACGCGGTGCGATTGACCAATCACCGCTGGGAGTTCTCGATTGCGGCCCTGCGCGAAGGGCTGGGGCTGCAGCGGCTGCGCGTGATCAACGATTTCGAGGCCATTGCGCTGGCGCTGCCGGCGCTGGCCGCGGACGAACTGCTGCAGATCGGCGGCGGCGAGCCGGTGCGCGGCAGCCCGATGGCGGTGCTGGGACCCGGCACCGGGCTCGGCGTGGCGCAACTGATCGCGACACGCGGCGGCTTCCAGCCGGTCTCCACCGAAGGCGGCCACGCCTCGATCGGACCCTGCGACGAGGCGGAACTGCAGATCCTCGCCACCCTGATGCGCAACGGCCAGCACCTCTGCCGCGAGGCGCTGCTCTCGGGTCCCGGCATCGAGCGCATCTACTGGGCGCTGTGCCTGGCCGCGGGCAGCGCCTACCACGGCTACTCGGCAGCCGAAATACAGGGGCACGCGGCGGCGGGATCGGACGCGACCTGCCGCGCGGCGCTGGAACATTTCTGCGCCTTCCTCGGCACCGCCGCCGGCGACCAGGCGCTGTGCTGCGGCGCGCAGGGTGGCGTCTTCATCGCCGGCGGTATCGTGCCGCGCTTCACGGAATTCCTCCGTCACAGCCGCTTTCGCGAGCGCTTCGAGGCCAAGGGGCCGATGCGCGACTACGTGAGCGCGATCCCGGTGTTCGTGATCACGCGCGAGAATCCCGGCATGCTCGGCGCGGCGCGCGCCGATCTCCACGCCTGAGGCGCTACAATCAGCGCCCTGTCACACGCATCGATGCAGGAGTGAAAGACTTGCCGGACCTCGACCATCCCGACAACCCCTTCGCCTCGGAGGAGATCACACCCGCCTACAGCGCGGAGTGGGACGCGCGCCGCCGCGTCGCCGCGGCGATCCGCCGGCTCACCGAGGTGCTGGTCAGCAGCACCCCGCCGATCCCGCAGCTCCATGCCATCGCCGACACACTGGAACTGACCGCCGACAGCTTTGCCGCACAGCCGAGGATCTACGGCCGTGCCCTCTTCGCCGGCGGGGGCGCTCACGGCAGCATGGGACAGATCAGCCATGAACTGAATCCCGTCGCCGGAATCAGCAATCCGCTGGCACCGCCGCTCAACGTGTGGATTGCCGACGGCGTGACCCACGGGCGCGCAACCTTGGGCTGGGCCTATGAAGGACCGCCCGGCAGCGTGCACGGTGGGTTCGTCGCGGCCCTGTTCGACCAGTTCATGGGCGTGGCGCAGGCGAGCGGCGGGCAGCCGGGGATGACCGGCACGCTCAGTACGCGCTATCACCGGCGCACACCGCTCAACACCGAGCTGCACTTTCGCGGCTGGGTCGAGAAGATCGAGGGCCGCAAGACCTTCGTGCGTGCCGAGATCCACGCCGGCGAAGTGCTCACGGCGAGCTGCGACGGCGTTTTCGTGCAGCCCCTGGGCGGCATGGACCGGCTGCATCGCGAGTACGCGCAGTCGCCGTCGG
>DAORUQ010000163.1:2400-6910 GCA_035433265.1 Pseudomonadales bacterium | reverse complement strand
GCGCGCCTGGCCGCGCGCCGCGCCTACCGCGAGGCGGGCATCGCGGACCCGCTCGAGGAACTCGACCTGGTCGAGGTGCACGATTGCTTCTCGATCACCGAGCTGATCACGATGGAGGACCTGGGACTGGCGCAAGTGGGGCAGGGCTGGCGGGACGTGCTGGCCGGCAAGTTCGACCGCGACGGCGAGCTGCCGTGCAACGTCGATGGCGGCCTGAAATGCTTCGGTCATCCGCTGGGCGCCACGGGGTTGCGCATGGCCTACGAGATCTACCTGCAGATCCACGGGCGCGCCGGCGAGCGCCAGCTGGTCGACCCGAAACTGGGCCTGACGCATAATCTTGGCGGCTTTCCCAATCGTAATGTCGCCAGCGTCGCAATCGTCGGGCGCCATGACCTGGACAACTGAGGAGCGGGCGTGAACAGTTTCAATTTCGAACCGCTGGCGCTTCCGGCGCAAACCGCGGGGCTGCGCCGGGAAGTGCGCGAATTCCTGCGCGAGGAACTCGCGGGCATGACGCCGCGCGAGCGCGCGCACACCTGGCAGGGCTTCGATGCCGGGTTCAGCCGCAAGCTCGGCGAGAAGGGATGGATCGGGATGACCTGGCCGCGCGAGTACGGCGGCCAGGAGCGCAGCGTGCTGGAGCGCTACGTATTGCTCGAGGAACTGCTGGCCGCGGGTGCGCCGGTCGCCGCGCACTGGATCGCCGACCGCCAGAGCGGCACGCTGCTGTTGCGCTTCGGCCGCGAGGAGGTGCGCCGGCGCTACCTGCCGGCGATGGCGTGCGGCGAGCTGTTCTGCTGCATCGGCATGAGCGAGCCAAATTCGGGGTCCGACCTGGCCTCGATCAGGACCCGCGCCACGCGCGTCGACGGGGGCTGGAAGGTCAACGGTTCCAAGCTGTGGACCACCAACGCCGACAAGGCGCACCTGATGATCGCGCTGGTGCGCACCAGCAGGGAAGAAGACAGCCGCCACGCCGGGCTCAGCCAGTTCATCATCGAGCTGTCCAGTCCGGGCGTCACGGTGAAACCGGTGGTCGACCACACCGGCGCGGCGCATTTCGGCGAGGTATTCTTCAGCGACGTCTTCGTCGCCGACGAGATGCTGCTCGGCAACGAGGGAGACGGCTGGGCGCAGGTCAATGCGGAACTGGCGCTCGAGCGCAGCGGGCCGGAGCGTTATCTCAGCAGCTACCGTCTGCTCGAGGAACTGGTGGCGGCCGCCGGACCCGACCCCTCGCCCCGGCTCACGGAACTGATAGGCGAGCTCACGGCGGAGCTGTGGACGCTGCGCCAGATGTCGCTATCGGTCGCGGGACAGCTCGCCGGGGGCGGCACACCCGCGCTCGAGGCGGCCATCGTGAAGGATCTCGGTGCGCGCTTCGAACAGGAGCTGCCGCCGCTGGTGCAGGCCGCGCTGGACGACGAGGCCCTCGGGTCCTCGGGCACGGCGCTGCAGGATGTGCTGGACTACCTGCTTCGGGCATCGCCGGCTTTCTCGCTGCGCGGCGGCACCCGCGAAATCCTGCGCGGCATCATCGCCAAGGGGCTCGGACTCAGATGAACGAACAGCAACGCATGCTCGCCGATACGGTCGGGCGCCTGTTTCCGGGGATCGCGGCAGAGCAGCGCGGGCACGGCGCGCGCGGGGACTTCGCCGGCGCGTGGGAGCGCGTGCGCGAGCTCGGCATCGACGAGGTGCTGGTACCGGAGGAGGCGGGCGGCTTCGGCGGGAACTGGCAGGATGCGGCGGTCGTGATGCATGCCTGCGGCCAGCACGCGCTGCCGCTGCCGGTCGCAGAGACGCTGGTGGCGCGCAAGCTGCTCTGCGGCACCGACATTGCCGCGCCGCCCGGGGCCGCGATCACCCTTGCCGCGTGCGCCGGAGCAAGCGTTGCACCGGGGGGCGTGACGCTGCGCCTCTCCAGTGTGCCCTGGGGCGGGGGCGAGGCCTGCGTACTGACCGCTTTCGAGCACGAGGGCGTGGAATACCTCGCGCTGTACGACACCGCGGCCGCGTCGCAGCGGCGCGCGCGCGATTGCGCCGCCAGCGAACCGCGCTTCGATCTGGTGCTCGACGAGAGCGCGCTGCTGGCGTCCTGCCGCTGCGAGCACGCACGGCGCGACCTGCGCGCCTGCGGCGCATTGCTGCGCGCGGTGCAGACGGGTGGCGCACTGCAGGGAGCGCTCGCGCTGACCATCGCGCACGTCAACGAGCGCGTGCAGTTCGGGCGCGCACTGAGCAAGTTCCAGGTCGTGCAGCACCAGCTGGCGCTGCTGGCCGAGGAGGCCGCCGCGGTGAGCTGCGCGGCGGGAGCTGCCTGCCTTGCCGCCGATACGGGCGATGCCACCCTGGCGATCGCCTGCGCGAAGCTGCGTGCCAACCGCTCCGTGCACCAGGCCACCTCGATCGCGCACCAGTTGCACGGCGCGATCGGCTTCACGCGCGAGCACGCGCTGCACCATTTCACGCAGCGCCTGTGGGCGTGGCGCTCCGATTTCGGCAACGACCGTTTCTGGGCGGACAGCCTGGGACGGATGGTGACGCGCGGTGGCGCCTCGAACCTGTGGAGCCGGGTCACCGGCTGAAAGGGAGTGTAACGATGATCGACATGCCGGAGCTCACCGACGCGCGTCTCACGCTGGACGACGCCGGTGTCGCCACGCTGATCCTGGCGCGCGACGATGTCCGCAACGCCCTGACCGGCACCGGTCTGATTCCCGACATCGTGAATACCTGCGACTGGATCAACCGCAACCGCGCGGTCGGCGCACTGGTGCTCACCGGGGATGGCAGGGCCTTTTCCTCGGGCGGCAACATCAACGGGATGCGCGACACCAGGGGGGGGCTTGCTCCCGAATGGGCCCCTCGCGGGGCCCATTTCTTTGGTTCGCGAAAAGGTTGCGCCGTGCTGGCACGCGGCTTGCTGTTGCACCGTGAATCGGGACGACGACGGAAAATTGGCGCGACAGCAGCATGGCGGTATCGGCAGCAACCACACCCGTGGGCGAGGGAATCGGCCTGGCGCCCCTGGCGGAAATCGCCGCGGGGCTCGCGCTCGTGGTGGTGGTGATCTTCGCGATCGCCTGGGTGCTGCGCCGGCTGCAGGTCGGTGGTGTGGCCGGGGGCAGGCAGATGAAGGTGGTGGCCGGGCTTGCGCTCGGACCGCGTGAGCGGGTGCTGGTAGTCGATGTCGGCGGCACGCAGCTGCTGCTCGGGGTCACGCCGACGCAGATCACGCGCCTGCACGAATTCCCCGACCCGGTGATCAAGGTCCAGCCGGGCAGCGGCGACTTCGCGTTGCGCTTGCGACAGGCGCTCGGCCGGGGCGAGTCATCGTGAGGCTCCGCGCGGGTTCGGCGCGGCCGCTCGGCGCCGCAGCGTGGCTGCTGGCCGCGCTGCTGTTGCTGCCCGGACTCGCGCTGGCGCAGACCGGCGCTGCCTCGATTCTCGATGCCGGCGGCGCGCTCGGCGTGCCGGCGATGAAGGTCACCACCAATCCCGACGGCAGCCAGGACTACACGGTCACGATCCAGATCCTGGCGCTGATGACGGCGCTGACGCTGCTGCCGGCGCTGCTGATGATGGTGACCGCCTTCACGCGCATCATCGTGGTGTTCGCGATCCTGCGCCAGGCGCTCGGCTTGCAGCAGACGCCCTCGAACCAGATCCTGCTGGGGCTGGCGCTGTTCCTCACGCTGTTCGTGATGCAGCCGGTGCTGGATGTGGCCGACGAACAGGCGTTGCAGCCCTACCTGCGCGAGGAGATCGGCGCGCGCGAGGCGCTGGAGCGCGTGCGCGAACCTTTCGCCAGGTTCATGCTGGCACAGACGCGCGAGAGCGATCTCGACATGTTCCTGCGCATCTCCGGTACCGGCCCGGTGGCCGGGCCCGACGCCGTGCCGTTCATGGTGCTGGCGCCGGCCTTCGTGACCAGCGAGCTGAAGACCGCGTTCCAGATCGGGTTCCTGCTGTTCGTCCCGTTCCTGGTGATCGACCTCGTGGTCGCCAGCGTGCTGATGGCGATGGGCATGATGATGCTCTCGCCGATGATCATCTCGCTGCCGTTCAAGATCATGCTGTTCGTGCTGGTGGACGGCTGGGCGCTGGTCATCGGCTCGCTGGCCTCGAGCTTCGCAATCTAGGGAGGGGTGCCACGATGAGCCCCGACATGATGGTGCAGCTGCTCGGCGAGGGCTTCCTGCTGATCGTGCTGATGGTGAGCGTGCTGATCGTGCCCAGTCTCGTGGTGGGCCTGGTGGTCAGCGTGTTCCAGGCCGCCACGCAGATCAACGAGCAGACGCTGAGCTTCCTGCCGCGCCTGCTGACCACCCTGGTCACGGTGATGGCGGCCGGACCCTGGCTGCTGGCGCAGCTCATCGAGTTCACGCGGCACGTCACCGACACCTTCGCGCTGGTGCTCGCCTGAAGCCATGATCGATCTCGCGCTGCCCGCGCTGTCGCAATGGCTGGGCGCGTGGCTGTTCCCGCTGTTTCGCCTGAGCGG
>DAORUQ010000163.1:0-2300 GCA_035433265.1 Pseudomonadales bacterium | reverse complement strand
TTCGCCTCGATGGTCGATCCGGCCAACGGCATCAGCGTCACGGTGCTGGCGCAATATTTCACGGTGCTGCTGACGCTGGTTTTTCTCGCCAGCAACGGTCATCTCGCGATGCTAGAGGTGCTGCTGGAGAGCTTCCGCTACCTGCCGGCAGGCTCAGGGGCCTTCGGTCCCGAGCCGAGCTGGACCCTGGTGTCGGCGGCATCGTGGCTGTTCTTGAGCGGCTTGCTGCTCGCTCTGCCCACCGTGATCGCGCTGCTGGTCGTGAACCTTGGCTTCGGCGTGATGACGCGCGCCGCGCCGCAGCTGAATGTATTCTCGCTCGGCTTCCCGGTCTCGATGGTGTTCGGGCTGTTCATCGTCTGGGCGAGCATGCGCGAGTTCATGCCGCGCTTCGACATGCTGTCGGCGCAGGCCTTCGCACTGATGCGCCAGCTTGCCGGTGTGCCGTGAGAGGTCGCGCACCCCGATGTGTGGTGCGCGGACATTCTCCCCCGGTCGGAGAGCGGAACAACAATCCCACCGATCAAGGTGAGTGCCGGCGCCGCCACGCGCTCGGTGTCTGGCCATATCGGCGCCGGAACGTGCTGCTGAAATGCGCGGGATCGGTGAAGCCGCAATCCAGTGCGATCCTGGTGATCGTCCGGTGCGCATCGGGATCGCTCTCCAGCGCGCGGCAGGCACGCTGCAGGCGCGCATCGCGCACATGCCGCGAGAAACTGCTTCCCGACGCGCTCATCAGCCGGTGCACATAACGCGTCGACATCCCGCAGGCAGCCGCCGCGAAGGCCACGTCGAGCAGAGGATCCGCGAGATGGGACTCGATGCAGTCTAACAGACGCAGCCGGCGCAGTTCGCTGCGCCGTGGGGTCGCGCCGACACCTTCGGCGCCGCCGAACACCAGCACTCCGGTCAGGCTGAGCAACGCATCCACCAGTGCGGTGCGCTGTCCGTCGGTGATCGCGTGGCGCTGCCGCCAGACCGACAATACGAAGTCCCGGACGATACGCGCCTGCCCGTCTTCCGCGCATAACGGAGAGGCCAATCGAGTGCGCAGAACGGGATGGCGTCGTCCGAGCAGCGCCTTGGGTATGCGCACGTTGAGCAGCCACGAGCCGGGCTCGAGGCTGCGCCAATGCGGCATCTCGCTGTCCAGAATCACCAGCTGGCCGGCCGCTGCACGTAATTCCTGGTCGCATTGCCCCACGCGGAAATCCCCGCGCAACTGCAACGGCAGGTACCAGGACTCCGGTGCCTGCGGACTAGGTTGCGTAACCGCCAGTCGCTGGGCCGAGATAGCGCGTATCTCGGCGAATTCGATGTGGTCCAGAGACCAGTTGCGGTAGCGGGCGCGAAACGGCCCGGCGGCGGGATCGGTCGCGATCGACACCCCGGGATAAAGCCGACCCAGGAAGCGTTGCCATTGCGAGGCATCGCGCCACTCCCCTCGACTCGATTCCGTCGCCATGTTCCGGATACCCATGCGCCTCGAATGCGCTCACCCTAGCCGCAATGCGGTCAGCCTGTCGATCCTTGGGGCTCGATACGCGCCAGAGAGATGCCGAATCCGCACTGTGCCGTGGTTCCGAGCACGAACTCCTGGTAACGGCGGAACAGTCCGCCCAGATGTGCATCGATTTCCGCCTGGCTGTAATCAAGCGCATGCTGACAGGCCACTCCGCAGGCGGTTGCCCGGGCCAGCGCAGCTTCGGCATCGGCCACGTCGAAATAGACGTTCATGACCCCCTCACCATGCTGCGTCAAAAAGCCCGACACCGCACTGTCGTGCTCGCGCCCCGGCAAGGGGGCGCACAGTTCGATGCCGACGTTCCATGCAATGGCAACGGCGATGCCGAACGGGGCGCCAGTCCAGTTCGCGTCGCGAAACTCGGCGCCCAGCAGTTCGTGGTAATAACGCTTGGCGGCCTCGATGTCACGCACCGCCACGATGATCCGGTTGACTCCCCTGACGCTCATCCGATCCTCCGGTTGTCTTTGTCGTGTGCGGATGAACAACCACCCGCAGCGGCTGTGGATGATGCGCGCGGAATCCCACGACTGCCATTCCAGGAGCGAACGGAAGCTGTTGCGGATGTGCACAGACCTTCCTTTGGCGAAGACCATTGTTCGGCCACAGGCTGAACCTGCGCGGACATTCGTTCGGCTGCGGGTCCGCTTTCAGATGGTGTCGCAAGAGCCATCAGGTTGCGGCGAGTGACATGGTGCGTCGCCCGCTGTGCTGCCCGCCATTGTCCTGCGAGGCACGCACGAGTACGTCCATGTAGCTCCGCGCCGCGTCCTGC
>DAORUQ010000162.1:3200-6954 GCA_035433265.1 Pseudomonadales bacterium | reverse complement strand
TTGCTTGATCTCTTCTTCTTAAACAACTGCGGCTACGCTTCGGTGCCGCCCCCCCTTCTTGGCCTCAGCCCGTCAGGGAAGGCGCATTATACGGATCGATTCAGACGTGGCAAGCATCGCGGCAAAAAAGTGCGCCTGTATTTTTCACGGCTGGGAATCGGGCGTTTCAGCTTGACAGCAGGGCCACCGAGAGCCCGATGAAGATCATCCGCCACAGCGCGCATCAGGAATGCATTGCGCTGCAGAAAATCGCCAAAACGTCCTGGAAAATGCGCTTTTCAAGGAGCGTTCCGGCGCATGCGCAAGCGCTGCACGGCGAGTTGCCCCGGGCCTGAGAGCGCGTAGACGACGGCCACGAGCAGCAGTATGCGCGGCGGATCGACCGTCACGACACCCACGACGAGCACCATCAGCAGCATGATCACGAAGGGAACACGCCGGCGCAGGTCGAACTTCTTGAAACTCTGGTAACGGAAATTGCTGACCATCAGCAAGCCCGCGCCCGCTGTGACGAATGTCGCCAGTGCCGCGATCACGCTGGGCAACTCATCGCCCTGGAATCCCAGATCGGTGGCGGACCACACCAGCGAGGCCAGCAACGCCGCCGCCGCGGGGCTGGCGAGTCCGCGAAAAAAGCTGTTGTCGGATGTGGCGGCCTGGGTATTGAATCGCGCCAGCCGCAACGCCGCGCCGGCCACGTACACGAATGCTGCGGCCCAGCCCAGCTTGCCCATCGACGAGAGCGCCCAGCTGAACGCGACCAGCGCAGGCGCCACGCCAAAGGAGACCATGTCCGACAGGCTGTCGTACTGCACGCCGAAGGCGCTCTGCGTGTTGGTCAGGCGCGCAACGCGCCCGTCGAGTCCGTCGAAGAACATCGCGACGAAGATCGCGAGCGAAGCGGCCTCGAACTGCGCGTTCATGCTCGCGACGATTGCATAGAAGCCGGCAAAGAGCGCCCCCGTCGTCAGCAGGTTCGGCAACAGGTACACGCCACGCCGGCGCTCCCGGAGCCCTCCCACGGATACTTCCTCGATGTGCTCGTCGACCGGCAACCCGAGTTCGATTTCCTGGGTGTCCTCGCCGCTCTTGTCTGCGTCCTGGTCCACCGAATGACTCCTTCGCATGAATTGCTTCTACTATAAGGCAGCGTCGACGGGGGTGTCAGCCGCGACGCAGACCCTCGCCGGCCAGCCCCCACAGCGCACCTACCAGCGGGTTGGCCAGCGATGCCTGGCGGCAACACAGCCCGATCCGGAACGGATGCAGTTCCGGCATCACTTCGAGCACGTGAACGCTGTCGCCGAAGGGGTTCGATTTCAGTACCAGCTGGGGCACCACGCCGACACCGCAGCCGAGCGCCACCATGCTGACGATGGCCTCGTTGCCGGAGACCTGCGCGTAGACATTCGGCGCCACCCCCATGTCGGCAAACCAGTGATCCACCCGCTCCCTCGCCTGCCCCGTTTCGGGCAGGATCATGGGCAGCAGGCTCCAGTCGAGCCCCGGCGTCGCGCCGGGGAGGCGCTCGAACTGGCTGGAGGCGGGCGCGATGAACACCAGCGGCGTCGTGGCCAGCTCGAGGAAGGCGATATTGGCCGGCAACTGGTCGGGGCGCGCGGCGATCGCGAGATCCTCGCGCCCCTGCGCCACGCGCCGCAGCGCGCTGGCCTCGTCACCTGTGTGCACGTTGATCTCCACACCCGGGTAGCGGGCGCGGAATTCCGGCAGCAGGCCCGCGAGCAGGCTGTAGCTCGCCGTCACGGAACAATAGAGCGTCACGCTGCCCTGCAATGCCGCGGAATCCGCGCGCACCCGGCGGCGCAGGTCGCGCATGCGCTCGAGCAGATCCCTCGCCTGTGCCTGGAACAGCCGACCCTGCCGCGTGAGGCGCACCTCGCGATTGCCGCGGTCGAACAGCCGGCAATCCAGTTCGGACTCGAGGCGCTGGATGGTACGACTCAGCGCCGAGGGCGACAGGTTGCCGTGCTCGGCGGCCCGGCCAAAGTGCAGCGTTTCGGCGAGGAGCAGGAATATCTCGAGGTCACGCGAATCCATATCGTTGCGTTTTCCGCAATATAACGTTCTCAATATATCACTTTACGCAACACGAGCGCCGACGTATCGTGCCCCCTCGACCGCCCCGCCCCGGGCGCGGCGCATCACAGGAGCCCCATCATGTCCGACAATTATTTCAATACGCTGCCGCTGCGCCTGCAACTCGAGCAGCTCGGCAAGTGCCGCTTCATGGACCGCAGCGAATTCGCGCACGAGACCCAGGCACTGCGCGGCAAGAAGGTCGTGATCGTGGGCTGCGGCGCCCAGGGCCTGAACCAGGGCCTCAACATGCGCGACAGCGGACTGGACGTGAGCTACACGCTGCGCCAGAGCGCCATCGCGGAAAAGCGCCAGTCATGGAAGAACGCCACCGAGAACGGCTTCAAGGTCGGCAGCTACGAGGAACTGATCCCCACCGCCGACCTCGTGTGCAACCTGACGCCCGACAAGCAGCACACCGCGGTGGTGAAGGAAATCATGCCGCTGATGAAACAGGGCGCGTGCCTCGCGTACTCGCACGGTTTCAACATCGTCGAGGAAGGCATGCAGATCCGTCCCGACCTGACCGTGATCATGGTCGCGCCGAAGTGCCCCGGCACCGAGGTGCGCGAGGAATACAAGCGCGGCTTTGGCGTGCCGACGCTGATCGCGGTGCACCCGGAGAACGATCCGCGCGGCGAAGGCCTCGAGCTGGCCAAGGCCTATGCGGCCGGCACCGGCGGCCATCGCGCCGGCGTGCTGGAATCCTCGTTCATCGCCGAAGTGAAGTCCGACCTCATGGGCGAACAGACGATCCTCTGCGGCATGCTGCAGGCCGGTTCGCTGCTGTGCTTCGACAAGATGGTCGAGAAGGGCATCCCGAAGGCCTACGCGTGCAAGCTGGTGCAGTACGGCTGGGAAACCGTCACGGAAGCGCTGAAGCACGGCGGCATCACCAACATGATGGACCGGCTGTCGAACCCGGCGAAAATCGCCGCCTTCGAGCTCGCCGAGCAGCTGAAGGGCATCATGCGCCCGCTGTTCAACAAGCACATGGACGACATCATGAGCGGCGAATTCTCGCGCACCATGATGGCCGACTGGGCCGCCGACGACCGCAACCTGCTCGGCTGGCGCGAGGCCACCGGCAAGACCGCCTTCGAACAGGCGAACGCCGATCCGGCGGCGACCATTTCCGAACAGCAGTACTTCGACCAGGGCATCCTGATGGTCGCGATGATCAAGGCCGGCGTGGAGCTGGCGTTCGAGACCATGGTGTCCTCGGGCATCATCGAGGAATCGGCCTACTACGAATCGCTGCACGAGACGCCGCTGATCGCCAACCTGATCGCGCGCAAGAAGCTTTACGAAATGAACAAGGTCATTTCGGACACGGCGGAATACGGCTGCTACCTGTTCGCGCACGCCGCCGTGCCGATGCTCGCGGACTTCATGCGCGACATCGACACCGACGTGATCGGCAAGGGCCTGGCGGGTGACCACGGCGTCGACAACCAGGAGCTGATCGCGGTGAACGCGGCGATCCGCAACCACCCGGTCGAGATCGTAGGTCGCGCGCTGCGCTCGCACATGACCGCGATGAAGAAAATCGTCTGATGAAGAGCGGCGCGCGCCCGGAGGGCTCCGGGCGCGCCTGCCCTTGATGTGGGTTGCCATTCATGGCGACAGCGACCGTAGAGGGCTCGACTTCGCCGGA
>DAORUQ010000162.1:0-3100 GCA_035433265.1 Pseudomonadales bacterium | reverse complement strand
GCCCGACCTACGAGCCCGACCTACAGGCTCAGCACCCGGTCCCCGCGCGCAATGCCGGCGACACCGCTGCGCACCACTTCCAGAATCACCGCATCGCCCACCGCCTGGATGAAGGCGTCGAGCTTCTGCTGCGTGCCCGTCAGCAGGACCGTGTAGAGCGAGCTGCTCACATCGACGATCTGGCCGCGGAAGATGTCCGCGCAGCGCTTGATCTCGTCTCGCTGCGCGCCGGTCGCGCGCAGCTTGATCAGCATCAGCTCGCGCTCGATGTGCGCGCCTTCGGTGAGATCGCTCAGTTTCACCACGTCGACCAGCTTGTTCAGCTGCTTGGTGATCTGCTCGATGACGCGATCGTCGCCCTTTGTCGTCAGCGTGAGACGCGACAGCGTGGGATCCTCGGTCGGCGCGACATTCAGCGTCTCGATGTTGAAACCGCGCTGCGAGAAAAGCCCGATCACGCGCGACAGGGCACCCGCCTCGTTCTCCATCAACAGGGAAATGATCCGGCGCATCTCAGGTCCTCTCCGTCTTGCTGAGCCACATATCCCGCAGGGAGCCGGGCGCGATGTGCATCGGGTACACGTGTTCGTGCGGGTCCACCACGATGTCCATGAACACCAGGCGATCCTTCAGCGCGAACGCCTTCTCCATCGCGGGACGCAGTTCCTCCTTCGACTCGACGCGCATGCCGACGTGGCCATAGGCCTCGGCGAGCTTCACGAAATCCGGCAACGAATCCTGGTAGGTGCTGTGCGAGTGCCGCCCGGCGTACTGCATGTCCTGCCATTGCTTGACCATGCCGAGGTAGCCGTTGTTCATGTTGATGATCTTCACCGGCAGCGAGTAGTGCGTGCAGGTCGAGAGCTCCTGGATGCACATCTGGATGCTGCCCTCACCGGTCACGCAGGCCACGTCGGCGTCCGGGTGCGCGAGCTTCACGCCCATCGCCGCCGGCAGGCCGAAGCCCATGGTGCCCAGCCCGCCGGAGTTGATCCAGCGCCGCGGCTCCTCGAAGAGGTAGTACTGCGCCGCGAACATCTGGTGCTGACCCACGTCGGAGGTCACGAAGGCATTGCCCGCGGTGACCTCGTGCAGGCACTTGATCACGTCCTGCGGCATGATCAGCGGGCCGCTGCTGTCGTAGCGCGGCTTGCGATAGATGCCGTGCGCCTCGCGCCAGCGCTCGATCTCGTTCCACCAGTTGGCCAGCGCGGCGCGATCGGGGCCGCCCTGCGCCGAGCGCTGCACGTCCTCGATCTGCGAGAGCATCTCGTCGAGCACCACATCGACCGGGCCGGTGATCGGCAGGTCGGCCACGATGGTCTTGGAGATCGAGGTCGGGTCCACATCGACGTGGATGATCTTCGCATCGGGACAGAAACGGTTCGGCGTGTTGGTGACGCGATCATCGAAACGCGCACCGATCGCGATGATCACGTCGCTGTGATGCATCGCCATGTTGGCCTCGTAGGTGCCGTGCATCCCGAGCATGCCGAGGAAGCGCGGGCTGCTGGCCGGGTACGCGCCCAGCCCCATCAGCGTGCTGGTGACCGGGTAGTTCAGCACCTCGGCGAGCTTGCGCAGCTGCGCCGAGCCGTTGCCGAGAATCACCCCGCCGCCGCTGTAGATGACCGGACGCTTCGCCGTCAGCAGCAGCTGCACGGCCTTGCGGATCTGGCCGCCGTGACCG
This sequence comes from Pseudomonadales bacterium, assembly GCA_035433265.1. Lineage (GTDB taxonomy): Bacteria > Pseudomonadota > Gammaproteobacteria > Pseudomonadales > UBA5518 > UBA5518. The sequence goes on along the minus strand of DAORUQ010000162.1, from coordinate 1,410 downwards.
CGGGTCACCGGGTTGTAGGAACGCATGCGTACGCGTTCGGGGTAGGCGTACTCGAACTTCTCCGCGGGACTGGTGACGTCCTTCGGGATGTCGACGACCACCGGGCCCGGGCGGCCGGTGGTAGCGATATGGAACGCCTTCTTGATCGTCTCGGGAATCTGCTCGGCCTGCGTGACCATGAAGCTGTGCTTCACGATCGGTCGCGAGATGCCGACCATGTCGGTTTCCTGGAAGGCGTCCTCGCCGATCTTGTCGCGCGGCACCTGCCCGGAAATCACCACCATGGGGATCGAGTCCATGTAGGCAGTGGCGATGCCGGTGATCGCGTTCGTGGCCCCCGGCCCCGAGGTCACCAGCACCACGCCCGGTTTGCCGGTGCTGCGCGAGTAGCCGTCGGCCGCGTGCGTGGCAGCCTGCTCGTGGCGCACCAGCACGTGCGTCAGCTTGCCGCCGTGCTTGAACAAGGCGTCGTAGATGTGAAGGACGGCTCCACCCGGGTAACCGAAGACGTACTCGACGCCCTCGTCCTCGAGCGCCTGTACCACCATTTCACCGCCAGACAACAGTTCCACGTAGATCACCTCCGTGAGTTGAGCACGCCGCGCGCTTCCGTTCGCCATGAATCGCAGTGATGCCGCGGCAACATCGCACCCCGCAGGGGCCGGCCACGACAAGTCCTTTGCTGAATTCTGATCAGATGCCAGGGAGCGCCAGCCTGATGATGCCTGTGATCCCGGAGCAAAGCAGTTGATTAAGCGCCTGTCGTCTGAATGCCGGGGGCGGAAACACGCTGTTTTCGTCTTTCCTGGCCCCGCCGATCACGGGTGAGATCACGGCAAGGCCCCGGGGAGCGTTCATTCTTCCCGGCGCACTGCAAACAAGTCAACCGCAATATTGCGCAACCGCACGCTTTGGCCGCACCGTCGCGGCGCCGGCGGTCGATTCGGCGCGCACTGACTATAATGGAGCCGAACTGTGGCCACCTTGCGGAAGTCGACCCATGCACAAGCAACGATTACTGCCGAGCGCGGCGCTGGCGGCCCTCCTGGGCCTCGCGGCACTGGGCGCGCAGGCCACCGAACGCGTCTACAAGTGGGTGGACGCCGAGGGCGTGGTGCATTACGGGCAGCAGCCCCCGGCCACAGCCAAGGCCGAGGCCATCAAGGTGCAGAAGGGCTATTCCACCAGCGATCCGGATGCGCCCGTCGACCTGACCGACGAACAGAAGAAGGCGGCCGCCGACGCCGAGACCTGCCGCACGGCCACCGAGAACCACAAGGCGCTCTCTGGCGCCGGCGAGGTGACCCGCGTCGACGAATACGGCGAGAAGCACACGATGAGCGAGGAAGAAAAGAACGCCGAGGCCGCGCGTGCCAAGGCCGCCATGGAGCGCTTCTGCAAGCCTTCCGA
>DAORUQ010000161.1:0-6966 GCA_035433265.1 Pseudomonadales bacterium | reverse complement strand
GGAACTCGCCGCCCTCGCGGGGCTCAACCAGATGCGCGGATTCCCGGAGGGCTCCGACAAGGGCGACACGCACGCCAAGCCCGAGATCTGGAAGAACATGGACGACTTCGAGAAGAAGATGGAGGAGTTCCAGCTGGCGGCCGCGAAGCTGGGCAAAGTGGCGGCGGGCGGCGATCGCAAGGCCATCTCGACCGAGATCGAGGCGACCGGCAAGACCTGCGGTGCCTGCCACGACGACTACAAGGAAAAGGACGACTGAGTCCCTCGCCGCGCAGAGTCGCGTGTGGCGGGGCAGCCCCGCCACGACATGACCGCTGGCTGTAGGAGCGCGCCATGCGCGCGATGGTCGCGCACGTGGGGAGCAATACCCGTAGGTCCGCATTCATGCGGACAGTTGTGCGGCTGAACCCGCACCTGCGGGGGCGGGCGCAGATGGCGTTTTTCGGCGTTCTCAGAGGAACGGCGCTGGCGGCGGTGGCGCCAGCGACAGCCCCCAGTACAGCAGCCCCGAAAGCACGGCGATCACCACGAGGGCCAGCCACAGCGGGCGCGGCGTGCCTGCGGCGGAAGACTCGCCTCCGTTCAGCATCGGCGCGATCAGGTTCTTCTGCCTGCGCAGGAGGTAGAACAGCACCGTGCCGATGTGCAGCGCCACCAGCGCGAGCAGCAGCCAGAAGTTCGGCTCGTGCCATGCCGCCAGCGCATCGACGCTGCCACGATCCAGCGCCCGCACCAGCGGTCCCTCGAAGCTGACGTCATCGGAGTTGAACAACCCGGTCACGCCCTGCGCCGCGAGCAGCGTCAGCATCGCGATGACAGACCAGCCGCCGGCCGGGTTGTGCCCGGGGCGCTCGGGTTCAAGCCCGCGCAGGTAGCGGAGCGCCGCCGCTGGCGAGCGCAGGAAGTCACTGAAGCGCGCGTGCCGGCTAACGATGAAACCCCACACGATGCGAAAACCCACCAGCACCAGCACCGTGTAGCCGCACCACTCGTGCACGTCCATCGCGTCGTATTCCGCGCTGATCCACGCCGTTACCACCAGCAGAGGCAGCGACCAGTGGAACAGGCGCACCGGGAGGTCCCATAGCAGGGCTTTGCGGGTGTTCATCGGCGTCACTTCTCCGGTCACGGACTTGCCGCGAATTCTAGTCCGTAGCGATGGGTAAAACTTCGCTTTCCATCGAGGTTGACGAAGCCGGACCGGCTCAATATAGTACGCGGCCTTCGCACCCGTAGCTCAGTTGGATAGAGTACCTGGCTACGAACTAGGGGGTCGGGAGTTCGAATCTCTCCGGGTGCGCCAAACGAAAAAGCCCAGCTTGCGCTGGGCTTTTTCGTTTGGCGTGCGTGGAGAGTGGAACAGAGAACTCCCCAGTTCGACAAATCGGCAGGGACTGCCGATTTGGACGCCGCAGCGAAGCGTAGGCGCCCCGCAGGGGCGAGCGCCATGGATGGCGCGAGTCAATCTCTCCGCCTAGCCGTGCCGCGCGCTGTCGTCGCCATGCATGCCGACCCACGGGAATGGCGGGCTGGCAGGCCGGGCTGTTGTGCAAGGCCTTCGCGTCCTCGACGGGCGAGCTCATCTGCTGATGGTCAATCGACGTGAGCCGCTTCGGCCAACACCTTCGCCGCCCATTGGTTGAGGCTCGTTCCGGCCGCTTGCGCCGCCACCAGCGCTGCGCCATGCACCTCCGGCGGGATGCGCAGCATCAATCTGCCGCTGGCGGGCTTCTCGGGCGTCCGGCCGAGTTTCGCACAGGCGGCGACATAATCATCGACGGCCTCGTGAAACGCCGCTTCGAGCTCGGCAACGAACTCGCCGTGGAACGATACGACGTCGCGCATCCCGGCCAGCCGGCCAAAGAAAATCTTGTTGCTGTCGTCGTATTCGATGCGGGCGGTATAGCCCTAGTAGGTCATGGCGTTCATGGTTGGATTCCGATCTTTTCGAGAAACTCGCGCGCCGCGATGACGCGATATCGCAGCGCCTCCTCGCCGGCATCAGCGATGCGCACCCGACGCGATGTCATTCGTCCCTACCCAAAAGCGCCGGCTTCCACAAGTCTCGCGGCCGGGTCCGGCGGTGCGCATAATCCGCCGCCTCGCAGGATGGAGTCACCCGCATGTTGTCGATTCAAGAACGCATTGCCGCGGAACTGAACGTCGGCGTCAGCCAGGTCGCCGCGGCGGTCGGGCTGCTCGACGACGGGGCCACGGTGCCCTTCGTGGCGCGCTATCGCAAGGAAGTGACCGGCGGGCTCGATGACGTGCAGCTGCGCGCGCTGGAGCAGCGTCTCGCTTACCTGCGCGAGCTGGAGGATCGCCGCGAGGCGATCGTGAAAAGCATCACCGAGCAGGGCAAGATGACGCCGGCGCTGGAAACCTCGATCCGCGAGGCCGATTCCAAGGCGCGCCTCGAGGATCTCTACCTCCCGTACAAGCCCAAGCGCCGCACCAAGGGCCAGATCGCGCGCGAGGCGGGTATCGAGCCGCTCGCGGATCTGCTGCTCACCGATCCCATGCGCGATCCGGCCACCGAGGCGGTGGCGTTCCTGAACGCCGAGGCGGGTTTCGCCGACACCAAGGCCGTGCTCGACGGCGCGCGTCACATCCTGATGGAACGCTTCGCCGAGGACGCCGAGCTCGTGGGGCGCGTGCGCCAGCTGCTGCGCGAGCAAGGGCAACTGCAGGCGCGCGTGGCCGATGGCAAGGAGGCCGAGGGCGCCAAGTTCGCCGATTACTTCGCGCATGCCGAGCCGCTGGCCAAGGTGCCTTCGCACCGTGCGCTGGCGATGTTCCGCGGGCGCAACGAGGGCGTGCTCTACCTGGCCGTGGACCTGCCGGGCGCCGCCGAGACGAGCGCGCACCCCTGCGAGGGGATGGTGGCCGCGCACGCCGGCATCAGTGACAAGGGCCGCCCGGCAGACGCCTGGCTGATGGAGGTGGCGCGCTGGACCTGGCGCGTGCGCCTCTCGGTGCACGTGGTGGGCGAACTGCTCACGGAGCTGCGCGAGGCGGCCGAGGCCGAGGCGATCCGCGTGTTCGCGGCCAACCTGCGCGACCTGCTGCTGGCCGCGCCGGCGGGGCATCGCGCCTGCATCGGACTGGATCCGGGACTGCGTACCGGCGTGAAGGTGGTGGCGCTCGACGGCACCGGCAAGCTGCTCGAATACACCACCATCTATCCGCACGTGCCGCAGAACAAGTGGCGCCAGTCGCTCGACACGCTGGCGGCGCTCGCGCGCAAGCACGGCAGCGACCTGATCGCGATAGGCAACGGCACCGCCTCGCGCGAAACCGAGAAGCTGGCCGCGGAGCTCATCGCGGCACATCCCGAGCTCGGCCTCACGCGCGTGGTGGTCAGCGAGGCCGGCGCCTCGGTGTACTCGGCCTCCGAGCTGGCCTCGCAGGAATTCCCCGACATCGATGTCAGCATCCGCGGCGCGATCTCGATCGGCCGTCGCCTGCAGGATCCGCTGGCCGAGTTGGTCAAGATCGAACCCAAATCGATCGGTGTCGGCCAGTACCAGCACGACCTGAACCAGCTGAGGCTGTCGAAGAGCCTCGACGCCGTGGTCGAGGACTGCGTGAACAGCGTGGGCGTGGAACTGAACAGTGCCTCGGCGGCGCTGCTGAGCCGCGTCTCGGGCCTGGGCGGCTCGCTGGCGCAGGCCATCGTGGCGCACCGCGACCAGCACGGGCCGTTCCGCTCGCGCGAGGCGCTGCGCCAGGTGCCGCGCCTCGGCGCGCGTACCTTCGAACAGTGCGCGGGCTTCCTGCGCATCCGGCTCGGCGACAACCCGCTCGATGCCTCGGCGGTGCACCCGGAGTCCTACCCGGTGGTCGAGCGCATCGCGGCGGCGCAGGGTTGCTCCGTGTCGGAACTGATCGGCAACGCCGAGCGCGTGCGTGGCCTCGATCCCTGCCGGTTCGTGACTGCCGAAGCCGGCGAGCTCACGGTGCGCGACATCCTGCGCGAGCTGGAGAAGCCCGGGCGCGACCCGCGCCCGGCCTTCAAGACCGCGACATTCAAGGAGGGCGTCGAGGAACTGAAGGACCTGCAGCCGGGCATGGTGCTCGAAGGCTCCGTGACCAACGTCGCGAACTTCGGCGCCTTCGTCGACATCGGCGTGCACCAGGACGGTCTGGTGCACGTCTCGGCGCTCAGCAACCGTTTCGTGAAGGATCCGCGCGAGGTGGTGAAGGCCGGCGACGTGGTCAAGGTGAAGGTGCTGGAGGTCGACATCGCGCGCAAGCGCATCGCCCTGACCATGCGCCTCGACGACGAGGTGCCGGCCGAGGGCGCGCCGCGGCAAAAGGGTGGCGGGGCGCGCCCGCAGCCGGGGCGAGCGAACGAGCAGCGTCAGCACCAGCCGCGCCGCGACGAGCCGCGCGCCACTGCGCCGAAGACCGGCACGCTGGGCGAGTTGCTGCTGGCGGCGCAAAAGCGCCAGCGCTGACGGGCCATCGAGCTACTAATCTAAACAATAATGTTTCGCATTTAGATTCAATCTGCTAGTCTCCCTTTCCGTACCGGCGTGATGCCGGACACGAATCGCGAACAAGGGGAGACATCACGATGCGCAAGGCCAGGGGTATTTGGTTCCTGGGCGCGGCGGCGGCCGCTCCCGTGGCAGCGCTCGCCGCGCCGGCGCAAGCGCCCTCATCGGTGATCGAGGAAGTCCGCATCGTGGGTCAGCGTGCCGAGGCACGCCAGCTGAGCGGCTCGGCCCACGCGATCGATGCCGCGGAGCTCAGGAAGTTCTCCCAGACCGACATCAACCGGGTGCTGCGCGCCGTGCCCGGCCTGTACATGCGCGAAGAGGAGGGCTACGGCCTGCGGCCGAACATCGGCATCCGCGGTTCCGGTGCCGAGCGCAGCAGCAAGATCAGCCTGATGGAAGACGGCGTGCTGATCGCCCCGGCTCCCTACGCGGATCCCGCCGCGTATTACTTCCCCACGGCGGGCCGCATGTCCGCCATCGAGGTGCTGAAGGGCCCCGAAACCATGCGCTACGGCCCGTTCACGGTCGGCGGCGCGATGAACATGGTGTCCACCCCGATCCCGCGCCAGGCAGGCGGGCGCGTGCTCGCCGAAGTCGGTGGCAACGGCGAACAGCGCGTGATGGGCAACTACGGCGCCGGCGCCGAGCAGTACGGCTGGTTGCTGGAGACGGTGCAGCACCAGGCCGACGGTTTTCATGACATCGACCGCAGCGGCAAGGACACCGGTTTCGAGATCGAGGACTACGTCGCCAAGGCGCGGCTGAACTCGGCCGAGGGCGCGCGCTTCCATCAGCAGCTGGACGTGAAGCTGCAGTACTCCGAGGAGACCTCGCAGGCCTCCTACCTGGGGCTCAGCGACGAGGATTTCGATCGCGACGCGAACCGCCGCTACGGGCTCTCGGCGCTCGACGAGATGACGAACGATCACCAGGGCTACAGTGCGCGCTACCGCTTCGAGTTCAGCGAACAGCTGGGGCTGAACCTCCTGTGGTATCGCAACGAGTTCACGCGCGACTGGTTCAAGCTCGACCGCGTGAACGCGCAGTCGATGAGCGGGATGATTTCCGCCATCAACGCCGGCGCGGCGACGGCGCCTCTCTACCAGGGCTGGCTCGATGGCACGCTGGACGTGAACAACGTCGAGATCAAGCACAACAACCGCGAGTACGAGGCCGAGGGCCTGCAGTTCACGCTGGATGCCCGTTTCGCCACCGGCGCCTGGGAGCACGAGCTGGAGTTCGGCGCGCGGCGTCACGAGGACGAGATCGACCGCTACCAGCCGGTGGAGCGTTACAACCAGGTTGGCGGACAGCTGGTCTACGCCTCGACGCTCGCGCCGAACTTGGCATCCAACAATGCCGTGGGCACCGGCGATGCCGATTCCTTCTGGCTGCTGGATCGCATCACGCACGGCGCACTGACGCTGGTGCCATTGATACGCGTCGAGGACATCGAGACGCGCAACCGCCAGTGGAGCAACGATCCGCCGCGCGCCGGCGCAGCGTCCGTGAAGGGCAACCGCCTCGGCAACGAGACCAGCCTGGGACTGGGCGCCACCTGGGATATCGACGGCCACTGGCAGTTGCTCGCCGGTGTGCACGAGGGCTTCGCGCCGCCGGGGGCCGATTCGGTTGACGGCACCGAGGCCGAGGAGAGCCTCAACTACGAGGGCGGCGTGCGCTACACCGACGAGCGCTACAGCGCCGACGCGATCTTTTTCTACAGCGACTACACCAACACCATCAAGAACTGCTCAGTGGCCAATCCCTGCACGGGCGGCCAGACCGTCGGGACCGAGAGCCTCGGCGAGTCGGAGATCCAGGGCGTCGAGATCGGCCTGAACACCGGGTTCGACGGTCCGGCGGGGACCACGTGGCCGCTGCGATTCTCCTACACCTGGACCGACGCCGAGGTGACGGAGGATTCCGAGACCGGCAACGTGCTGGAGGGCGATACCCTGGCGGATATCCCCGAGCAGGTGGCCGCGCTCAGCCTGGGCGTGGTGCATCCGTCCGGCTGGGACAGCTACCTGAACGCCTCGTACTACGACCAGACCTGCTCGACCTACACCTGCGACCGTGCCGGCGTCGATGACCGCTTCCTGCGCACCGACGATCTGTTCCTGGTCGACTGGACGGCCGGCTACCGCCTGTTCGAGGGGCTGCGCGTCTATGCGAAGCTCAACAACGTCTTCGACGAACAGGTGATCGTGTCGCGCAAGCCCGATGGGGCGCGCTCCAACATGCCGCGCACGGCCTACCTCGGCGCCGACTGGAGCTTCTGACGATACCTCCCACCCGGTGGGTCCGGATTCATCCGGACAAAGTCCGCCGTAGGTCGGGCTTCAGCCCGACAAAGTCCGCTTGAAAGCGGACCCACGGTGTTTCGGTTTGCTGCGCGGGCCGCTCAGCCCGCCATGCCGTTCTGGAACTGGGCCAGGTCGAAGTAGTCGCGCCAGGC
>DAORUQ010000160.1:0-7019 GCA_035433265.1 Pseudomonadales bacterium | reverse complement strand
CGTTTCTCGACGTCGAGGCAGCAGATGGCGAGCGTGTCCAGCATGGAAAGAGTGTAGATGTAGGAGCCCTCCCAATCTCGAAAAGGCAACGCGCTGACGGTGATGTACATCAAGCTGGGCGAGTTCGAAGCGGCGGTGTCGATGGCGGGCAAGGTGGCGGAACGGGACCAGGGCGCGCCAGGGTGGAACCTGCTCGGGGTCGCCCGCCAGGCGGGCGGAGACAAGCCGGGGGCCCGCGCCGCGTACCTGCAGGCGTTGGCACTCGATGCCGCCTTCCTCCCCGCCGAGCTGAACCTGACCCGCCTCGACGTCGAGGAAGGCAATCTCGCCGCGGCGCGGGACCGGTTGCAGCGGATCCTCCAGAAACGCCCGGAAGATCCGCAGGCCACCTTCGAGCTGGCGGCGCTCGAGGAGGCGGCGGGGAATGACACCGAAGCGTTGCGCTGGCTGGAGAAACTGCACGCCAATGATCACCGTAACGTGCCTGCCACCGCACGGCTCGTCGATCTTCTGCTCCGTGGCGGTATGAAGGAGAAGGCGCTCACGGTGGCGCGAGAGACCAGCGCCGTCGCGCCGGAGGATCTGGCCGCGCTAGCCGCTCTCGGCAAGGTGCATGTCGCCCTGGGCGACGACAAGCAGGCGCAGGTCTTCTTCGACCGCATGACACGGCTGGCGGCATTCGACGCCGGCTGGCAGCACCGCATTGCGCAATACCAGCTGAGCGCAAACAATCCCGAGGGGGCGATCCACAGCCTCGAGCGGGCGCTGGAGAGTGAGCCGCGCCATCTCCCGGCGCTGGTTCTGCTGACCGAGGTCGAACTGCAGCTGAGCCGGTTCGAGCAGGCGGAGCAGCGGGCGCGATCGCTCGCGGCCGATCAGGCGACCGAAAGCACGGGCCAGCGCCTGCTCGGCGACATCGCCCTGGCCCAGGGCAGGGCCGAGGAGGCCGTGGCGAGCTACCAGTCGGCCCTGCGCGGCCAGCCGGATCCCGAACTGGCGCTGCGCCTGTACCGGGCCTATTTTGCGGTGGGGCAGCAGGACGACGCGGTGGAATTCATGGAATCCTGGTCGCGGGATCATCCACAGGATGCCCTCGCGCGGCGCGCGCTGGCCGAGGGCTACCTGCGCGCGGGGCGCCTGCCGCAGGCCCGCTCGTCCTACGAGGCACTGCTGCGGGACCAGCCCGATGCCCCCGACCTGCTCAACAACCTGGCGAACGTGCTGGCGCGCCAGGGCGACCCGCGCGCGCTCGAGTACGCGCAGCGCGCCCACGACCTGGCGCCGCAGGACGCAGCGATACGCGACACGCTGGGCTGGCTGCTGGTGGGATCGGGGCAAGCCGAGGCAGGGCTGCGCCACCTGCGCGAAGCACGCTTGCGTGCGCCGCAAAATCCGACCATCCGCTACCATCTGGCCGCCGCCCTCGCGGCGATCGGGCGTGAGGACGAGGCTCGCACCGAACTGGGCGAAGCACTCAGCACAGCGGCTGAGTTCGATGAACTGGAGGACGCTCGCAAGCTGCAGCAACGGCTGGGCTCGCGATGAGGCAATTTGTCGAAAATTTTTACAGTGCGGCACCCTGTGCGGCGGCGAGCAATGATAATTCATTGATTACATGGCAAAAATACTTTTAGGCGCATATCTTGCTGATCAAACCGCAACACGCAACCACAAGAGCAAATGACCATGCGCTGGACAATCGCAATCATTGCTCCACTCGCGGCGCTGTCGGCCGCTGCCGGCGCGCCAGTTTGGGCAGACACGAGTTGGGCATTCACCTGTACGACGGGTTGTGGCACGAGCAGCGGGACTGCAGGCAATACGCGCGACGCCACGAGTGCCGGCATAACGGTTACGGCGAGCGCTTTCTCCAACACCGGCGGGACTTCGAATACTCTGCTCGAAACCGCTTATCTGTCCTGGTGGAACGACGGTGACGGCAATGCGCCGCCAACCGGAGGTCTCGGCGTGACCAATCGGGATCGCTGCACCACCTCGGGCTGCTCGGGTGACTATAACGAAGGCAGTAGCCCTGAACATGGCGTGGATAACAATGGTCGGTGGGATGCGGTACTTTTTGAGTTTAGCGAGGGGATCAATCTCACCGATATCGGCTTGAGCTGGTATTCCAACGATGCAGACATCTCTGTCCTTGCATACCAGCCGGATGCGCCCGGCGGCGCGGCATATGTCAAACCGGCCACTGATCCGACACTTGTCGGCAGAACATATGGAGGGACGTCCACCGGTTTGCTCGCTAATGGTTGGAGTCTCGTAGGCAACTATGCCGATCTCCAGACCAGGCCCAACTGGACTGCGGATCTGAGCACCAACCTGGTGTCGAGTTACTGGCTTGTGATGGCCTATAACACGGTGTTTTCAGGCTGCAACGACAACAGTCAGATGTCCGGTGATGGGTGTACAAATGGCACCACGTCGCACTACGACTACATGAAGATTGGTTTGCTGGCCGGTACACAGCCCGGAGTACCGCCCAGCGGCAATGCGCCGGAGCCTGGCACCATGCTGCTCTTCGGTGCGGGTCTCGCGGGGCTGTCCTTGGTCCGGCGCCGCAAGGTGGCAGCATAGACGCTGGGTTTCGCGGAGGCTGCGTCTTCCGGAAATTGTGAGAGATGAACGCCGGTTTACGCCGGCGCTCCTTTTTTGGGCTGATACCGCAACCGGGCCGGTGCCCTTGACCGGCCCCCGTTTTTTGCGTTGCCGGTATTACTATCCGTAGCCTCGCGGATTCCTCGACTGCCAGTGCCACGTGTCGCGGCACATCGCGTCCACGTCCCGCTCGGCGGTCCAGCCAAGTTGCTGGCGCGCCAGCGCCGGGTCGGCGTAGCAGGCGGCCACGTCGCCGGGTCGCCGCGGCGCGAAGCGGTACGGCACCTTGTTCCCCGAGGCGCGCTCGAAGGCCGCGATCATCTCCAGCACCGAATAGCCGCGCCCCGTGCCCAGGTTGTAGGCGCGCACCCCCGGTCCCGCCGCGCGCTCGAGCGCCGCGAGGTGTCCGAGCGCGAGGTCCACCACGTGGATGTAGTCGCGCACCCCGGTGCCGTCGGGCGTGGGGTAATCGTTGCCCCAGACGTTCAGGCAGTCCAGCTGGCCCACGGCGACCTGGCTCACATAGGGCATCAGGTTATTGGGTATGCCGGCCGGATCCTCGCCGATCAGCCCGCTGGCGTGCGCGCCCACCGGGTTGAAGTAGCGTAGCAGCACGATGTCCCAGTCCGGGTTGGCGCGCTGCTCGTCGCGCAGGATCTCCTCGATGAACAGCTTGGTGCGCCCATAGGGGTTGCTCGCCGACAGCGCGAAGTCCTCGCGTATCGGCACCGATGCCGGGTCGCCGTAGACTGTCGCCGAGGAGCTGAACACCAGCCGTTTCAACCCGGCCTCGCGCATGCACTCGAGCAGCCGCAGCGTCCCGGTGACGTTGTTGTCGTAGTAATGCAAGGGCTTCTGCACCGATTCGCCGACGGCCTTCAGACCGGCGAAGTGGATCACCGCGTCGAAGTGACTGCGCGCGAACACCTCGCGCAGCGCCGCGCCCTCGCGCAGGTCCAGCCGGTGGAACCCGAGCGGGCGGCCGCTGATCAGGCGCACGCGCTCGAGGGCTTCCGCGCTGCTGTTGGCGAGGTTGTCGACGACCACGACCTCGTGGCCCGCCGCCAGCAGCTCGACACAGGTGTGCGAGCCGATATAGCCGGCGCCGCCGGTGACCAGAATCTTCATCCCTCGCCGTCCCCCGTGGGTCCGGATTTATCCGGACATTGTGCAGCGCCGTAGGTCCGCCTTCAGGCGGACAATCGTCCGGATGAATCCGGACCTACGAAGCAATTGTCCGGATGAATCCGGACCTACGAAGCAATTGTCCGGATGAATCCGGACCTACGTGCATATTCATGGCACGGCGCGCTTGGCCGAGCTGAGCAGCTGCGCGAGGAATGTTCCGGTGTGCGAGGCCGCGTTCGCGGCCACCTGCTCCGGCGTGCCCTCCGCCACGATGCGCCCGCCGCCGTCGCCGCCCTCGGGCCCTAGGTCGAGGATCCAGTCCGCGGTCTTGATCACGTCGAGATTGTGCTCGATCACGACCACCGTGTTGCCGTGGTCGCGCAGGCGGTGCAGCACGTTCAGCAGCTGCTGCACGTCGTGGAAGTGCAGCCCCGTGGTCGGCTCGTCGAGAATGTACAACGTCTTGCCGGTGTCGCGCTTGGAGAGCTCGCGCGAGAGCTTCACGCGCTGCGCCTCGCCGCCCGAGAGCGTGGTCGCGGCCTGCCCGAGGTGGATGTAGGACAGCCCCACCTCCATCAGCGTCTCGAGCTTGCGCGCGAGCGCGGGTACCGCGCTGAAGAAGGCGAGCGCCTCCTCGATGGTCATTTCCAGCACGTCGCGGATGTTGCGGCCCTTGTACAGGATGTCGAGCGTCTCGCGGTTGTAGCGCTGCCCCTTGCAGATGTCGCAGGGCACGTAGACGTCGGGCAGGAAGTGCATTTCCACCCGCGTCACGCCGTCGCCCTGGCAGGCCTCGCAGCGCCCGCCCTTCACGTTGAAGCTGAAGCGCCCCGGCCCGTAGCCGCGCGAGCGTGCCTCCGGGGTGCCGGCGAACAGTTCGCGGATCGGGGTGAAAAGGCCGGTGTAGGTCGCCGGGTTGGAGCGCGGCGTGCGCCCGATCGGGCTCTGGTCGATGTCGATGCACTTGTCGAAGTGCTCGAGTCCCGCGATCGCGCCGTGCGTCGCGGCGTCCAGCGTGCTGGCGCCGTTCAGCGCGGTGGCGGCCAGCGGGTACAGCGTGTTGTTGACCAGGGTGGACTTGCCGGAGCCCGACACCCCGGTCACGCAGGTGAACAGACCGACCGGGATCGACGCGGTCACGTTCTTGAGGTTGTTGCCCCTGGCGCCGCGCAGCACCAGCTGGCGCTTGGGGTCGCGTGGCGTGCGTCGCGCCGGCAGCGCGATCGCGCGGCGCCCGGCGAGGTAGTCGCCGGTGACGGAGCGCGGCGCGGCCATGATGTCCACCGCGCTGCCCGCGGCCACGATCTCGCCGCCGTGCGCGCCCGCGCCGGGACCGATGTCGATGAGGTAATCGGCTGCCCGGATCGCGTCCTCGTCGTGCTCGACCACGATCACCGTGTTGCCGATGTCGCGCAGGTGCGTCAGCGTGGCCAGCAGCCGCTCGTTGTCGCGCTGGTGCAGCCCGATCGAGGGCTCGTCGAGGATGTACATCACGCCGACCAGCCCCGCGCCGATCTGGCTCGCCAGGCGGATGCGCTGCGCCTCGCCGCCGGAGAGCGTGTCGGCGCTGCGGTCCAGCGTGAGGTACTCGAGCCCCACGTTGACCAGGAAGCCGAGGCGGCTGCGCAGTTCCTTCAGGATCTTGTCGGCGATCTGGCCACGCCGGCCGGCGAGCTCCAGATTTTCGAAATAGGCCTGCGCCTCGCCCACCCCGAGCGCGGACAGCTGCGGCAGCGAACGGTCGTCGACGAAGACGTGGCGCGCCTCGGGGCGCAGGCGGCTGCCCTGGCAGGCCCCGCAGCGGCGCGTGCCGATGAACTTCGCCAGCTCCTCGCGCACCAGCGCCGAATCGGTCTCGCGGTAGCGGCGCTCGAGGTTGTTCACGATGCCTTCGAAGTGGTGCGTGCGCTGGATCACGTCGCCGCGGTCGTTCACGTAGTTGAAACGGATGGCCTCCTCGCCGCTGCCGTAGAGCACGCGCTCGCGTTGCTCGGGCGCCAGCTCGGCGAAGGGCGTGTCCGGGCTGAAACCGTAGTGCTCGGCCAGCGAGCCGAGCAGGTGGAAGTAATAGACGTTGCGCCGGTCCCAGCCGCGGATCGCGCCCTGCGCGAGGCTGGCGCCGGGGTTCTGCACGATGCGCTCCACGTCGAAGAACTGCTGCACCCCGAGCCCGTCGCAGCTCGGGCAGGCCCCGGCCGGGTTGTTGAACGAGAACAGCCGCGGCTCCAGCGCCGGGATGCTGTGGCCGCAGTGCGGGCAGGCAAAGCGCGCCGAGAACACCTGCTCCTCGCCCGGCTCGTCCATCGGGGCGATGATCGCGAGCCCCTCGGCCAGCCCCAGCGCGGTCTCGAAGGATTCCGCGAGGCGCAGCCCGAGGTCGGCGCGCACGCGAAAGCGATCGACCACCACCTCGATGGTGTGCTTGCGCTGCTTGTCGAGCGCGGGCACGTCGTCGAGCTCGGCCACGCGCCCGTCGACGCGCACGCGCACGAAGCCGCTGCCGCGCAGCTGCTCCAGCAACTGCGCGTGCTCGCCCTTGCGCTCGCGCACCACGGGCGCCAGCAGCATCAGCTTCGCGCCCTCCGGCATCGCCAGCACCGCGTCGACCATCTGGCTCACGGTCTGCGCGGTCAGCGCCAGCCCGTGCTGCGGGCAGCGCGGCTCGCCGGCACGCGCGAACAGCAGGCGCAGGTAGTCGTGGATCTCGGTGATGGTGCCCACGGTGGAGCGCGGGTTGTGCGAGGTCGATTTCTGCTCGATCGAGATCGCCGGCGACAGGCCCTCGATGTGGTCGACGTCGGGCTTCTCCATCACCGACAGGAACTGCCGCGCGTAGGTCGACAGCGATTCGACATAGCGCCGCTGGCCCTCGGCATACAGCGTGTCGAAGGCGAGCGAGGACTTGCCCGAGCCCGACAGCCCGGTAATCACGATGAGCTGGTCGCGCGGGATGTCGAGATCGACGTTCTTCAGGTTGTGGGTGCGCGCACCGCGTACCTGTATGGTGGCCATCGCTTTCCGGTGAGGGGTACCAAACCTGCGAGTATACCCGCGTCGCCCTGTTGCAGGCATGGCCCATTGTGGGAGCGCGCCCTGCGCGACGGCGGTGTACCCGGCGCGCCGAGGGGCGAACCCGTGCCGCGCGCGGCCGCCGCCTGCCCACCATGACAACTGTGCGTTCGCTTCCTATAGTTCCCGGCGACCGTTGCCGCGGCACGTATCGCTACCACCAAGGACCCTTCCGCATGACCACCCCCGAACTCACCTGCTTCAAGGCCTAC
>DAORUQ010000159.1:0-7112 GCA_035433265.1 Pseudomonadales bacterium | reverse complement strand
GCTGACTGTTAATCAGCGGGTCGTTGGTTCGAGCCCAACAGGCGGAGCCACATTGCAGTGGTAGACGAAGGGGGCAGCGCAAGCTGGCCCCTTTTTCGTTCTGGCTCCTGCGCCACGAGGCCACGGTTGCGGAACCGGCGAATACAGCCTCGAGCCCGGTCCACGGCTGGCACCGGCATCCGGCGCGTTCACGGCAACCCGGAAAATTACCGTGCAATCCCCCGCTGATCGGCTTCAATAGCCGCCATGACCTCAACGCACGTCCAGCTATCGGAACAACGACCGTCCGCCTCGGCGCGCCTTCGCATCGCCGGTCTGCTGCTCGCGCTGTTCGCCGCGCCTGCCCTCGCCGGCGGCACACAGTGCTGGCGCGAGCTGCGCTTCTCGGCCAGCAACGGCTGGCTCGGCGCCTCGTCGACGCTGCGATACGAACCGCCCGTGCCAGTGGCGCGCGCGGGCCTCTCCGCGCCGAAGCAAGGCGAGGCGCTGCAACCGCGGGGAGCGCAGGTCGGCAGGATCCACGCGACCTTCGCGGCGATGAGCAACACCGGCGAGCTGGACACCTGGTTCGACCCGCAGACGCTGGGGGTTCTGCAAACCCGGCGCCTGAGCCAGGGCAAGAACAGTCGCCTCAAGACCCACCGCTTCCTCGGCAACGGCGTCTGGCGCGAGCGGCTGGAGCCCGGGGACGAGGCCCGGTGGACCGCGCGCAGCGCCGCGCTGATCCCCTATCCCGCTCACCCCGACGCCGGCGCTCCCGTGCTCACGCCGGTGATGCTGGTGGCGCGCGCGGCCGAACTGGTTCGCGCCGGCCGCAAGACCTCCGATCAGCTGGTGTTCAGCGACACGCAGCTCTACCACGTGCGGCTCGCCGCGTCGGCCACCGACAGCATCGACGTCAACCTGCGCCTCGTCGTCGACGGGAAGGAACGCCGCGTCCGTGAACCGCGGCAGGCGCAGCGTGTCGCCGTGATGCCGCGCCTGCTCGGGACCGCCGCGGAGAAGGAAGCCTTCAGCCTGCTGGAACTGACCGGGGACCTCGCGATCTTCATCGATACCGAGAGCGGACTGCCGCTGCGCATCCAGGGCACCTGGCTGCGGGTGGGCACCGTCCCCGCGGACCTGGCTCGCGCCGAACTCGTGCCCGGCTGCGCCGGCTAGCCCCGTTGGCCGAGCGCCGCGCGGCTATACTCGCAGCCATCATGCACGCAACCACGCCCGCCACCGCCCGCGGATTACCGGCCCGACCGGGCGCCGCGCCGCGCCTGGGCGTCATCACCAACCCGCACAGCGGGCGCAACCGCCGTCAGCTGGCCGAGGTACGCCGGCTGCTGGAAACCTCCGGCCGCGTGCGCCACATCGTCACCGAGGACAGTGCCGCAATACCACACGCGCTGGCCGCGTTCGCCGACGAAGGTGTCGGCATCGTCGGCATCAACGGCGGCGACGGCAGCGTGGCGCACGTACTGACGACGCTGATGCACGCCTCGCCCTTCGCCTCGCCACCGCTGCTGTGCGCACTGCCCGGCGGCACCACGAACGTGACGGTGGGTGATGTGGGCATCCGCGGCGGCCTGTGCGCGGCGATCCTGGCGCTGCTGGGGTGGCTGCACAGCGGCGATGCCCGGGCGCTGGTCGTGCAGCGCCCCGTGATCGGCGTGAGCGGCGCCGGCGGCGCGCCACTCGGCTGCGGGCTGGTATTCGGCGCGGGCGCGGTGGTCGACGGCATCGAGTACTGGCAGGAGCAGGTGCGCGCGCGCGGCATGCGCAGCGAACTGAGCTCCGGCGTGGCGATGATCCGCACGCTGTGGGGCATGGTCCATGGTCACGACGGCTTCGGCGAGGCCCTGCGCATCGGCATCACGCCCGCCGGCTCGGCGCGCAGCGACGGCGAATTCATGCTGCTGGCGATAAGCGCGCTGGAGCGCCTGTTTCTCGGCATACACCCTTTCTGGGGCGGCGGCGACGGGCGCCTGTATTTCACCGCGATAGAACGCCACGCCGCGCACTTCGCGCGCGCCGTGCCCTCGCTGTTGCGCGGCCGCGCCGCGGCGTTCATGAGCCGCGACAACGGCTACCACAGCGCGCGGCTGGATTCGGTGCAACTCGACTTCCGCAGCGCCTTCACGCTAGACGGCGAACTGCACCACCCGGCGCCGGAAGACGCGCCGATGCGTGTCGGCTGCGCGGGCACGGCCCGCTTCCTGAGGATATGATCCATGCCGGTGTTCGGTCCGCTGTACCAGGGCGACGAGCGCGCACGCGCCGCGCTCGCGGCGTTGCTCGACGCGCTGCAAACGCGTCATGCCGGCGCCGTCGATGCGGTGCTGTTCTACGGTTCCTGCCTGCGCAGCGGCGACCTGCACGACGGGCTGGCAGACCTGTACGTGATCGTGCGCGACTATCGCGGCGCGCACCGCACGCTGCGCGCGGCGGCCGCGAACCGCGCGCTGGCGCCGAACGTCTACTACCTGCAGACCGGGACTGCAAACGGTATGGTGCGCTGCAAGTATGCCGTGCTCTCCATGGCGGACCTCGAGCGCGGCGTCTCGCGCAACTGGTTCGAGTCCTACATCTGGGGCCGCTTCTGCCAGCCCGTGGCGGTTGCGCACCATCGCGACGAGACCACGCTGGAACGGGTGCGCGCGGCGCTGCGCACGGCCACGATCACCTTCCTCGATCGCGCGCTGCCAGCGATAGCCGCGAGTGGCACGGTCGCTTCACTGTGGACCGATGCGCTCGCGCTGAGTTACGCGACCGAGCTTCGCGCCGAGAGCGGCAAGCGCTCGGGAACGCTGGTGACGATGGGCGCGGAGTATTTCAGCGCCGCTACGCGCGAGGTCGCGACGGCGCTGCGTTGGCCGCTCGCGCTCGATGGCGAGCGCTATGCGGCAACGATACCGCCGGCGCAGCGACGCGCGGCCGCAGTCTCCTGGGGACTGCGGCGCGTGCAGGGCAAGCTGCTGTCCGTCGCGCGGCTGCTGAAGGCGCTGCTCACCTTCGAGGGCGGCTTCGACTACATCGCGTGGAAGCTCGAACGCCACAGCGGCAGGCCCGTGGTGATCCCGCCGCGGGTGCGCAAGTACCCGCTGATCTTCGTCTGGGGCCTGATGTGGCGCCTCTACCGCGAGGGAATCCTGCGCTGATGCACGACACCGAACCAAAGCAGGCGACCGGCGCGCAGCCACTGATCTGGCTGCTGCTAGCCGACAAGCAGGGCGACAACAAGCAGGTCTTCAGCCTGGCCGACAATCTCGGCTGCCCGTACGAGACGCGCTTCGTCTATCCGAAGCCCAGGTTCGCGAAGGGCAAGCCGTTCTTTCGCCCCAGCGTCGCGCACATCGACCTCGCGCGCTCCGACGCGATCGCGCCGCCGTGGCCGGACGTGATCATCACGATCGGCCGCCGCCCGACGATGGCCGCGCTGTGGATACGGCGCCGCTCGGGGGGGCACACGCGCATCATCCTGATCGGGCGCCAACCGCGCTACCTGCGCGAATTCGCGCTGGTGATCGCCTCGTGCCAGTACATCACCGCGAACGATCCGCGCATCGTGCGCATCGCGCTGCCGCTGGACGACGGATTGCGGCGCGTCAACGCGCCCGAGGGCGCGGTTGCCGCGCCAGCCGGCTCCGACGCTGCCACGGAAACGGCCCTGCTCATCGGCGGCCCCACGCGCAGCTTCCGCCTCGGCGTACCCGAGGCACGGGAAATGCTGCGCCTGGCCACGCTGCACGGCGGCGGTGCGCCGCTTCGCATCGTGACCAGCCGGCGCACGCCCGCCGATGTCTGCGCGTGGTTCAGCGCCAACCTGCCGGGCGGCTCCCGGCTGTCTGCCTGGCAGCCCGGCGCGCACACGACCTCCGACTACGCCCAGGCGCTGGCGCAGTGCGCACGCTTCATCGTCACCGGCGACAGCGTCTCGATGATCTGCGACGTGGTGCGCGAGAGAAAGGCGCTCGCGATATACCGCTTGCCGATGCGCAACGCGCTCTACGAGCGCTGGCACCGGCTGATCCTCGCCGCCGCCCCGATCGACGACGGGCGCGTGCGCACGGGCTGGCTGGCCGCACTGGCCAGGCGCATCGTCGACAGCCGGCTGATACGCCTGCCGCGCAGCTTCGACGCGTTCTATTCCTATCTCTTTCGCCACGGCTCGGCTTCGGATCTCGCCGAGGGGTTCCTGCCCGCCTACAGCTTCACGCCGGAGCAGGACCTGGAGCGCGCCACGCAGCATGCGCGACGCGTCGTGCAAGCCTGCCGCGGCTGAGGCGCGCGCGGCGGCCTGCAATTTCTACCGCCGCCGAGGGGTGTCCGGTGCCACGGACGGCCCATATAATGCGTCGAGTCACCCATGACGCGCGCCGCTGCAGGCCGCGCCGTTTCGGCCCATCCGGTACGCATTCGCCATGACGCTCCGCATTCTCGACTGCACGCTCCGCGACGGCGGCTACTACAACAACTGGTGCTTTGCGCGCGAGCTCGCCGAGGAGTACCTGCAGGCCATGGCGGCGGCGGGCGTCGACATCGTCGAGATCGGTTTCCGCAATTTCCCGCAGGCAAGCTTCCTCGGCCCCTACGCCTATTCGACCGACGCGTTCCTGGACACCCTGGCCTTGCCCGCCGGTCCCGCGCTCGCGGTGATGGTCGACGCCAAGGCGCTGCTCGGCTGCGGTCTTGCGCCGGCTGCCGCCGTCGATGCGCTGTTTCAGCCGCGCGATCGCTCCCGCGTCGAATGGGTGCGCATCGCAGCGCACCTGGGCGAAATCGCGAGCTGTCGCGCGCTGGCGGCACGCCTGCGCGAGCTGGGCTACCGCGTCGGGCTGAACATGATGCAGGCCGCCGGCAAGCCCGCCGGGCAGATCACCACGCTCGCGCGCGAAGTGGCGTCGTGGGGCGCGGTCGAGGTGCTCTACTTCGCCGATTCCTTCGGCTCGATGGATGGCACCGAGGTCGGGCGCGTGGTCGATGCGCTGGCCGCCGGCTGGAATGGCGCCATCGGCATCCACACCCACAACAACAAGTCGCTGGCAGTGCGAAACACGCTGGCCGCGATCGAGCGCGGCGTGAGCTTCCTCGACGCGACCGTGACCGGCATGGGGCGCGGCGCCGGCAACGCCGAGCTCGAAATCCTGCTGTGCGAACTGGACGCGCGCGGAATCAAGGCCTCGCGCCTCGAGGAGCTGAGCTCGCTGTGCGTGAACGGCTTCCAGCCGCTCAAGGACCAGTACGGCTGGGGCGCGAGCTTCTTCTACCATTACTCGGCGCTGCACGACATCCACCCGATGTTCGCGCAGACACTGATGGCCGACCCGCGCTACAGCGCGCGCGAGAAGTTCTCCGCGCTGCGCTCGCTGGCCGCGCGCAACTCGACCAGCTTCAGCCTGACCGAGGTCGAGCGCTCGCTGCATTCCTTTCGCGATGATCGTCCGCTCGACGCCTCGGCGCCGCCCACGGACCTCTCCGCGTTCCGCGATGCCGACGTGCTGCTGGTCGGCGCGGGACCCAGCGTGCAGCAGTATGCCGCCGACATCGAGCTCTTCATCCGCGACCACCGGCTGCTGGTGCTGACGCTGAACCACCAGGGCGCGATCGATCCCGCGCTGGTCGATGGCATCATCTGCGTCGACCAGTTCCGGCTGCTGTACGAGGCCGATTTCCTCGCCGGCTGCGGCAAGCCGATCTATTCAGCGCGCCGCTTCCAGGACGAGGGCACGCGCGCGGCGCTCGGCGCGGCCGAATTGCACGAGTACGATTGTGTGCTGCAACCCGGCGGCTTCGAGGCGCGCGCCAACGGTTGCGTGATCCCGGTGCCGCTCGCCTTCGGCTACGCGCTGGCGCTGTGCATCGCCGGGCGCGCCAGGCGTATCTTCCTGGTCGGCTTCGACGGATTCCATGCCGATGACTCGCGCCAGGCCGAGATGCTGCAGCTGTTCAGGGTCGTGGCGCCCGCGATCAGCGACATCGCGCTGACCGCGCTGACGCCCACCAACTACCCCGTGGCCCAAGGATCGATCTATGCCAGCTACCGCTAGGTCCGATTGCGCGATCGTCATTCCGGCGCGCTTCGCCTCCTCGCGCTTTCCCGGCAAGCCGCTCGCCGACATCCTCGGCAAGCCGATGATCCGCCACGTCTGGGAGCGCTGCGTCCAGGCGCTGGGGCCCGAGCACGTCTACGTCGCCACCGACGATGCGCGCATCCGCGCGGCCTGTGAGGGCTTCGGCGCGCGCGTGCTGATGACCTCTTCCGCGTGCCTGACGGGCACCGACCGCGTGGCCGAGGCCGCGCGCGCGCTCGACTACGAGTTCCTGATCAACGTGCAGGGCGACGAGCCGATGCTGGACCCGGCCGACATCCTCGCCGTGGCGCAGGCCTGGCGGTGCCACGGTGGCGCGGTGATCAACGCGATGACCGCCATCGCCGAGGAGCGCGAGTACTGGTCGCGCAACGTCCCCAAAGTGGTCGCCACGCAGGACGGGCGCCTGATGTACATGAGCCGCGCGGCAATCCCGGCGAACAAGGGCGGCAGCTTCGAGAAGGCGTGGAAGCAGGTATGCATCTACTGCCTCTCGCCGGCGCAGCTCGCGGCCTTCGCCAGCGTGAGCGCGAAGGGACCGATCGAGCAGATCGAGGACATCGAGATCCTGCGCTTCCTCGACCTCGGCGTCGAGGTGCGCATGGTCGAACTGGCCTCGACCAGCATTGCGGTCGACACGCCCGAGGACCTGGAGCGCGTGGTGGATGCACTTCGCGGCGGCTGATTACGACACACTGGTCTTCGACTGCGACGGGGTCATCCTCGATTCCAACCGCATCAAGAGCGCGGCCTTTCGCACCGTCACCGCACCTTTTGGCGCCGAGGCGAGCGCGCGCTTTCTCGACTACCACCACCGCCACGGCGGCATCAGCCGCAACGAGAAGTTCGCCCATTTCCTCGACGCGATCGTCACGGTGGCTCCCGCAGACCGCGAACGCCTGCTCGGCGGCCTGCTGAGCGACTATGCCGCCATCTGCGCGCGCGAACTGCTCGCCTGCCCTTTGATACCCGGCGTCGCGGCGCTGCTCGCCTCGATCCCGCCGCGCGTCGCGGCGCACGTGGTCACGGGCGGCG
>DAORUQ010000158.1:0-7307 GCA_035433265.1 Pseudomonadales bacterium | reverse complement strand
CTCGCGGCGCACGCAGCGCCGCGCCGCGAGTCCGCCCAGCAGTTCCTCGATGTGGGCCAGATGCGTCGGCGCCGCGCAAGGCTCCGCCACCACGCCGAGCCGTCCGCCGCAGGGCAGGCCGAGGCGCTCGTTCTCCTCAGCGCTCAGGCCGTAGGTACGCAGCACCGGGCCCGTGCTCGCGAGCTCGCCGGCGCGCATCCGCTCGATCAGGTCCTCCTCGACGCAGCCGCCCGAGAGCGAGCCGCAGACGCGCCCGTCGGCGGCGCAGGCCATGATCGAACCGAGCGGACGCGGCGAGGAGCCGCTGATCTCGACGATGGTGCACAACCACGCGCGCTGTCCCTCGCGCAGCCAGCCGGCCAGCGCCCCCAACACTTCCTGTTCCGCCGATTCCACCTGCATCGCCCGCCCTCGAATGTCCTTCAGAAAATACCGAGCTCCAGGCCCGCTGCCAGCGCGCGCCCGGTGTCGGCGGCACGCTCGAGATCCGCGGGTCCGGGCTCGCCGCGCACGAGCAGCGGCTCCGCCACCTCGCGCATCGGATAACCCTGGAGGATGCGGTGCAACTGGCGCACCGCCCCGCTGCCGTCGTTGCCCGCGCTGATGATCAGTGCGCAAGCCCGGTTCAGTTGCTGCGCCGAGGCCGCGTAGAACGTGCGGTCGAGGAATTCCTTCATGCCGCCGGACATGAAACCGAAATTCTCCGGCGTCGCCAGCAGCAGCGCGTCGCACCACGCGAGGTCCGCCGCGCCCGCCTCGGCGGCGCGCAGCCAGCGCAGCTCCACGGCGTCTTCCTCGCGCGCGCCCGCCACCGCCGCATGCGCCAGGCGTTCGGTGCTGCCGCTCTGGGAGTGGTGCACGACGAGCAGCTTCTTCTTCACGGCGCCGCCCGCCACGGTGCGCCGAGGCGCCGGCGCAGCCGGTACGCGAGCGCCACGCACAGCGCGATGCCGACGCCATCGGCGCCCCAGTCCCACAGCGAGAAGTCACGCCAGGGCAGCAGCGCCTGCACCAGCTCGATGAACAGCCCGTAAGCCAGCAGCGCCAGCATCAGGCGCGCGACGACGCGCCGCTCGGCATGGCTGGCCTGCGCGAGCGCGGCGAGCAGGAAGAACACGAGCGCGTGTCCGACCTTGTCACCGAAGCGAAACTGCGGCCCCACCGACACCTTCAGCACCGAGAGCACGAACACCAGCACCAGCGCCACCGCAAACAGCACACGGATGGCACGGCGCAGTCCGGCAGGCATCCGCGCGGGCAACTTCCCGGGCATGGGGCCGCTCAATGGTGGCGCATCTTGACCTGCTCGGGTGTCAGGAACCTGCCGCCCGCCGCGATCCAGCCGCGCACCGTGTTGCGCGAATCGCGCGCCGGGTTGTAGATATCCTCCTCGCTGGAGAACTTGCCGTTGCCGGCGTAGACCAGCCGCGTCCAGTTCGGGAACGAAAAGGGCTTGCCGGTGGCGGCATCGAAAGGTTCGGGAAAGGCGTTCTGGCACTGGAACACGATCGCCCCGTTGTCCTCGTCGAAGCACACCCAGTCCTGCGGGAAGGTCATCTTCGGGAACGGCGCCATCACCCCGGTGATCCAGTCACAGATCGCCTGGCGTCCGTGCATCTCGCCATAGGCGTGCTCGATGTAATGGGCATCGTCGGTGAACAGCTCGGCCCAGATGCGCCAGTCGCCGCTGCTCGATGCCGCGTCGCGCGCGGCGTTGTAGATCGCCAACGCCTGTTCGAGTTCCGCCCGGGTGAATTTCGCCATGTCTGCGTGCTCCTGCGTGATGAATGATGCGTGTGATCAAGCGCCGCCGAACGCGGCGGCGCCGCGCTCGAAGCACCAGTATGCCGAGGCGCAGCCGATCAGGTACACCGGCGCCCAGCGCAGCCAGGGCCAGCGCGGCAGCGGCAGGCGCAGCCACGCCTGGTGCACGGCGATCACCGCGCCCACGAACAGCAGCTGCCCGATCTCGATGCCGACGTTGAAGGCGAGCAGCGCCAGCGGGATGTCGTGCGCCGGCAGGCCCACCTCGAGCAGCGCGCCCGCGAAACCCATGCCGTGCAGCAAGCCGAAACCGCCCGCGGCGAGCCACGGCCAGTGGCGCAGCCAGTGCGCGTCGGTCTTCTCGCGCGTGAGCTCCACGGCCACCACGAAGATGCTGAGCGCGATCGCGAACTCGACCAGCTCCACCGGGTAGCGCAGGAAACCCAGCGCCGCGAGCGCGAGCGTGACACTATGGCCCACCGTGAACGCGGTGATCGTCCACACCAGGCGCTTCCAGCCCACGACCAGCAACAGCAGCCCGAGCACGAACAGCAGGTGGTCGATGCCGCCGAGGATGTGCCCGACGCCCATCTTCACGTAGTCGGCCGCCACCGCGAGCGCGTCCTGGCGCGCCGCGATGCGGAACACCGGCTGGGTGGCATTCAGCATGCCCTGCGCCACCACGCCGTCGCTCCACTCGATGCGCACCAGCGCCGCGGACTGGTTCTGCGCCAGCCCGGTGACGCGCAGTTCCTGCCCGTGCAACGGCTCGGCGCAACGCATGCTCCAGTCGATGCGCACCCCGGTGCCCTCGTATTCCCAGCGCCGTTCGCCGGTCTCGCTGCACGAGGCCGGCAGTTGCGGTTCCAGCGGCACCGGCGTCGAGGCAAACCGGGGTGTCTTCCACGTCACGGCGTAGCTCCCGTCGGCCTGCTCGTGGATCGCCAGCAGCGAGGGCGCGAGCTTGTGGGCCAGCGCGCTGCCCGCGAACAGGAGCAGCAGCATGGCCGCGCAATACCGCACCCGGCGCCTCATGATTGCACCCCGTATTTCTGCCTGAGCGACACCATCGCCTCGGCCAGCGTGCGCCGGGCACGCTCGCGCAGCACGTCGCTCTCGAGGCGCCGCCGCACATCGGGCTCGTCCAGGCCCGGCATGCGGCCGGCCTCGGCCTCCTCCACGCGCACCAGGTGTTCGCCGTAGCTCGAAGCGATGGGGCCGCACCACTGCCCCGTCGCGCACGCGCCGAGCGCGCGCGCGAAATCCTCGCCGAACTGGCCCGCGAGCTGCAGCGCGTTCAGCAGCGGCAGCTGGTGGCCGCCGAGGAAGGGATCGCCGAGCGCGAGCGCCGCCGGTGGCTCCAGCGCCTCGCGCCGCAGCTGCTCCAGCGCGGCGCGCGCATCGGCGGGCGCACGCTCCTTGCGCCGGTCGGCACTGAAATAGACCTGCGTGATGCGCCAGCGCGCCGGCAACGCGAACTCCTCGCGACGCTTCTCGAACATCGCGGCGAGTTCCGTCTCGCTCGCCGGCGAACGGTCGGCACCCTCCTGGATCGAGAGCTCCATGATCTGCACCAGGCGGCGGCGCACCACCACGTCGTTGCCCTGCATGCCGAGTGCGAGCGCCTGCTCGAAGAGCGCTTCATCGCCTGCCCTGGTTTGCGGATCGAGAAAGCGCATGTTCAGCACCAGGCGCTGCTTCACCACCGGATCGAGGCGATGCAGCGAACGCGCCAGCGCCTCGCGAAACAGGATCTCGTCGTCGATCTCCTGGCGCTGCAGGGACTGCAGCTCGGCCTCGTCCGGCTCGCGTCCCGTCGCCGCGGCCCAGCCCTCGCGCAGCGCCTCGATGCGCTCGGGACCCAGCGTCACCGGCTCGCGCCACTCGCCCTGCTGCGCCGGCGGCGCCAGCAGCAGCCAGCCCGCGAACCCGGCCAGCACGAAGTGCGCCGGCCGGTAGCGCAGGATCCTGTTCAACCACGGCATGCAGATGCTTCCCCGCTGCTCACTCGGCACTCACCCAGATCGGCGAACTCCAGGCCCGCTCCTGGATGCTGGCGCGATGCTCGGGCGCGCAGCACGCCTCGAGACCCTCGCCGATGCTGCCGGGATCGGCACAATCGACCTTGTTCGCCGCGCAGATGCGCGCACTCCAGCGCGGCGTCGGCATCTCCAGCAGCCGCGCGTAATACCAGGCACTGTGACCGGGCTCGTACGCCGGATCGCGCCACACCGCGCACAGCGAATCGGCGCCCGCATCCGCCGACGCCACGGTCACCACGCGCTCGCGCGACTCGCCATCGGCATCGACCCAGCCCTTGACGAGCTGCAGCTGCTGCAACGGCGAGCCCTCGAGCGCATCGCGCAGCGCCGCGACCACGAACACCGGCGCCGCCACCGATCCCGCCGCGCGCTTCAGTTCACCGCCCATCGGCACGCCGCGCGCGTAGGCCTCGCGCACCAGCTGCGCGCTGGCGCAGAAATCGGCGGGAAAATCCCAGCCGCCGAAGAAGCGCAGCTGCGGGCGCGTGCCGCTGGTCGCGTAAGTCTCGCGCCGCTGCATCGCCGCGAACAACGCATCGCGCGTGTTCTGCTCGGCCCAGATCATCGCGAGCCCGCCCGGCCCGAATTCGGGACGGTCCGGCAGACCCTGCGGCACACCCTCGCGCGCCGGCACACCCGCACCGCCATGACCGATGAAATCCGCCTCCGATACGCCGCCGGCCGCGCCGAGGTGGGTGTCGGTGCTGCCGATCACGCCCATGCGGTAGGGATCGGTTCCCAGGGTTTGTTCGAGGCGCAGCCCGTCGCGCAGGATCTCGCGGAAGAAACCCGTTTCCGGGCCCGGCGCCTGGCGCCTGGACTCGAAGTTCTGCCCCGCGAATGCGTCGTAGGGCAGTTGTTCGAAGCCGCAGTACTCGTCGGCCGCGATGCTCCGGGTGCTCCCGGCGTAGCACTCGGAGGCGCCCTTGTGCTGCATGATCTCGAACAGCGGCTCCGAGCGTGCGCGCAGCGCGGCGTCCGCCGCGGTGTAGGGCGTGCCGTCGACGCGCAGCCCGTCGAACATGAAGCCATCGCTGAGGTTCGAGTTGTGCGGGATCGCCAGCACCTCGCAACCCGGCACCGCGTTGCGGCATTCGCTGTCCAGCAGCTGCCACAGCTTCTCCGGGCTGCCGGTATCGACGAAGGTGATCGGCAAGCGCGGCACCGCATCGCCGCGGAAGATCACGTTGCGGTGCATGTTGCCGGCATCCACGCCACGCGCGCCGGTCCATTCGTAGGCCACGAAGCTGGTGAAGCGGCACTGACCGCTGGCGTCGAGCGCATCGGCGGCGGCCTGGCGGATCTCGGTCCACGGCCCCGCCGCGGCCTCGCGGCAGAGCGCACCGTCCTCGCCGCAGTTGCCGAGCCGCCGAGTCTTGCTCGCGGTGTAGTTGAACAGGTAATAGGCGGCGCGCGGCACGTGCCGGTACAGCAGGCATTGCCAGCTGCCGAAGCTGGCGGAGCCGGGCGTCTGGCACAGGCTCACTTCACCGAGCAGTTCCGCATGGTCGGTGACGGCCGCGAAATCCAGCGCCCGCGCGAGCCGCAGCTCGCGCAGCGCCCGGCCCTCTTCATCGTAGGGCTGCACCGCGAGCGGCTCGCCGCGCGCGAAGCGGTAGGCATCCGCCGGGCGCGCCCGCGTGTCCTGCGTCGCGGCATCCAGCGAGAGGGCCGTGTGCACGTGCAGGTCGCCGGCGTAGACGTTGCGCAGCGGGTTGAAATCGGGACATCCGCCGCCATCCTGCGCCGGCGCGGCAACGGATGCCGCCGCCAGCAGCAGTGCCGCCACGAACTGCCGGTGCCAGCCCGCACCCGAGCGGTGCAATGCCATCAGCATTTCATCGCGCCCCGCCCTGCTGGGCGCGACGCTTGTAGGGCATCCAGTGCATGAAGCCGAACAGCAGCGTCAGCAGGATGCTGACCGCCAGCGGCCCCTCGTAGAGCCTGATCCACCTGAAGCTCACCACCAGCTCGATCACGTGCGCCGCGAACAGGATCAGGGTGCCGATCTGCAGGATGCTCTCGAGCAGCGGCGGCCAGGTGACGAACAGCGACACCAGTGCCGCGGCATAGAATGCGAGGGTTATGATCTTCGCGGGCGCGTCTTTCATCGCAGTCTCCTTGTTATGGGCCGGTTCGGCCGGGCGCTATGGTGCGCAATCGGCGCAGCGAATGGAAGCGCCGCGCTGCGAACGAATCGCTTGCGCCTGCTCGACCGCCGATGCTATCAATGCCGCCGAGGAGGACATCCATGGACCCGACGATACTTTCGCTGGCCCCCTTCGCCGACGGGATCGGTTTTGGCGAGGCCCCGCGCTGGCACCAGGGCGAACTGTGGCTTTCCGACATCGTGCAGCGCCAGGTGCTGCGCGTAGCGGCCGACGGACAGCTGCACAAGGTGCTCGACACGCCCGGGGAACCCTCGGGCCTGGGCTGGCTGCCCGACGGCACGCTGCTGGTGGTGCAGATGCAGGAGCACGAGGTCTGGGCGCACGCGCACGGCAAGCAGCGCCGCTATTCCGGTACCGCACCGATGACGCGGGTGCGGCTCAACGACATGGTCGTGGATCGCAACGGGCGCGCCTGGGTCAGCAGCTTCGGCTTCGACTACGAGCGTGGCGAAGCCGTGCAGCCGACCAACCTGGTCTGCATCGATCCGGGTGGGCACGCGTGGATCGCGGCGGACAATGTCTGGTGCCCCAACGGCATGGCCATCGACGACTCCGGCGAGGTCCTGTTCGTCGGTCAGAGCGCCTCGCCGGAACTGCTGGAATTCACTATCGACGCCAACGGGGTGCTGAAGAACCGCCGGGTGTTCGGCACCCTGCCCCCCGACGCGGTCGCCGACGGCATCTGCGTCGACCGCTCGCAGGCGCTGTGGATCGCCTCGCCCACCACGCGCGAGTTCCTGCGCATGGAGCGCGGCGGCACCATCACGCACCGCGTGCCGACGGGCGAGCGCATCGCGATCGCCTGCGTGCTGGGCGGACCGGAGCGCCGCACGCTCTTCGGCATCACCGCGGCGACGATGAGCCTGCACGCCGCGCACGGCAGGCGCGACGGGCGCATCGGGCAGGTCGAGGCGCCGGTTGGCGGCGCGGGCGTGCCCTGATGGAAGGCGCCGCCAAGCGCTGGATCGGCGCGCAGGAGCTCTACGAGGATTCGCTGCGCCTCGCTCTGGCCGTGCTCGACAGCGGTTTCGCCCCCACGCTGCTGCTCGGACTGTGGCGCGGCGGCTCCCCGGTGGCGATCACGGTGCACGAGACGCTCGCGTACTTCGGCGCGCAGGCCGAGCACCTGCCACTGCGCACCTCGCTCTACACCGGCATCGACGCGCGCGCACCGCGCATCCGCATCCACGGCATCGAGGCGCTCGCGGTCGCCGGCTTCGACTGCCAGCGCGTGCTGATCATCGATGACGTGTTCGACACCGGCGTCACGCTGGAACAGACGCTCGATGCGCTGCGCGCGGTGCCCGCGACGCACGCCTCCGAGATCCGC
>DAORUQ010000157.1:5250-7309 GCA_035433265.1 Pseudomonadales bacterium | reverse complement strand
CTCGGGATGATGTACTACTTCGTCCCGCGACAGGCCCAGCAGCCGCTGTGGAGCTACCGCTTCTCGATCGTCAATTTCTGGGCGCTGATCTCGGTGTACATGTGGGCGGGCTCGCACCACCTGCTTTACACGGCACTGCCCGACTGGGTGCAGTCGGTGGGCATGGCGTTCTCGATACTGCTGCTGATGCCGAGCTGGGGCTCGGCCGCGAACGGTCTCTTCACGTTCAACGGCGCCTGGCAGCGGGTCGCCTCCGACCCCGCCGCGAAATTCATGGTGATGGCGCTCGTTTTCTATGCGGCTGCGACCACCGAAGGCTCGCTGATGGCGGTGAAAACCGTCAACTCGCTCTCGCACTACACCGATTGGACCGTCGCGCACGTGCACTCGGGCGCGATCGGTTGGGTCGCGATGATCACGATCGGCTCGCTCTACGCGATGGCGCCGCGCGCGCTCGGACGCCCGGCGATGCATTCGAAGCGCTCGATGGAACTGCACTTCTGGATGCACACCGCAGGTCTCATCCTGTACGTCGCTGCGATGTGGACGGCGGGTGTCACCGAGGGCCTCATGTGGCGCGCGACCGATGCCAACGGCGCGCTCATTTACCCCTTCATCGACAGCCTGATCGCCGTGCGGCCCTTCTATCTGATCCGCTTCCTCGGCGGTCTCCTGATCGTCGGCGGCATGATCGCGATGGCGTGGAACCTGTGGCACACGGCGGCGGATGCCCGCGCACGGCTGATCAAGCCGATTCCGGTACCCATTCCGGAGCCCGAACCGCTCCAGGTGCCCGCGCCCGTTGCGGCGCGCGCCTGAGGAGAAGGACATGGCCAAGGGTTACAAGTACTTCGAAGCGGTCGAGAAGCACGCCGGCAAGCTCGGCATCCTGACTGCGATCATGGTGTCGATCGGCGGGCTCGCCGAGATCACGCCGCTGTTCGTCGAGGCACATGCCATCACCGCGGTGGAGGGCGTCAAGCCCTACGATCCGCTGCGCCTCGCCGGCAAGGACATCTACGTGCGGGAAGGCTGCTACACCTGCCACACGCAGATGATCCGTGCGCTGCGCGCCGAAACGCAGCGCTATGGCCATTACTCGATCTCGAGCGAATCGGTCTACGACCGCCCGCACCAGTGGGGCTCGAAGCGCACCGGGCCCGATCTCGCGCGGGTCGGCGGCAAGTACTCGGATGAATGGCAGCGGCTGCACCTCATGGATCCGCGCGCCGTCGTGCAGGCTTCGAACATGCCGGCCTATCCGTGGCTCGCAGAAGAGAAGCTCGACGCCGACGACATCAGCGCGCGCATGCGTGCGCTCAGGCGCCTCGGCGACCCGTACAGCGACGCGGACATCTCGGGAGTGCCCGCAGCGCTCGAGGGCAAGACGGCGCTCGATGCCCTGGTGGCGTATCTGCAAGGTCTCGGCGTATCGCCAATGGTGGAGACCGCGCCGTGACTGCCGCGTGGGGCCAGGTCGCGGGCATCGTGACCGTCGTGATGATGCTGCTGTTCATCGGCATCTGGATCTGGGTCTGGAATGACGGTCACAAGCCGAAATACGACCGGCTGGCACGTCTGCCGATGGCCGACGCGGAGGATCGCCCATGAATTCGTTCTGGTCGCTGTGGGTGATGTTTCTGGTCGTGTTCAACGCGAGCATCACGCTGTTTCTTTTCCTGTGGGCGCAGAAGGTCGAGATTCCGGTGCTGGAGGATGGCACCACGGGCCACGTCTGGGCGCACGGCGTGCTGCGCGAAAGCGTGCGCCGGCTGCCGCGCTGGTGGGTAGCCGCATCCGCGGCGTTCTACATCTGGGGCGTCGGCTTCCTGCTCCTCTATCCGGGATTCGGCGGCTTCAAAGGGCTGCTCGGATGGTCGTCGCACGGGGAACATGCGCTCCAGGTAGAAGTGAACGGGGCGAACCTCGCGGATCTGCACTCGCAGTTCGCCGACCTCAGTCCGGAGCAACTCAGCGCAAATCCCGTGGCGCTGCGGCTAGGTGAGCGCCTGTTCGTCGACAACTGTGCGGCGTGTCACGAGCGTGACGCCCGCGGCAA
>DAORUQ010000157.1:0-5150 GCA_035433265.1 Pseudomonadales bacterium | reverse complement strand
CTGGGCGCGCCCCGGCTCTCCGACTCGACCTGGACCTGGGGCAAGGGCGATCTCGCCATGATCGAGAATACGATCACGAACGGCGCGCACGGCGTAATGCCCGCGTGGAACACGCGGCTCACCGCGGACGACACGCGCGTGATCATCGCGTGGTTGCGCTCGCAGACGCGAGAGCGCCCGGCAAGGCTGTGAACGCGCAGGCGGCATGGTATCGCCAGCCCGTTCTGTGGCTGGGTGCCGTGCTTTTTGCGGCGACGATCGCGGGCTGCATCGCGCTGCTCGTACTCGGGGCGCGCCACGATGACGAGGCGCTGCCCACCTCAGGCAGTACCGTCCTCAGGATGCCTGCGGGGCGCGCCCCGCCTCCCGAGACACCGCAGTGACCGCGGGCGGCTGCTGGCACTGCGGCGAGCCGCTCCCGGCGAGCGACGCGCCGCAGGCGCGAGTCGCCGGTACCAGCCATCCCGTGTGTTGCCAGGGCTGTCGCGCGGCCGCCGAATGGATCGACCAGCTCGGGCTCGCCGACTACTACCGACTGCGCAGCGCACCGGCGCCGCGCGCGCCCGATGCCGCTGAAGCGGCTCGCACGGGTACGACGTGGGCACGCCCCGAACTCGAGCGCCACGTCGTGCGATCGCTGTCCGGCGAGACCCGGGAGGCGATCGTGCTGATCGAGGGCTTGCGCTGCACGGCGTGCGTGTGGCTGATCGAGCGCGCACTTGCTGCGCTGCCGGGGGTCGTCAGTACCCAGGTGAGCGCCGCAGCTCGCCGCGCGCGCATCGTGTGGGATGCCACGCGGTGCTCACTCGCGACGATCCTCGAGACGCTGATGCGCGCCGGCTATCGCCCGCTGCCGCTCGACGCGGCGGCGCTGGATGACGCGCGACGCCACGAACAACGCACTGCCCTCAAGCAGCTCGTGGTGGCGGGCTTCGGTTCGATGCAGGCGATGATGTATGCCAGCGGCCTCTACTTCGGCGCCTTCGACGGCATCGACACGACCACACGCGATCTGTTGCGCTGGATCGGCCTGCTCGTCGCGACCCCGGTCGTCTTCTATGCCGCGCGACCTTTTTTTGCGGGAGCGCTGCGCACGCTGCGCGCGCGACGGCTCGGCATGGACGTGCCCGTGGCGATCGCGATCGCGCTGATCTACTCCGCAAGCGTGATCGAAGCGTGGCGCGGCGGCGCAGAGGTGTACTTCGACTCGGTCAGCATGTTCGTCTTCTTCCTGCTCACCGGCCGCTATCTCGAAATGCGTGCGCGTCATCGCGCAAGCGACCTCACTGACGCCCTCGCCCGCCTCACGCCGACCTTCGCCGACCGGGTGCGTGCCGACGGATCCCTGGAACGCATCGGTGCCATCGAACTCGTCCCCGGTGATCGGGTGCACGTCGCCGACGGCGGGGCGGTGCCCGCGGACGGCGCGCTCGAGGGCAATCGTTGTCGTGTCGATGAGTCGCTGGTGTCCGGTGAGTCCGCGCCCGTCGTGAAGGAGCGTGGCGACAGGCTGGTCGCGGGCAGCGTACTCGTCGATGGATCCGCACAGATGACGGTAACGCGCGTGGGCGCCGACACGGTGCTCGCAGGGATCCTGGCGCTCATCGCGCGCGCTGCGACGGAGCGGCCGCGACTCGCCGCAGCGGGCGAGCGCGCGGCGGCGGGCTTCGTCGCCCGGGTGCTGACGCTCGCTGCGCTCACCGCGATCGGCTGGAGTCTCGTCGACCCCTCGCGCGCCCTCACCGCCACGCTCGCCGTGCTCGTCGTCTCCTGCCCCTGTGCGTTCGCGCTCGCCGTGCCGGCCGCCCTCACGCGCGCGCTCGGCGTGCTGGCGCAACGCGGCGTGCTGGTCGCGCGCCCCGACGCCATCGAAGGGCTCGCAGGCGCCACGCATGTCCTGTTCGACAAGACCGGAACGCTCACGGAGCCTTCCCTTTCGCTCGAACGCATCGACACGTTCACAGGCGTCGATCGACACCAGGCCCTTGCGCTCGCCGCCGTGCTCGCGCGCGGCAGTCGCCATCCCGCTTCCCGGGCGATTTCGGGCGCGGCGGCTTCGCTGCGGCCAAACGACCTGCTGCCGGCTGCACAAGCCCAGCGGGCCGAACCCGGCGCGGGCCTCGAAGGCATCGTCGAAGGCCGGCGACTGCGCCTCGGCCGCGCCGACTTCGCGCTTGCGCGCGATGCAATACCCGAAGAATTTGCTGATGCCGTGGTGCTCGCGGACGATGCAGGGCCGATCGCGGCATTCCGGCTCGCAGAGCGACTGCGTGCCGATGCCGGGCCCACGATCGAAGCACTTGCCGCCGCGGGGCTCGGGCTCGAAATCGTGAGTGGCGATGACGCGGGCAAGGTCGCAGCGATGGCCGCGCGACTGCGTATCGCGCGCTGGCGGGCGCGGCTGCACCCGGCCGACAAGCTCGCGCGCCTCGCCGAGCTGCGCGCCAGCGGCGCACGCGTCATCGCAGTCGGCGATGGCATCAACGATGCGCCCGTCCTCGCCGGCGCCGATGTATCAGTGGCACTTGCGAGCGGCGCGGAGCTCGCGCAGACCGCCAGCGATATCGTGCTGACCGGTGAGCGGCTGGGCGGCCTCGCCGAAGCGCGGCGCATCGCGCGCCAGACGCTCGCGATCCTGCGCCAGAACCAGCGCTGGGCGCTCGTCTACAACCTCTCGGTCATTCCGCTCGGCGCGCTCGGCTTCGTGCCGCCCTGGCTCGCGGCGCTCGGCATGTCGACGAGCTCCCTCATCGTCGTGCTGAACGCGCTGCGCATCGGGCGGGGCGCTGAGCGCGCTGACTCGGCGCCGGCGATGCAGGCACAGGCTGCCACATGAACATTCTGCTCGTCATGATCCCGCTTTCGATCCTGCTGCTGATCGGCGCCGGCATCGCGTTTTTCTGGGCGGTCGATCACGACCAGTTCGACGATCTCGACACACCGCGCCTGCTGCCGCTGCTCGATGATCCGCGGTCGCCACCGCAAAGCGATGCGCGCGACGAGGCATCGTCCGACGGAATGCCCTCCAGCGAGTCGCCGCCATGACCGACCCGGTTACGCTCGGCGCCGCGCTGCTGCTCGGCCTCGTCGCGAGCGGCCACTGCGTGCTGATGTGCGGCGGCATCACTGCCGCGCTCGGCATCGCGACGGCGAAGCGCGCCGATGGCCGCCCGCAGACCACGCTGCTCGCTGGATACCAGTTTGGCCGCATCGCTTCCTACTCGCTTGCGGGCCTGATTTTCGGCGGCGCGCTCGGCGCCGCGGTCGACTGGCTCGACATCGAGGCCGTGCGACGCGGGCTGCGCATGCTCGCCGCGCTCGCGCTGCTGGTCGGCGCCCTCGTCGCGCTCGGCATCCTGCGCGATCCAGGCGGCGGCCTCGGACGGCGCCTGTGGCCGAAGCTTGCGCCTCTCGGCCGACGACTCCTGCCGGTCAAGACACTGCCGCGCGCATTCGGCTTCGGCATGGTGTGGGGCTGGATGCCGTGCGGCATCGTCTACACGATGCTGATGATCGCAGGGCTGCAGCTCGATGCCCTGCAATCGGCAGCAACGATGGCGGCCTTCGGTCTCGGCACGGCGCCCGCGATGTTTGCAACCGGCTTTGGCGCACAACGATTTGCCGGCTTCGCCGCGCAGCCCACTGCCCGGCGTGTCGCGGGCGTCGCACTGCTCGCTGCGGCCTCCCTCACCTTCGCGGGCCCGTGGCTCGCAACGTACGCGCCGGGGATCGCGCACTGGCTGCCGTTCGACTGCGCCGCGATGTCGCACTGACCCCCGCCAGACACCGTACAACTACATACATCATTGCACCTTCGCCTCGGCAGTCGTAACGTTGGGGCCGTATGGCCACGCAGCCTCACGTCCATCCTGCGGCGGCCGAGACTGCGGAACATCGCGCGCTCGCGCAGCTGCTTGAACCAGCGGATGTTTCGCTCGACGGCAAGCGCCCATGGGACATCGTCGTGCATGACGCGCGCATGCCGGCGCGGGTACTCGCGCAGGGCTCGCTCGGAGCCGGCGAGTCTTACATGGACGGCTGGTGGGACTGCGCGCAGCTCGATGAAATGCTGGCCCGCGTGCTGCGCAGCGAACTCGATCGCCGGCTGCACCCCGCGGGCGCCCTGAAGCTCGCGACGCTCGCGGCACTGCGCAATCCGCAGAGCCTGCGGCGTGCCTTCATCGTCGGTCGCGCGCACTACGATATCGGTGACGATCTTTTCGAGCGCATGCTCGATACACGCATGATCTACAGCTGCGCCTTCTGGGATCGCGCGGGCGATCTCGCCACGGCGCAGGAAGCCAAGCTCGATCTCGTGTGCCGCAAGCTCGGGCTCGCAAGCGGCATGCGCGTGCTCGACATCGGTTGCGGGTGGGGCGGCGCGGCGCAGTTTGCGGCCGAGCGCTACGGTGTCGAGGTGACCGGCATCACCGTCTCGAAGCATCAGGCCGAGGCTGCCGCCGCGCGCTGCAGCGGGCTCCCGGTCGATATCCGGCTCGAGGACTATCGTCGCCACAGCGCGAGCTACGACCGCATCTGGTCCATCGGCATGTTCGAACACGTCGGCGTGCGCAACTACCGGGCTTACTTGCGCAAAGTGCGCGAGTTGCTGAGGCCGGATGGGCTCTTCCTGTTGCACACGATCGGCTCGAACACTTCGGTGCGCAGCACCGACCCGTGGATAGACAAATACATCTTTCCGAACTCGATGCTGCCCTCGGTCGCGCAGATCGCGCGCGCGGCGGAGCGCTGGTGGGTCATCGAGGACTGGCACGGCTTCGGCTCGCACTACGATCACACGCTGCTCGCCTGGTATCGCAACTTCGAGGCGCGCTGGCCGGAGATTGCGGCGCGCTACGGCGAGCGCTTCCGCCGCATGTGGCGCTTCTGGCTGCTGGGCTCGGCCGCCTCCTTTCGCGCCCGGCGCAATCAGCTGTGGCAATTCGTGCTGTCGCCTCACGGCGTGCCCGGTGGCTATCGGGCGGTGCGCTGATGGCTGGCACGGCGCCGTTCATTCAGTCGCCGCCCACGCCGCCCTATGCATGGTCGGACGACTGGCTGCTGCGCAGCGTCCTGAGGCATCGCCTGCCGGCGGGCGTGCTGAACGACATCGAACCGGAACTCATCGCCATGGAAGCGCTCGTGACCGG
>DAORUQ010000156.1:0-7352 GCA_035433265.1 Pseudomonadales bacterium | reverse complement strand
GCATGACCATGTCGCTAACCGTCCCGCCTCCCATCGCCGTGCCTGCTCCCGAGCGGCGCTCGCGCTACACCGCCTGCCTGCTGGGCGGCGCCATCGGCGACGCGCTCGGCGCGCCGGTGGAATTCATGTCGCGCCAGGAGATCCTGCGCCGCTTCGGCCCGGCGGGCATCCGCGAACACGCCAGCGCCTACGGCCGCACCGGCGCGATCACCGATGACACCCAGATGACGTTGTTCACCGCCGAGGGCTTGCTGCGTGCCGCCGCCGCAGGCCATCCGCCGGGGCACCACGCCCGGGTGGCGGAAGTGGCCGCCGCCTACCAGCGCTGGCTGCTCACGCAGGACGAGGATCCCGCCCGCCACGCCGACGCCGGGGGCCTGCTTGGCATCGCCGCGCTGCACAGTCGCCGCGCGCCCGGTACCACCTGCCTGGCAGCGCTGCGGCAGGTCGCAGCCCGCGGCTCGCGCGAGATCGTCGCGGCCAGGGGCCGCTCCCACAATGGCGAGCCCGGCGTCGACCTGCGTGCGAACAACAATTCCAAGGGCTGCGGCGGCGTGATGCGCGTGGCACCCGCCGGCCTGCTGCTGGCGGGGCTGATCGCCGACGAGGCGCAGCTCGCACGCGAGGCCTTCGCGCTGGGCTCCGACCTCGCCGCGCTGACGCACGGCCACCCGAGCGGCTGCCTGCCCGCCGGCGTGCTGGCCGCGGTGATCGCCCTGCTGGTGCGCGAGGTGCCGCTGCGCGATGCACTGGCCCGCACGAAGCCGGTGCTCGCCACGCGGGCGGGTTGCGAGGAAACGCTCGCGGCCATCACCGCGGCCGAACGCCTCGCGAGCCAGGGTGCGGCGAACCACGACACGCTGGCGCAACTGGGCGGCGGCTGGGTCGGCGAGGAGGCGCTGGCGATCAGTCTCTACTGCGCCCTTGCCGCGCCCGATCTCGAGAGCGCCGTCGTGCTCGCCGTGAACCACGCCGGCGACAGCGATTCGACCGGCGCGATCACCGGCAACCTCTGCGGCGCCGCGCTCGGCATGGACGCGCTGCCGGCGCGCTGGCTCGAGGGGCTCGAACTGGACCGCACCACGCGCGAGCTTGCACTGGCCCTGTGCGCGGTAAGCTGAGCGCTCCCCGTGGGTCCGGCTTCAGCCGGACAAAATTCATCGGGCACGCACCCGTCCGCATGAATGCGGACCTACGCGTAACGCGTGGCGGCCTTGCGCAGTTCGCGCGCCACCGCCTTGCGCAGCGCCGGCGGGCCCAGCACCTCGCAGTCGGCGCCGTAGCGCAGGATGTCCATGATCAGCTCGCGGTCGTCGGCGTAGGGCACGCGCAGCAGGTAGCTGCCGTCGGGCTCGTATTCGCCGCGCTGGTGCGGATGCCAGCTCTCGGCGCCCACCCAGCGCGCGCGCTCGGGCGTGAAACGCAGCTGCGCCGTGGCGACCGCGTTGCCGGCGAAGATGCCGTAGCCGGGCCCGAGCACGCTCTCGACGGTGCGCCGCGCGATGTCCCTGGCGCGCCGCTCGAGCACATCCACGTCCAGGATCGAATCGACCGCGAAATTGCGCAGGTCATTGCGCATATGGCACCACGCGTCGAGGTACCAGTTCTCGCGGTAGTGCACCAGGCGCAGCGGCGAGACCTCGCGCGCGGTGGTCTCGCCGGTGCTGCGCGCGTAATAGTTGATCTGCAGCCGCTTGCGCCGCAGCAGCGCCGAGCCCACGCGCTCGAAGTGCGCGAGCTTCAGCGTGCGCTTGCCGGTGCCCACCACCAGCACGCGATGGCGGATGTCGCTCACCGCGTCCTCGGCCGCGCCGAGCAGCGTGTTCAGGCGCAGCTGCAGCGGCTCGATGTGTTGCGCCAGCAGCCCGCCCGGGTCGAGGTTCGCCAGCAGGTGCTGCATGGTCAGCAGTGCGTGGATCTCCTGCGAGTTGAACCACAGCCCCGGCAGCTCGTACTGCGCGCCCACCTGCGGCGTTTCGCGCGAGAGGCAGTAGCCGTTGCGCTCGCGGTCGTAGAGGATCGGCGCGTTGAGCCGCGTGCGCATGTACTCGAGGTCGCGCTGCAGCGTGGCGCGCGAGACCTCGCAGGCCTCGCGCAGCTTTTCGAAGCTCACGCAGTGCCCGTTGTCGAGCTGCTGGTTGATCTTGTAGAAGCGTTCGGTGCGGTCCATCGAGCCGATCCTCATGCCTGCGCCGCGGCAGTCGGGCAACGGCCTGAACCGGCAGGGTACAAGCATTCTAGACCCTCTGCCGCCATCGCCCGTCTCCGGCATTTTCGAGCACAATGGCTACTTCGAATTGGATGGCGAACCGAGCCCATGCGTTACACCAACCGTGACGGCATCCAGCGCATCGCCGGTGTCGGCGAATTGCTGCGCTGGCAGCTCGGCCTGCACGAGGAAAAACGCGCGCGCACGCCCGCCACCGGCGTGCCGGTGCCTTTCGTCGCGAACGACGGGGCGTTGCTGCGCCGCGCGACGAAGGACGCGCTGACCTGGATCGGGCACGCCTCGTTCCTGGTGCAGCTCGGCGGCAGCAGCGTGCTGATCGACCCGGTACTGTCGCCCTCGCTGGGCGGCGTGGTGCCGCGCAACGTGCCGCCGGGGCTCGACTGGAACGCGTTGCCGCGGCGCATCGACGCGGTGCTGGTCACGCACAACCACCGCGACCACATGGACGCGCCGACGCTGAAGCGCCTCGGCCCCGATCCGGTTTACCTGGTGCCCGAAGGACTGGGCGGCTGGTTTCGCCGCGCGGGTCTGAAGCGCGTCGTGGAGATGCGGTGGTGGCAGACGGAGCGCATCGCCGGGCTCGACATCAGCTTCGTGCCGGCGCAGCACTGGAGCCGGCGCGGCATCGGCGACACCAACGCCAGCTGGTGGGGCGGCTTCGTGATCGAGCGCGGCGGCATTCGCCTGTACCACTCGGGCGATACCGCGTGGTTCGACGGCTTTGCGGAGATTGGCGAGCGCTGCGGCGAGATCCACGCCGCGATGCTGCCGATCGGCGCCTACGCGCCGCGCTGGTTCATGCGCCACCAGCACATGAATCCCGAGGATGCCGTGAATGCGTTCTCGGCGCTGGGCGCCGCGCGCTTCGTCGCGATGCACTGGGGCACCTTCAAGCTCACCGACGAGGACCTGCGCGAGCCGCCACAGCTGCTGCGCGCGATCTGGCGGGAGCAGGGCTGCAAGCCATCGCAGCTGGAGATTCCCGCGATCGGTCAGACCCTGATCTTTTGACCCGAACAAATCGCGGGTGATAGCGTGTGGCCATATCCCGTACGCTATTCCAAACATTGAATGAGCGGGAGGTCGCGAATGTCGATATCGCCCGGGGACGTGGTCACCCTGTCGCAGGCGCGCGCCCAGCTCTCGGATCTGGCCGACCAGGCCAAGGCCGGCGCCGAAAAGATCATTACCAAGAACGGCGAGAGCTACGTCGCGCTGATCGATGCCGCCCGGCTCGACTACTACCACGGGCTCGAGCGCGAGCGGATCCACCTGTTGCTCATCGACGAGGCTGCCAGGGCGCTCGACGACGTTTCGGCGGGCAGGACC
This sequence comes from Pseudomonadales bacterium, assembly GCA_035433265.1. Taxonomy (GTDB): domain Bacteria; phylum Pseudomonadota; class Gammaproteobacteria; order Pseudomonadales; family UBA5518; genus UBA5518. The sequence goes on along the minus strand of DAORUQ010000156.1, from coordinate 3,793 downwards.
CGCCCGGCACGGGCCGCGCTCCAGGCGATGAAGCGGCGCCGGGGGCGCTGATCGGCGAGCCAGATCTTGATGATCGACTGGCGCGTAACGCTATGCCGGTTTGTTTCACGATCGACGGGCGGTTGACCGTATCGCTTTTGAGATACAAAATGGACCTGTTTTTGAGGAATACACCATGGCAGCCCACACTTCGATGCTTCATGTCCGGGTGGATGATGACGTCAAGGAGCAGGCGACCGAAGCGCTGGCGGCGATGGGGCTGACGGTATCGGATGCCGTCAGGCTGTTCCTGCGTCGCGTCGTTGTCGAGCAGGCCTTCCCGCTCGAGCTCAAGGTCCCCAATGCCGAGACACGTGCCGCAATGGACGAGTCGCGTGCGCTGATGGCGGCGCGCCGAGCGCGCTTTTCCACTCCCGAGGCGCTGATCGGTGAGCTCGAAAAGCCCGGCACACAGTAAGCGGGCTGCAATCCCGCGCGCCTCGGACTTCAGCCGAACATTCCGCAAGGACTGGGACCGCCTGTCGCGATCAGGACGGTTCGACATGCGGCGATTGAAGGAGGCAATGCTTCTCCTGATCGCGAACGACGGGCCGCTCGGTGCCGAGTGGCGGGATCACCCGCTCAAGGGCAATTGGGCAGATCACCGCGAATGCCATATCGGCGGCGACTTCTTGCTGATCTACCAGGCTGATTCGACCCAGATCGTCTTCGTTCGCGCAGGGACACACGCGGACCTCTTCAACGAATAGTCGCTCGCCGCCGCGCCCCGTACCAGCCTCACCCCCTGATGCTCCCCCCTCCCCATACTGGCGCTCCATAGCCATTCGTCCGCAGGAGCGCCCATGACCGCACTCGAAACCGCCCTCACCGGCCTCAGCCTCGGCACCCCCGTCACGCACGCCAACCTCACCCTGTTCCCGCTGCTCGGCGGCGATGCGGGCGAGTCCGCCTACCTCACGCTCGGCGAGGCGCTGGCGGCCGGGCAGGCCCGCATCACCGAGGTCTCCGAGCAGGGCAGCGTGCCGGAGTTGCGCTTCGTCAACGAGGCGACGCGCCCCGTGCTGCTGCTCGACGGCGAGGAACTGGTGGGCGCCAAGCAGAACCGCATCGTGAACCTCACCATCCTGGTGCCGGCCAACAGCGAGCTCGTGATCCCGGTCTCCTGCGTCGAGGCCGGCCGCTGGCGCCACGAATCGGCGAGCTTCATGGCCGCCGAGCGCGCCCACTTCGCCAGGGGCCGCGCGCAGAAGATGGCCGACGTCAGCCACTCGCTGGCGAGCCGCGGCGAGCGGCGCAGCGACCAGGGCGCGGTGTGGGAGGAGATCCGCATGAAGGCGGGCCGCATGCAGGCCGAATCGTCCACCGCGGCCGCCGCCGCCATGTACGAGGCCCACGCACACCGGCTCGAGGACTTCGTGCAGGCCATGCCGCCCGCGCCCGGGCAGTGCGGCGCCGCCTTCGCGGTGAACGGCGCGCTGCTCGGCGTGGACCTGTTCGACGCCAGTGCCACCTACGCGAAGCAGGCGAAGAAGCTGCTGACGAGCTACGCGCTGGACGCCATCGACGAGTCCAGGCACGAGGCCCCGGCCGCGAGGGCCGAAGACTGCCAGGCACTGCTGGCCGACGTGCTGCGCGCCGACTGCCGCGCCTTCAAGGCCGTGGGTCTGGGCGAGGACCTGCGCCTCTCCGGAGCCGGCGTGAAGGGCGCGGCGCTGGAGCTGGACGGGCGCGTGGTGCACCTGTGCGCGTTCCGCGAGCAGTCCCGGCAGGCGCAGCGGGGCGAGGGTGCGGCCGAGCGGATGGTGCGGGCGTCGCGGCGGCGTAATCTGCACTGAACCACTCCGGCAAACGGCGCCCGGGAGCTCACTCCTCCAACAGCATCAGTCGCGAGGACAGATCGTCCGGCGCGCGGAACTTGAAGGCTTTTCCCTGCCGCAGCTGTGTGAGCAGGCCCAGCCGGCACAGCTCCAGCAGGTCGGCGCGACCGGTCGCGTAGGCGACACCGTGAGAGCGGCAATGCGACTGGATGGAATAGACGGCATGGCGGTTCTTCAGCGCGTGCGCCAACAGCGCCTTCTGACGATGATTGATGCGGTCCAGCGCCCTGAGCCGCTGGTCGACCGATCTCAATTCACTCGACTTGCGCGCAATGTAGTTCTCCAGCGCGTCAATGGATTGCGCGATGATACCGAGCTGCGCGAGCACGAAGTACGTCAGGTCGTTCGCATCCGTTTCCGTCCACAGGAATGATCGCGCGTATTTCACGGGTGCCTTGCGGATCAGGCTGGAAATCGAGATGAACTCCGTCAGCCAGTAACCCTCGCGGAGCATGTGCCAGTAAAACAGAGCCCTGGCCGTGCGCCCGTTGCCGTCGGCAAAGGGGTGGTCGTGCGCGAGCCAGAAATGCAGGAGGATGGCCTTGACGATGGGGTGCAGGTAGCCCTGCGCCTCGACCGTGCCGTTCGCGAAGTCGCACATCAGCCGGAGACGGTCCGGCAATTGGTCGGCGGGCGGCGGATCGTGAAGGATCTCGCCCGTCTGCTCATCCCAGACCTTCACTCGCAGGTCTGTGGGTGTCTGCATGCGGCCGGCCGAGTGTGCCTCGTCCAGGGTGTCCTCGGTAACGACGGCGTGCAACTCGAGGACCAGGTCCGGCGTCAGTGGCTCGTTGCGCAGCTGCCCGATCCGTTGCATCGCGAGGTAATTGTTGAGGATCATGCGCTCGCTCCGGTCGCGCGGCTTGCGCCCGGTGCGCAGCATCGCGATGGCGTCGGCTCGCGTCGTGGCCGCCCCCTCGAGTTGGCTGGACGTCACCGCCTCCTCCATCAACGAACTGATGACGTAGCGCGAGCGCGTGTCCTGGTTGACGGTCAGTTCCTGGAGACCGATCTTCCCGCCCAACTGGTTGTCGAGCCGCGGAAGCAACTGCAGCAGCGCGTCGGGCTTGCCGATGACGAAGGGTTTGCCCTCGCGGTCGGTCAGCGGCGTTTCGCGGTACGACAGCTGCCGGGCGAACTTGGTGGCCAGCCACCATTCGTGATTTGTGAGCCCTGCTGGCGCAGGCAGCCGGCGCAGGCGGTCCCAGTGCGGGTAGCTTTCGCGGTCGACCTGCGCCATGGGGTACAGGGTCAATATTTCCGCGAGACGCGCCGGCTCGAGCTTGCCAAGCAACTCGGGAAGCGAAGGGGGTCGTACCGGCCGCTTCATGGCAGTCATCCAAGCCAAGTATCAATTTGGTAGCAATTGATAGATGGCTGATAGTAGGCATCTTGGAAGAAACTATCAATTCGATACAAATTGATAGTTCATTGATAGCAGGAGCGCCGAGGCAAAGCATCCAATCGCTCCTGATCGCCGACAATCAAGACTCGGTGGCCTCCCGGGGCGCGGTGTGCCGGCCTCTCCACTGCCGCGGGGCGGATGGTGCGGGAGTCGCGACGGCGCGGACCGAAGTGAGCGTAGGGCGGGCGCAGGCACCGGACGCTGTACTCGCATTCGCCGATTGCATATTGTGGTCCCCGCAGACCAGCCAGACTTGGAGGGCGGCATGAGCGAAGCAATCAGGCTCGATCAGATGAGCACCGCAGAAAAGCTGAGCACGATGGAGGCAATCTGGGACGACCTGTGCCGCCATGCGGACGACGTCTCCTCTCCCGAGTGGCACGAGGGTGTCCTTGCCGAGCGCGAAGTCCGCTACCGCAGCGGCGCGGAATCAGCTGAAGACTGGGCCACGGCCAAAGAGAGCATCAGGCGTCAAATCCCGTGAAGATCAGGATCCTGCGCGCTGCCAGCC
>DAORUQ010000155.1:0-7451 GCA_035433265.1 Pseudomonadales bacterium | reverse complement strand
TGCAGGATTTCCGCGGCGATGGCGAGGTTGCGATATGGGTCGAGCAGATCGCAGGGATGCTCGTAGCGGTGCGCGTGGTAGCCGAGGTTGACCTGACCGAGGCCGACGTCGACGCGGTTGGCCGGCGTGCGGGCGAGCGCCCGACGGATGCCTGCACAGGCTTCCGCACGTGTGGCGTAGCGTTCGGCCCGGCCGGCGACGTTGAGCGTCCACGGCCAGGGGATCAGGCGGCCGCGCAGCCGTGCGCCGCTCTCCTGCAGCGCTACCGCGAACAGCACCGGGGACGGCACGCCCGCCTGCTGTGCGGCGAGCTGGTAGGCGGGCGGTGGCACCTCTTGGCCGAAGGCGAAGGCTGCGCTGGCGCAGAGGCCGAGGACCAGGGCCGTGCAGCAGGCGCGGTGCACCAACGTTGTTGCCGCTACTGCCGCTGCCATTGGCCGTTGACCTCGCGCACCACGGCGGGCAGATCGCCGGGCAGGCCGAGCGACAGCCAGCGCCCGGCGTCATGGTTGAGCGTGATGGTGCGCGAGCGCACGCGGCCGGCGTCGATGCCGGCCTGCGTCGCCCACTGGCGGATGCGGGCGTCTTCCTGGCGGCTGCCGACCATGTAGAGGTCGAAGGCGGTGCCGGCCGCCTGCAACTGGCGCACGCGCTGTTCGCACGGCGGGCACTCGGCTTTCACGAAGACAGCCAGCCGGCCCGAGCCCCGGTTGCCGGCGCCCGGCGCCTTCGCGCCTGGCATGCTCACGCGCTGCTGCCCCGGATAGAGCCGCTTCCAGGCCGCGTCGTAGGCCCGCTGGTAGGCCAGCGTCTTGCCCACGCGCTTCGATTCCGCCTGCACCTGCAGCTCCGCATAGCGGTTGCGTTCCTCGTCGCTGCGCGCCTCGATGCCCAGCGCCGTGAGCGGATCGAGGTTTGGGGAGTAGATGCCCAGCGGTCCCTGCATCAGTTGGCGGTAGCGCGCCCACTCCTCGGGCCGCAGGCCCCAATCGCGTGCCAGGCGTTCGTCCAGCGCGGCATCGTTGCTGCTCTGGACCTGGGCGGGCACCGCGCGCGAGGAGGCGACCGGCGCCGACTGTGCCCGGGCCGCGCTCGCGACGAGAACGAGGATGCCGGCGAAGCAGATTGCGGCGCGCTTCATGGCCGGCTCCTACGGCAGCGCGATGCGCTGGGTCTGGCCGTCCACGCTAAACACGGCGGCGCGCGCCTCGATCGCCAGCAAATGCCAAGCGCCCACGGCATCGCCTTCGCGCAGCAGCCAAACGTCCAGCACCGACGAGGCCCTAGGTGCCGCCACCGACAGGAAGCGCTCGCCGCCGCGCAAGTCCACGCCCACGACGTTGAACGGAGGCTCTGGCACCTTGGGCTTGGCCGGCTCGGCGGCACGCCGGGGTATCGCGACAGGCGCGGCGGTTCTCTTCATGCGCGCTTCGATGTCGCCCACGCGCGCCTGCAGCGCTTGGAAGTCACCCGCATGGGTGTCTCCCGCCTGGGCCTGCTCAACCTGCGCCAGGCGTTCGTCCAGCGTCTTGCGGGCGGCCTCGAAGTCGGGTTGGGTGACGGGCTTGGGCTGGTTCTTCGAGGCCGCCGCTTGCTGTTCGAGTTCGGCGACGCGCGTGTTGATCGCCTGCACGTGCGCATCCTGGGCGCTGGCTTGGCTTTGCTCGGTCAGGCGCGACAGGCCTACGCTGTTGACCACAGCCAGAGCGCTCACGAGCAACAGCCACGCGGCGGCTGCGATCTTCAACCAGCGCGCACGGCCGGCGTTCTCGGACTGGAGCTGCGGGACGATCATGGCTGTGACTCCTCGAGTTGGGCGGGTTCGGCGACCGGCGCGCTCGATGATGGGGTGGCCGGGGCGGGGCTTGCGCTCGCGGAGCGCGAGGCGGCAGCGCGCGTGAAGCACACCGAGCGCGAAGCGTCATCGACGGACAGTTCCCAGGCCGAGCCGGCAAGTACGAGCAAGGCATCGCGCAGCGGCAGCGGCCCGAGCCGCAGATGCGCCGCCGGCAGCGGCAGCGTGAACAGCGATGCGGCGTCCGGCGCATCGCAAAGGCGGTAGCCGGTGCGCAGCAGCACGTGCCGCAGGGCATCGCCGACGCTTGCGTCCAGGGTCCGCGGAATCGAAATCTCGATCACCTGGCGCAGCAGGTCGCGCTGCGCCGGCTCCGGCACCATCTCGACCAGCGTGTAGCGGCCGTAGCGGGCCACCGGGATCAGGCTCGGCTCGGGCTCCGGGGCGATGGTCCTGACCAACACCGCAGGCTCGGGAAGCGAGTCATGGACAGTCGAGTTGCTCGCCGTGCCCGTCGCGGCGCAGCCGGTGACGAGCACGCAGCCGGCCAGCACGGCGGACACAGCCAGGCGATGAGCGACGCAGGTGAGTGGTTGCATGGGGCGATTCCCTGGAACACGGAGCCCTCACCATCGCCGCCATAGAGCGCTCGGGCAGCAAACAAAGGGAACTGGAATGCACCCGATTCATGGCGTGATCGCCACCAGTGCGGAGAACACTGCAGCGGCACTCCCTCCTCGATCCGGCGCGACGGGCCTGTTACAATGTGCGCGTCATTGGGGAGTAGCCGCTCTTCATCGCGAAGAGGCTTACGTCAACACACTTGACCCGCAGGTCATGGCGTAAGCAGTCCCAAGCTTGGCAAGACCTTTGACCACGATGTCTCCGACAAGGCCGGGGATACGTCGTGGTCAATCGTCTCGCGTCCGGCCTGGGTACTCTGATGGAATCTCTCCTCGTTTCGACCGGGGTCGTGGCGCTCGCCGAGATCGGCGACAAGACGCAGCTCCTCGCGTTCATCCTCGCGGCTCGCTTCAAGAAGCCGTTTCCGATCATCCTGGGGATCCTGGCCGCGACCACCGTCAATCACGGCCTGGCCGGCGCGCTCGGGGCCTGGATCACCGCCAACGTCAGCCCGGAGATCCTGCGCTGGGTGCTGGGCCTGTCCTTCATCGGGATGGCGGTCTGGACGCTGATCCCCGACAAGATCGAGGAAGAGGAAACCCAGGTCGCCCGGAAGTTCGGCGTCTTCGGCGCAACCCTCGTCACCTTCTTCCTGGCCGAGATGGGCGACAAGACGCAGATCGCAACGGTGGCCATGGCCGCGCACTACGGCGCGCCGCTGATCGTGATCATCGGCACCACGCTCGGGATGTTGATCGCCGATGTGCCGGCGGTGTTCGTCGGCGACAAGCTCGCCGCCAAGATTCCGATGAAGCTGGTGCACTCCATCGCCGCCGCCATCTTCGCGCTGCTAGGTCTCGCTACCCTGTTCGGCGCCGGCGCGAAACTGGGCCTCTAGCACCATGAGCGCAGCCGACAGCTATCCGTCCGCGGGGCTCAGTTCCGAGCAGGCGGCCCGCTTGCTCGCACAGGAGGGGCCGAACGAACTGCCGCGGCCGCCGAAGCGGACGGTGTGGCGCATCCTGCGCGAGGTGGTGCGCGAGCCGATGTTCCAGCTCCTGGCGGCGGCCGTGACCATCTACCTCGTGCTGGGCGACGTCTCGGAAGCCGGCGTGCTGCTGGCCTTCCTGGTCGTGATCGTCGCCATCACCCTGGTGCAGGAGCGGCGCACCGAGCGGGTATTGGAAGCGCTGCACGACATGACCAGCCCGCGCGCGCTGGTCTGGCGGGACGGGCAGCGACAACGGATCGCGGGCACCGAACTCGTGGTCGGCGACCGGATCGAGCTGGCCGAGGGCGACCGCGTGCCGGCCGATGCCCGGCTGCTGGAGGCCAACGACCTGGCCGTCGACGAATCCCTCTTGAGCGGCGAATCGCTGCCGGTGCTCAAGTCGGCCGACCACGACCCTTCCGCGCATGCTGCCGTGGTCCAGGTCCATGCCGGCACGATGGTGGTCGCCGGACAGGCGGTGGCATGCGTGACGGCCACCGGCGCGCGCAGCGAGATCGGCCGCATCGGCAAGACGCTCGGGGCCATCGAGACGCAGGCCACGCCGCTGCACCGGCAGACCCGTCAGCTCGTGCGCTGGTTCTCCGCGCTCGGCCTCGTGGTGAGCGTGGCCGTCGGCCTGCTGTTCGCCTGGACCCGCGGCGACTGGCTGGGCGGCGCGCTGGCCGGCATCACCATGGCGATGTCCATGCTGCCGCAGGAGTTCCTGCTGATCCTCACGGTCTTCATGGCCATGGGCGCGTGGCGGCTGTCGCGGCATCGCGTGCTGACGCGCCGCGCGGCCACCATCGAAGCGCTGGGTGCGGCCACGGTGCTGTGCACCGACAAGACGGGCACCCTGACCCAGAACAAGATGGCCATCGAGGCGCTGATGCGCTTCGGTCCCGAAGGCAGGACGGCCTGGCGCGCCCGCGACGGCGATCCGGGCGAGGCGTTCGACGAGCTGCGGCGCTACGGCGTGCTGGCCAGCGAGCGCGAGCCCGTCGATCCGATGGAGCGTGCGTTCCACCAATCGGCGCAACGTCGCCCCGGGCATGTTCCAGCCGATTGGGAGCTGGTGCACGAGTACAGCCTGAGCCCGCAATGGCCCGTGATGTCCCATGTCTGGCGAATGCCTGGCAGCGATCGGCATGTCGTGGCGGCCAAGGGAGCGCCGGAGACCGTGGCGTTGCTGTGCGGCCTGCCCGACGACGAGCGCGACCAGATGCTGGCCGAGGCAGGCACGCTGGCCGACCAGGGCATGCGCGTGCTGGCGGTGGCGGGTGCAGCCTGGTCCGGCACCGAGTGGCCCGACACCCAGCAAGGCTTCGAATTCCGGTTGCTCGGACTGGTGGGGTTCGCCGATCCGCTGCGGGACGACGTGCCGCAGGCGGTCGAGGATTGCCGGCGCGCGGGCATCCGCGTGGTGATGATCACCGGCGACCACCCGGGGACGGCGCTGGCCATCGCCCGCCAGGCGGGCATCGACGGCCGGGGCGGCGCGCTTCGGGGCCACGAGGTCGCATTGCTGGACGAGCCGGCCCTGCGGCGCAGCGTGGCGACGACGACGGTCTTCGCGCGGGTTGCGCCCGAGCAGAAGCTGCGCATCGTCCAGGCCCTGAAGGCCAACGGCGAAGTGGTCGCGATGACCGGTGACGGCGTCAACGACGCGCCCTCGCTCAAGGCTGCTCACATCGGCATCGCGATGGGCGGGCGCGGCACGGACGTCGCGCGCGAGGCATCGTCGCTCGTGCTGCTGGACGACGATTTCGCAACGCTGGTGCGGGCGATCCGGCTGGGTCGGCGCATCTACGACAACCTGCGCAAGGCGATGCGCTTCGTCTTCGCGGTGCACGTCCCGATCGCCGGGCTGACGCTGGTCCCCCTGATGTTCGGCTGGCCGCTGCTGTTCACGCCGATGCACATCGCGTTCCTCGAAATCGTGATCGATCCCGTCTGCTCGATCGCCTTCGAGGCGGAAGACGAAGAACGCGATGTAATGCAGCGGCCGCCGCGCGATCCCGGCGCGCCGCTGTTCTCGCTGTCCATGATCGCGCGGAGCCTGCTACAGGGTACCGTGGTGCTGACGCTGGTCGGTCTGCTGTTCTGGTTGCTGCTGCGGCTCGGGTGGTCCGACGAAGCGGCGAGGACCTCCGCCTTCATCGCGCTGGTGGCCTCGAACATTGCGCTGATCCTGGCCAATCGCTCGTTCAGCGCCGGTGTGGGACAGATCATGCGGTTGCACAATCGAGCGTTGTGGGGGATGGTGCTTGCGACGCTGGCCCTTCTGGTCATCGTGATCGGCATCCCGCTGCTCCGGCATCTGTTCGGCTTTGCGCTGCCAGACCTGCCCTCCGTGGCCGCGGCAACAGGGGTGGCGGTCGCGGTTCTGCTGCTGTTGCTGTTGCAGAAGCGCCTGGAGGCGGCCTGGGGCTAGGCACTACCGACAATGCATTGTGTTTCACCTAAAGCCATGGTTGATAACAGTCCTACAAGCGACTTGACCGAGCCCACAGCCTTGCTCGACTACGCCCATCCCAGCATTGCCGGGCTTGTTGCCGCACGTGGCTGGTCGATGCTGCCGGTATTCCAGCGCATTGGCGCTGTCTACGATTACGTGAGAGACGAGGTGGCCTTCGGCTACAACGTGTCCGACGACTTGCCGGCTTCACGAGTTCTGGCCGAAGGTATCGGCCAATGCAACACGAAAGGCACCTTGTTGATGGCCCTGCTGCGTGCAGTGGGCGTGCCATGTCGATTCCATGGCTTCACCATAGACAAGCAGCTTCAGAAAGGTGCTGTCACTGGTCTGTGGTATCTCCTTGCACCGCGCAGCATCATCCACAGTTGGGTAGAAGTCTTCTTCGAAGGCCGTTGGGTAAACCTGGAAGGGTTCATCCTCGACAAGCCTTATCTGTCTTCGCTCCAGAGGCGCTTCGCCCATCAGTCGGGTTCCTTCTGCGGATATGGAGCCGCGACGCCGGACTTGCAGAACCCGGCGGTGGACTGGAAAGGTTGCGACACCTATATCCAGCGAGAGGGAATCAACCGGGACTACGGAGTTTTCAATTCGCCGGAGGCGTTCTACGCCAGACACGGAACGAACTTGAAGGGCTTTAAGCGCTGGCTGTACGCGAACGTCGTCAGGCACTTGATGAACCGAAACGTCGAGAACATTCGACGAGGAGTTCTGAGCCGAGGGCGCGAAGCCGTTCACCAAAAATAAAGCGGCCCCGAGGGGCCGCCAAGATATGTGGGATCAATGCACCAATTGCCGGGCCAGTGCCACCTCGACGGAATCACCGTCCTGATTCAGCACATCCAGTCCCGATTCGGGTACGTCTCCCGACGTGCTTTGCGAGACCATGATCTTCTTGGCCATCAGTCCCAGGCAGGTCATCTGCGAGGAAGCGGCGTAGCCGAGATAGATCACGCGCACGGCCTGCTTCTGGCCGATACGCCATGAGCGTCTTGCGGCCTGCTGCAGGCTGTAGACGTTGTAGCCCGACTGCATGAACACGATCGTCGGAAACTCCAACAGATCGAGGCCCGTCTTGACCAGCTCCGGGTTGGTGATGAGCACGTCGATCCCACGATCCAACTGCTCGGCGATCCAGTCTTCGCGGCGGGAGGCGTCCACGCTTGCGCGCAGCACCGCCACTCGAAAACCTTCCTGCTCCAGCAGCACCTTCAGGCGCGACGTGGTGTCGCGCGTGCCGGTGTAGACCGAATAGACCAGCGTCTTGCGACCTTCCGCCTTCTCCTGCTTGCAGATCTCGATCAGCTCGCGCTCCTTCGGCATCACCTCCAGCTCGTTGAACTGAGCCGGGACGAAGGCCAAGGTCTGGCGCGTGCGCGGATGCACTACCGTCTCCGACCGGAAGCAGCAATCCGACCAGGCCAGCAGCACGTTGAGGACCACACCGAGCAGCGTCGTGTCCCGCTTCGCCAGAGCCTGCTTGAGCTCCGCGGTCAGCCGGCCAGACAGATCGCGATAGGCCGCGGCTTGCGCCGTGTCCATCGCCACCTCGCGGAACTCCTCGT
>DAORUQ010000154.1:0-7598 GCA_035433265.1 Pseudomonadales bacterium | reverse complement strand
CTGATGCCCACGCAATTGCCGCTGCCGGTGCGCCTCCCCGACGAGGCCTCGTTCGCGAACTTCCTGGTCTGCGCGCAGAATCGCGCGGCGGTCGAGGCATTGCACCATTTCCTCGCGGTCGGCCAAGGCAGCCTGTTCCTGCACGGTCCGGGCGGCAGCGGGCGCACCCACCTGCTGCAGGCAGCCTGCCACGCGGTCGAGGCGCGCGGGGGTGCGATCGTCTACCTGCCGCTCGGCGAGTTGCAGGATGCGCCACCGGCGGAGTTGCTCGCGGGCCTCGAGGCGCACGCACTGGTCTGCCTCGACGACGCGGACGCGGTCGCGGGCCGACGCGACTGGGAAGAGGCGATGTTCCATCTCTACAACCGCTGCCTGGAAACCGGCTGCCGCCTGCTGCTGGCCGCGGCGCTGCCGCCGCAGCAGGCCGGGCTCGCGCTCGCGGACCTGCGCTCGCGCCTGCAGGGCGGGGCGATCGGCGCGCTGGCCGAGCCCGATGACGAGGGCAAGATCGCCGCGCTGGTGCTGCGCGCGCACAATCGCGGCATCACGCTGGAGCCCGGGGTGGCGCGCTTCGTCTGGCAGCGCAGTCCGCGCGGCATGGCGGCGCTGATCGCCGTGCTGGATCGTCTGGATACCGCATCGCTGGGCGCCGGGCGGCGGCTCAGTGTTCCCTTCGTGAAGGAAGTGATGGGCTGGTGAGGGCCGTGTGGACGCGCAGCCGATGCGCCGCTGGCAGCCGGCGCCGTGGTTGCACGGCCACGTGCACCACAGCGGCCATCAGCGCATCGGCGCGACACGCGTTCTGGTCGACCCCGCGCGGTCATGCGCCCGGCGGCGTGGTCGAGAACCCGGCGTTCGACATCGATCTGTACACCGAACTGGATTGAGAGCCCTGAACATGAACGCACCGCAATCCCTGGACGCAGCGATCGTCGAGCACATCGCCGAGGCGGTGGTCTTCGCCAACCGCGACGGCGTGATCGAACGCTGGAACGCCGCAGCGGCAGCAATGTTCGGTTTCAGCGCCGCAGAGGCCACCGGCCAGCGGCTGGACCTGATGATCCCCGAGCACCTGCGCGCCGCCCACTGGCGCGGCTTCGACGCGGCGATGATCAGCGGCACGCTGCGCCTGAACGGCCACGCGACGCTGACCCGCGGGTTGCACAAGTCGGGGCGCAAGCTCTATGTCGAGATGAGCTTCGCGCTCGTGCGCGACGGCGCGGGCGCGGTCGTCGGTTCGGTCGCGGTGGCGCGCGACGTCACCGAGCGGGTCGAGCGCGAGAAGGCGGCGCGCGCCGCCGCGCCGCCGGGCTGACGGTCGCCTGTTACTGCAGGCGGAGTGGCAACACCGCAAAACCGCTGCCCGGGAAGCTCGCGCGTTGCGGGGCGGACTCGGCGGTGAGCCCGATTGCATGCGTGCCCGCCAGCAGCGCTTGCATCAGCACGCGCAGTTCGAGCCGGGCCAACGGTGCCCCGGGGCAGACATGCACGCCGGCGCCATACAGCAGGTTGTTGCCGGCGTTGCGCGCGGGGTCGAAGGCATCGGGGTCGCCGAACACCGCTTCGTCGCGGTTGGCTGCCGCCCAGATCAGCGTCAGGCGCTCGCCGGCGTCGAGCCGGCGGCCACCGATCTCGACCGGGCAGGTGGTGACGCGGCGGTTGGCAATCAGCGGCGGGTGGATGCGCAGGATCTCGTCGATGGCCGCCGGCAGCTCGCCAGGCCGTCGGCGCAGCTCGTCCTGCAGCGCCGGATGCGTGGCCAGGTAGTGCAGCAGGATGCCGACGCTCGCGGCGATCGTACCCAGTTCGCCGACCGTCCAGTTGCGCACGATGCTGACGATTTCCTCGTCACTCAGCGCGCGGCCGTGGATGCGCTCGCCCAGCAGCCTGCTGGTCACGTCGTCGGCCGCTGCTGCGCCCGCATCGCGCCGCTGCACCAGTTGCTGCTTGATGTAGCCGTCGAACTCGAGCGCGATCCGCGCCATTGCCGAGCGGTCGCCGGCGCGCGTGGCGCGATGGTTGTCGGCGATCCACTGGCGCAGCGGCTCGTGCAGGCGGTCGGGCCAGCCCATGAACGCGCACTGGATGCGCAGCGCGAACGGCTGGGCGAAGCCGGCCATCGCCTCGAAGGGTTCGCCGCGCGGCAGGGCCGCGATCAACGCATCGACGATCGCCCGGCACGTGGGCTCGAAGTCGGCCATGCGCTCGACGCTGAAATAGCGCTCGATGATCTGCCGGTACGGCGTGTGTTCCGGCGGGTCCATCGCATTCGGAATCGACAGATGGTTCGACGCGGCATTGCTGAAGCTCGCCGGGTCGTGCAGCACGCGCATCAGATCGGCATGCCGGAACAGCGACCACCACAGGTAGTCGCTATGCGCGATCGCGCAGCGCCGGCGCATCGCATCGTAGGCGGCGATCTGGTCGTTCAGCACTTCCGGCGACGCCGGGTTCCAGTCGGTCGGCGGGGCAGCGCTCATCGATGTCCTCGCTGTCTTCGGGGCTGACATGGCGGACATCATCGCTGCAGCGCGGGCCTCGGCGCAACGCTGCCCGCTGCAGCGTTTGCGCGGGCGCAACTTGCGAGCGAATGGGGCTTGCTGCGCGGCACGCGGCCTTTCAGCGGCTCAGTGTTCCCTTTGTGAAATCGGTGATGGGCTGGTTACGACCATCTAGGTCGGCATTCATGCCGACAGAGGGTTCGTCGGCCGCGCCTGTCGCCATGAATGGCGGCCTGCGTGCCCCGGATGGCGCACGAAGTTGACGTTAACGTAAACGGCAGGTATCGTTTCCGCGCCACCATCCGGGGACGCTGCGATGCAGAAGAGCTACACGATCCGCGAGCTCGCGCAGGAGTTCGGCATCACCGCGCGCACCATGCGCCATTACGAGGAGCTCGGCCTGCTGGCGCCGGCGCGCCGAGGACAGGCGCGCGTCTACTCGGCGGCCGACCGCACCCGTCTCAAGCTGATCGTGCGTGGCAAGCGCCTCGGGCTCAGCCTCGAGGAGAGCCGCGAGATCATCGCGATGTACGATCCGGAGCACGGCAACGAACAGCAGTTGCGGCGTCTGCTCGAACGCGTGCGCGAGCAGCGCGTGGCGCTGCAGGCGCGGCTGGCGGATCTGCAGGCGATGCTGGCCGAGCTCGACGCCGTCGAGGCCGGCTGCCTTGCCTCGCTCGCCGACGTCGACGCCGACGCCGAAGCCGACGCCGAAGCCGAAGCCGACGCCGAAGCCGCACCCACCCGACCCGCACGCCGGAGGGCGAACCGATGAGCATTTCCTGGCCCGCGTTGAACTTCGATCTCGGCGCGGATATCGACATGCTGCGCGATACCGTCGCGGCCTTCTGCGCCGCCGAGATCGCGCCGCGCGCCGCGGCGATCGATCGCGAAAACAATTTTCCCGCCGACTTGTGGCGCAAGTTCGGCGAGCTCGGGCTGCTCGGCATGACCGTCGCCGAGCAGTACGGCGGCTCCGGCATGGGCTACCTGGCGCACGCCGTCGCGATGGAAGAGGTGAGCCGCGCCTCGGCGGCGGTGGGGCTCTCCTACGGCGCGCACTCCAATCTCTGCGTGAACCAGATCCACCGCAATGGCAGCGAGGCGCAGAAGAGCCGCTATCTGCCGCAACTGGTGAGCGGCGAGCACGTCGGCGCGCTGGCGATGAGCGAGCCGAACGCCGGTTCCGACGTGGTCAGCATGCGCCTGCGCGCCGAGAAGCGCGGCGACCGCTACGTGCTCAACGGCAACAAGATGTGGATCACCAACGGGCCCGACGCCAGCGTCTACGTGATCTACGCCAGGACCGATCCCGCGGCCGGCTCGCGCGGTATCACGGCCTTCATCGTCGAGCGCGATTTCCCCGGCTTCTCGCGCGCGCAGAAGCTCGACAAGCTCGGCATGCGCGGCTCCAACACCTGCGAGCTGGTGTTCGAGGACTGCGAGGTGCCGGCCGCGAACGTGCTCGGGCGCGAGAACGGCGGCGTGGCGGTACTGATGTCGGGGCTGGACTACGAGCGCGTGGTGCTCTCGGGCGGCCCCGTGGGGATCATGCAGGCCTGTCTCGACGTGGTCGTTCCCTACATGCACGAGCGCAAGCAGTTCGGCCAGTCCATCGGCGAGTTCCAGCTGGTCCAGGGCAAGATCGCCGACATGTACGCCGCGCTCAACGCCAGTCGCGCCTACCTCTATGCCGTGGCGAAGGCCTGTGATCGCAACGAGACCGCGCGCAAGGACGCCGCCGCGGTGATCCTGTACACGGCCGAGGCGGCGACGAAGGCGGCGCTCGATGCGATCCAGATCCTCGGCGGCAACGGCTACATCAACGACTACCCGACCGGGCGGCTGCTGCGTGACGCCAAGCTCTACGAGATCGGCGCGGGCACCTCCGAGATACGCCGCATGCTGATCGGGCGCGAATTGTTCAACGAAACCCGCTGAGCGGGCACAGGGACCAGTCATGAACGTGATCCAGAGCGCGCTCAACACGCGCAGCCAGGAGTTCGCCGACAACCGCGCGGCCATGCAGGCGCAGGTGCAGGACCTGCGCGGGAAGCTGGCCGCGGCGCGCGGCGGCGGCGGCGAGAAGGCGCGCGCGCTGCACACCAGCCGCGGCAAGCTGTTGCCGCGCGAGCGCATCGACGCGCTGCTCGATCCCGGCGCGCCCTTCCTCGAGTTCTCCGCGCTCGCCGCGATGGGCGTCTACGACGAGGACGTGCCGGCGGCGGGCATCGTCACCGGCATCGGGCGCGTCAGCGGGCAGGAGTGCGTGATCGTCGCCAACGACGCGACCGTCAAGGGCGGCACCTACTATCCGCTCACCGTGAAAAAGCACCTGCGGGCGCAGACCATCGCCGCGGAGAACAACCTGCCGTGCATCTACCTGGTGGATTCGGGCGGTGCGAACCTGCCGCGCCAGGACGAGGTGTTCCCGGACCGCGAGCACTTCGGGCGCATCTTCTTCAACCAGGCCAATATGTCGGCGCGCAATATCGCGCAGATCGCGGTGGTGATGGGCTCCTGCACCGCGGGCGGGGCCTACGTGCCGGCGATGGCCGACGAGGCGATCATCGTGCGCCAGCAGGGCACGATCTTCCTCGGCGGTCCGCCGCTGGTGCGCGCGGCGACCGGCGAGATCGTGAGCGCCGAGGACCTGGGTGGCGCCGACGTGCACTGCCGCACCTCCGGGGTCGCGGACCACTATGCGCGCAACGACCATCACGCGCTGGAGTTGGCACGCCGTGCCGTGGCGCGCCTGAACCGCGTGAAGAACCTCACGCTCGATGTGGCGCCCGTGCGCGAGCCGCGCTACGCCGCGGACGAGATATACGGTGTGATTCCGCGCGACACACGCAAGCCCTACGACGTGCGCGAGGTGATCGCGCGCA
This sequence comes from Pseudomonadales bacterium, assembly GCA_035433265.1. Classification (GTDB taxonomy): domain Bacteria; phylum Pseudomonadota; class Gammaproteobacteria; order Pseudomonadales; family UBA5518; genus UBA5518. The sequence continues at coordinate 2,209 of DAORUQ010000154.1, read as the reverse complement.
TCGTGGACGCCTCGGAATTCGACGAGTTCAAGTCGCTCTACGGCACCACGCTGGTCTGCGGCTTCGCGCGCATCTGGGGCTACCCGGTGGGCATCGTCGCCAACAACGGCATCCTGTTCAGCGAGTCGGCGCAGAAGGGCGCGCACTTCGTCGAGTTGTGCGCGCAGCGCGGCATTCCGCTGGTGTTCCTGCAGAACATCACCGGCTTCATGGTGGGGCGCCAGTACGAGACCGGCGGCATCGCCAAGCACGGCGCGAAGATGGTGACCGCGGTCGCGTGCGCCGCGGTGCCCAAGTTCACCGTGCTGATCGGCGGCTCCTTCGGTGCCGGCAACTACGGCATGTGCGGGCGCGCCTACGACCCGCGCCTGCTGTTCATGTGGCCCAACGCGCGCGTCTCGGTGATGGGCGGAGAGCAGGCCGCCGGCGTGCTGGCGCAGATCAAGCGCGACCAGAAGGAACGCCAGGGCGAGACCTGGAGCGCCGAGGAGGAGGCCGGGTTCAAGCGCCCGATCGTCGAGCGTTACGAGGAACAGGGCCATCCCTACTTCGCCTCGGCGCGGTTGTGGGACGACGGCGTGATCGACCCCGCCGAGACGCGCATGGTGCTGGGGCTGGGTATTTCGGCGTCGCTGAACGCGCCGATCGAGCCCACGCGTTTCGGCGTGTTCCGCATGTAGGTTCGGCTTCAGCCGAACATCGCAATCGTTCCGAAAAGACGTCCGGCTGAAGCCGGACCCACGAGGTGGGTGAAAATGTTCGAGAAGATCCTGATCGCCAACCGCGGCGAAATCGCCTGCCGCGTGATCCGCACCGCGCGCCGCCTCGGCATCCACACCGTGGCGGTGTACTCCGATGCCGACCGCGATGCACTGCATGTCAGCATGGCCGACGAGGCGGTGCACATCGGTGCCGCGGCGCCGCGCGAGTCCTACCTCTGCGGCGAGCGCATCATCGCGGCCGCGCGCGCCACGGGCGCCCAGGCCATCCATCCCGGCTACGGCTTCCTGTCCGAGAATGCCGCTTTCGCGCAGCTGTGCGCCGACAACGGCCTGGTGTTCATCGGCCCGCCGCCGGAGGCGATCGCGGCGATGGGCTCCAAGAGCGCGGCCAAGCGCATCATGGAAAACGCCGCTGTGCCCCTGGTGCCGGGTTACCACGGCGAGAACCAGGACGACGCGCTGCTGCTCGCCGAGGCCGGGCTCATCGGCTATCCGGTGCTGCTCAAGGCCGCGGCCGGCGGCGGCGGCAAGGGCATGCGGCGCGTCGACAGCGCGGCCGAATTTCCCGAGGCGCTGGCCGCGGCGCGGCGCGAATCCGACAAGGCCTTCGGCGACAGCCACATGCTGGTCGAGAAATGCCTGATCCGTCCGCGCCACGTCGAGATCCAGGTCTTCTGCGACAACCATGGCAACGGCGTCTACCTGTTCGAGCGCGACTGCTCGCTGCAGCGGCGCCACCAGAAAGTCGTGGAGGAGGCGCCGGCGCCCGGCATGACGCCGGCGGTGCGCAGCGCGATGGGACACGCGGCGCTGCGCGCGGCCGAGGCGATCGGTTACCGCGGTGCGGGCACCGTGGAGTTCCTGCTCAGCGCGGGTGGCGAGTTCTATTTCATGGAGATGAACACGCGGCTGCAGGTGGAGCACCCGGTCACGGAGATGATCACGCGCCAGGACCTCGTGGAATGGCAGCTGCGCGTGGCGGCCGGGGAGCCGCTGCCGCGGCGCCAGGAGGAGCTCGCGGTGCACGGGCACGCGCTCGAGGTGCGCATCTACGCCGAGGATCCGCGCAACGATTTCCTGCCGGTCACCGGGCGGCTGGCCTGGCTGCAGCCACCGCAGGAGAGCGAGCACGTGCGCGTGGACACCGGCGTGGTGCAGGGTGACGATGTCAGCATCCATTACGATCCGATGATTGCCAAGCTGGTCGTGTGGGACGAGACGCGCCCGCGCGCGCTGGCGCGCCTCAAGCGCGCGCTCGCCGAGTACCGCATCGGCGGGCTCACGACCAACATCGCCTTCCTGCACAACCTCGTCGCGCACCCTGCCTTTGCCGCGGAGGAGGTGCACACCGCGTTCATCGAGCAGCACGCCGATGCGATATTCCGCGATGCCGGTCACTCGCGCGCGCGCCAGCTGCCGTTGGCGGCGCTCTACCTGCTGCTGGCGCGCGAGCGCCAGGTCGCCGAGCGCGCGAACCGCAGCGCCGA
>DAORUQ010000153.1:0-7620 GCA_035433265.1 Pseudomonadales bacterium | reverse complement strand
TCGCGCATGTAGCCCAGCGCGTACTCGCGCGCGCCGTGGTTCTGCGCCGAGATCGAGACGTCCTGGTGCGGCCAGTCCGGGTCGCCCAGCACGTTGCCGTAGAGACCGTCGCCGGAGAACCAGTACACGCGGAAGCGGAACCATTCCTTGAAATGCGGGATCTCGCGCAGCGCGAAGCGGATGCCCTCGGTGACATCGTGCCGCAGTTCGGGGTTGTGCATCACCCAGTGCTTCGAGCGCTCGAATACCGTCAGGTGCGCGGCCACGGGTGCCGTGGCGGTGCCGAGCTGCGCGCCGCTGGCGCCGGTGCCGATCAGCGCCACGCGCTTGCCGCGCAGGTCCACGGAGGGATCCCAGCCTGCGGAGTGCATCGCGGGACCCTTGAAATCCTTCAGCCCCGGGATGTCCGGCATCGACCAGCGGTTCAGCACCCCGTGGCCGTTGATGATGGCATTGAACTCCAGTACCTGTTCCCTGCCGCCGGAACTCGTGCTGACGCGCCACAGCTGCTTTGCTTCGTCCCAGGCGCAGCCGAGCACGCGCGTGTTGAACAGCACCTTGTCGCGCAGTCCGTACTTCTCCGCGACGCCGAGCAGGTAGCGCTCGATCTCCGCGCCCTTGGGGTAATAGCTGCTCCAGTCGGGATTCTGCTCGAAGGAGTAGGAGTAGAAATGGCTGGGCGTGTCGACGGCCACGCCGGGATAGACGTTCTCCAGCCAGGTGCCGCCGAAATCGGCATTCTTCTCGATGATCGTGAACTCGTAGCCCGCCTCGCCGAGCTTGACCCCCGCGGCGATGCCGCCCATGCCGGCGCCGATCACGGCCACCTTGAAGTCGGCGGGCGGTTGCTTGCGGCCCGGCAGTTCCTTGCGCGGCACCGGCTTCTCGAACGCCATCTGGTCGTAGAGTACCGGCACCTGCTCCGCGGCGACTTCCTCGCCCACGTTGACGCTCATCATGCGGCGCACGAACTCGCGCGACAGCGGCTTTTCCTGCGGCGGATCGGCACGCGTGAGCAACTCGAACAGGCGCTCGCGCAGATCCGCCGCGAGCTCCTCGGGAATATTGGTCGGCTCGATCGAGAACATCGAGCGGATGCACGGCGCGAAGCGCTCGAGATAGGCCTCGTCCTGCGTGTACTGGACGTAGACCATCAGCAGTGTGGGCAGATTGGCTTCCGCGAGCGCCTGTCGCAGGCCCTGCGTGTCGGTGATGGGAAGTCTGGCTGTGCTCATGGCGTGCTCCGGCTGGCTGTTGCGCGAGGATCGGTGGCGCATTATGGCATAAAAACTTAGGTGTAAGTTAATCTGCGTCGAGGGCATCGGCATTGCGCGAGGTCAATTTTTCGCGAGGGGTGGTGGCGCCGCTTGCCCGGACGGGGCATTGTTCCTACCATCCTCGGCGCCGCACGGGCCCGGCGGCGCGCCACCGGCGACAACGAGGAACCGCGATGAAGCTCTACGACTCGACAGGACTCAACCCGAAGATGGCGCGACCCGCCACGGGCGTGTGAGCGCGTGAAACGCCGTTCCCTCTTGAAGGCCGCCGCCGTGGGCGGTGGCGCCGTGGTGGGCGCGCCGGCGATCGCGCAGGAGCGCCGGGAGTGGCGCATGGTCACGAGCTGGCCCAAGGGCCTGCCGGGACTCGGCGCCGGCGCCGAGCGGCTCGCGGCGAACATCACCGCCATGAGCGGCGGGCGGCTCACCGTGCGCGTGTACGGCGCCGGTGAACTGGTGCCGGCGCTCGAGTGCTTCAGCGCGGTGGCGAACGGCACGGCGCAGATGGGCCACGACGGTGCCTACTACCACACGGGCAAGAGCGAGGGTTCTGCCTTCTTCACGGCATTTCCCTTCGGCTTCACGGCCGACGAGATGCAGGCCTGGGTCATGTACGGCAACGGCCAGCAGCTCTGGGACGAGCTCTACGCGCCCTTCGGCATTCGCGGCTTCCTGGCCGGGAGCACCGGTACGCAGATGCTCGGCTGGTTCAAACGCGAGATCCGTTCGCTGAGCGACCTGGAGGGGCTGAAGTTCCGCGCGCCCGGCAACCAGGGCCGCGTGCTGCAGAAACTCGGGGTCACGCCGGTCTCGCTCGCGGGCGGCGACATCTACCCGGCGCTGCAGTCGGGCGCGATCGACGGCGCCGAGTGGATCGGCCCCTACAACGACCTGGCGCTCGGTTTCTACCAGGTCTGCAAGTACTACTACGCGCACGGCTACCACGAGCCCGGCGCCGCGCTGCAGCTGATGATCAACGAGGCGGCGTGGCGCACGCTGACGTCCGAGCTGCAGTCCATCGTGAAGGCGGCCTGCGCGCACGCCTACACCGACATGCTCGCCGAGTTCAACGCGCGCTCGGGTCCGGCGCTGCGCACCCTGGTCCAGAAGCATGGCGTGATCGTGCGCGCGCTGCCCGAGGAGGTGCTGCTCGCCTGCGGCGAGAAGTCCAACGAGGTGCTGAACGAAATCTACGCGGCAGACCGTTCCCCGAACCGCATCGTGCAGCGCATCATCGAGGACTTCCTGGCCTTCCGCGAACAGGTGATGCCGTGGACGCGCATCGGCGAGCAGGCCTTCCTGAACGCGCGCCGGCTGCCCTTCGAGTTCCGTCTTCGCTGATAAACCGTGCACGAACCGCCCGCCTGCGGCGACCCCGGGCAGTTCGTGCACGGTTCCCCGGGTGGCAGCTACGGTGGCGACAGCAGGTCGCGAAAGTCGTCCATCCACGGTGGGTTGCGGCCCGAGGAGGGCGGTTCCAGCAGGTCGCTGAAGTCGTCGGCCACCGGCGAGCCGGCGGGCGCCTGCGGCAGGCCGCTCGACGCGGGCGCGAGCAGCGCTGCGGGCTCGGGGCTCGCGAACAGGCGTGCGGGCAACTCGGTGGCCAGCCCCGGCAGTACCCACAGCAGCGCCAGTCCCAGCAGCTGCAACCCGACGAAGGGCAGTGCCCCGCGGTAGATGTCGAGCGTGGCGACGAATTTTGCCGCCACGCCGCGCAGGTAGAACAGCGCGAAGCCGAAGGGTGGCGTCAGGAAGCTGGTCTGCAGGTTCATCCCGATCATCACGCCGAGCCAGATCGGGTCCACGCCCAGCTTGATCAGCGCCGGCGCCGCGATCGGCACCACGATGAAGATGATCTCGAAGGTGTCGAGGAAGAAACCGAGCAGGAAGATCACCAGCATGGTGGCGAGCACGGCCGTGGTGGCGCCGCCGGGCAGCGCCGCCAGCGCCTCGTGCACCAGGTTCTCGCCGCCGAGGCCGCGGAACACCAGGCTGAACACGCTGGCGCCGAGCAGGATCACGAAGACCATCGAGTTGATCGTGAGCGTGCTGCGCATGACCTCGCGCAGCATCGCCAGGTTCAGCTGGCGTTTCGCGGCCGCCAGCAGCATCGCGCCAACGGCGCCCACCGAGGCCGACTCGGTCGGCGTGGCGATGCCCGCGAGTATCGAGCCCAGCACGGCGAGGATCAGCACCAGCGGCGGCGCCAGCGCGCCCAGCACGCGACGGCCCAGTCCGCGACGATGCTCCGCGCTCATGGCGAGCGGCGGGCAGGATGCGGGCGCCGTGACGGCCTTGAACACGATCCACGCGAGGTACAGGCCCACCAGCAGCAGGCCGGGCAGCATCGCGCCGGCGAAGAGCTGTCCCACCGAGATCGGTTCCGGCGCCATGTTGCCGAGCGCGAGCTGCGCCTGCTGGTTCGCGCCCTGCAGGATGTCGCCGATGAAGATCAGCACGGTCGAGGGCGGGATGATCTGCCCCAGCGTGCCGGCGGCGCAGATCGTGCCCGAGGCGAGCTTGGGGTCGTAGCCCGCGCGCATCATCGCCGGCAGCGAGAGCAGCCCCATCGTGACCACCGTGGCGCCCACGATGCCGGTGGAGGCGGCGAGCAGGGCGCCGACGATCACCACCGAATAGCCGAGCCCGCCGCGCAGGCTTCCGAACAGCTCGCCCATCGTGGTGAGCAGGGCCTCGGCGATCTTCGAGCGCTCCAGCATCACGCCCATGAACACGAACAGCGGCACGGCCACCAGCGTCTCGTTGGTCATGGTGCCGAAGTAGCGGCCGGCGAGTGCCGAGAGCAGCGCCTGGTCGAAGACGTCGAAGGCCAGCCCCAGCGTCGCGAACATCAGCCCGACGCCGGCCAGCGTGAAGGCCACCGGGTAGCCGGCCATCACCGCCACGATCGTGGCGAGGAACATCGCGACCGACAGCAGTTCGCCGACCAGGACGGTGCTCATTGATTGCCCTGCCGTACGCGTGGCTCAGATGCGCTCATCGGTGACGGGCTCCTCGTCGTGCTCGTGGAGCGGGCGCCCGGCCAGGAACAGGCCGCGCCGCGCGATCAGCGCCAGCCCCTGGGCGAAGACCAGTGCGCAGAACACCCACAGCAGCGATTTCAGCAGGAACACGCCGGGCATGCCGTTGGCGGTGCCGGAAGCCTCGCGGATGCTCCAGGACGAGAGCACGAAGTGCGTGGAGGTCAACATCAGCACGCCAAGCCAGGGGAAGAGCAGGAACAGGGTGCCGAGGATGTCGATCCACGCGCGGCGGCGCGCGTCGAGGCGCCCGTAGAGCACGTCGACGTTGACGTGCCCGCCGTGCAGGAAGGTGTAGCCCGCGCCGGCCATGAACACGACCGCGTGCTGCCACACGTAGAGCTCCTGCATCCACGGGTAGCCGAGGCCGAAGACGTAGCGCAGCAGCACCACCGCGAAGCAGGTGAGCACGCAGCCGAGCGTCAGCCACGCGGCCGCGCGACCGATCCGGTCGTTCAGCGCGTCGACGGCCCTGACGAAGAGCGCTATCGCATCCACCCGCATTTCCACCCCGTTGTGCAGGCGCGGATGGTACGAAGATTCGGGTCTGCTGGCGATAGCCCGGCGCGCGGCCGGACCTGCGCGGATCAGGCCGCCTGCGCCTCTCCCGGTTCCTGCCCTGCTCAGCTGCCGGTACAGCAGTAGCGCGCGTGCAATGTGACGGCGTCCTGGTAGGTGCCTGACAGCGTCGCAGCCTCGGGTGCGGTGGCCAGCCAGGCGATCACGCGCGCGGGCATCTCCACCGGGCTTGCACCCGCGACGGAGCCGACGAATTCTGCGAGCGCTTCGGTTTGCACCACGCCGGGATTCAGGGTGAAGGCGGTCACGCCTGCGTGCGCGAGCTCCGTGTGCAGCGCGGGCGCCAGCTTGTGGAACGCGGCCTTGCTGGCCGCGTAGACGAAGGAGGTGCCGGCCTGGCCCACCGGGTGCGGTTGTGCGTCATCGAAGCGACCGCCCGCGGACCCTACGTTGATCACCGTGACGGGGTGCCGGTCGAGCGCCGCAGCGATGACGCGCTGCGTGAGACAGGTGGTGTTCACCACCTGCCCGAGGAACACGCGCTGCAGCATGTCGGGGTCGCTGTCCATCACGGTGCGCTGCAGCTTGTCGCCCTGGTAGATCGCGTTGTTCACGAGCACGTCGATGTGGCCCCACTGTGCGATCACGGTGTCGACCACGCGGTCGATGCTGGCGCGATCGAGCAGGTCCATCGGCAGCGCCAGCGCCTCTCCTTCCGCGCTCGTGATGGCATCGACGGTGGACGACAGGCCGGCTGCGGGCCGCGCTCCAGCGACGGGCAAACCCGGATTGCTGCTCGTAACCGCGACGCGGAAACCGGCTGCGGCGAGCGCCAGCGCCGCCGCCTTGCCGATGCCTCTCCTGGCGCCGGTCACCACCGCGACGCGCTTGTCGCTCATCGCATTCAATCCGGCAGTTCGGGCGCCCATGCCACCCCGTTGATGTGGCCGCCACCATCGACGTACAGCGTGTTGCCGGTCAGGTAGCAGGCATCGTCGCTGGCCAGGAACAAGGCCACGCCGGCGATGTCGCGGTCCGGGTCGCCCATCCGGCGCATCGGGTTCGCCGCGGCGATGGCATCGGCCATTTCCGGCTGCATGGCCCTGAACTGCTTGTAGGACGAGGTGGCTGCGCCGGGGCAGATCACGTTGGCGCAGATGCCGTACTGCGCCCATTCGCGCGCGGCACTGCGCGTCAGCGTGCGCAGGGCCTCCTTGCCGATGTTGTATTCCGCCGTACCCATGTGGGCGTTCACGCCGTTCAGCGAGCAGATATTGATGATTCGCCCCCATTGCTTGCGGCGCATGTGCGGGAACGCCGCCATCATCGACCACTTGCCGGCCCAGAAATTGATCGCCAGTCCCTGGTCGAACACCTCGTCGGACTTGTTCTCGATCCTCGCCAGGCCAGGGCCCCGGTAGGCGTTGTTGACGAGGATGTCGATTCCGCCGAAGTGCTCGACGCAAGCCGCAATTGCTGCCTCGACCTCGTCCTTGCGCGTGACGTCGCAATGCCGGAACAGCGCGTTCCCGCCCGCGTCCCGGATCGCCGCGGCCGCCGCCTCGCCCTTCGCGTCGTCGAATTCGGCGATCAGCACGCCCGCGCCCTCGGCCGCGAATCGCCGCGCCATCGCCAGCCCGATGCCGCGGCCCGCGCCGGTGACCAGCGCGGCACGCCCGGCAATTCTTCTTTCGCTCATTCCCGCGACTCCTTCATTCAGTTGTTCAGCGCAGCGTGCATTCCGTACGAACGGGCACGCGCGTCGAGACGCCTGCCGGACTGTTCGCGGCAGGCCTCATCGCGGGTATCCGGATCCGGATCAGGTCGTTTGCGTCAGGCGGCCTGCGCTTCGTCCGGCTCCGGCGGGAAATGCAGCGGCAGGCCCACGTCGTAGACGCGCGTCAGCAACCCGATGAAGGCCTTGTCCGTCATCGGGTCGGTGGGCATCTCGAACTGCTCGCCGCGCGCGCGCAGGTCACTGATCAGGATGTCGAAGGCCATCTCGTGCGTGAGGTCGTCGGTGTGGTCGCGCGTGACCTTCAGTTCCTCGAGGTCCATGTAGACGTTGGCGCCCCAGTGCACCAGGAAGCGGAACTCCTGTTCCGGGATCTGCTGGATCACCGTGCCGTCGGTGCTGATGCGCCAGCCACCCGCTACCTCCGGGTCTGCCTCCATCACGGAGTTCAGCGCGAGGCCGGCGGGCTTGCGCATCGCGGCCGGGCCGTTGGTCTGCGCGGTGTGGAACATCATCTCGTTCTCGACCACCGCGGCGCGGCCCCACATCGGGGCCTGGAGCACGCGCGGCTGCGCATGCGGGCCGTCCGGCCAGTACACGAAGCCGCCGCCCACGCTGCCGCGGTAGTACCAGGTCACGACCTGGGCCTTGCGCGCCTGCCAGCGCTTGAACAGGCCCGATTTGGCCATCGTGTTCATCAGCCAGATCGGCGTGTTGTCGAGGCCCATGCCACGAAAGCGCGTGGCATCGACGTGCGGCGCACCGGCGCCGGAGCAGGGCCCCTGGATGTTGAACAGCATGCCCTCGGGTTCGGCGTATTCGGCCTTCCAGTAGTCGCGCACCAGCGCGAGGAATTTCGTGTTGTAGAAGCAGTCCTCGATCTCGGGCCGGATGCACACGCTGCCGTAACTGAAGTAGCCGCGGAACACCGGGCTGAGGAACATGTCCAGCGTCGGCGTCACGCCCTCGGGCACCATGCCGGCCGTGGTGGCGATCAGTTCCTCGGCGGACTTGAAGTGCTGCGAGAGGATCAGCGTCCACGGGCCGT
>DAORUQ010000152.1:0-7785 GCA_035433265.1 Pseudomonadales bacterium | reverse complement strand
CTGTCGTCGCCATGAATGGCGACCCACAGGGATGGCGGCCCACTGGAAGGGTCGATGCCTGTTCCGCGGAGGAAGCATAGATGGACTCTCGCAACACGCTCGGCGCGCTGCTGCTCGGCATCGCCATCGCGATCGGCCTCGCGGCGCTCGGCTACCAGCTGGGCAACGCGGCTATCCGCTTCAAGGAGTACGAGCGTTTCGTCGCGGTGAAGGGCCTGTCCGAACACGAATACCCGGCCGACATCGTGATCTGGCCGATCCAGTTCAGCGCCGCCGACAACGACCTCGAGTCGCTGTACGCGAGCATCGAGGCGAACACCGCCAGCATCCGCGAGTTCCTGCTCGCCCAGGGCATCGGCGCCGATGCGATCAGCGTGGCGCCGCCATCGATCACCGACAAGTCGGCGCAGCGCTTCGGCGACGGCCAGCGCGCGGAGTTCCGCTACACCGCCGACCAGATCGTCACCGTCTACTCGGCCGAAGTCGGGCAGGTGCGTGGCGTGATGGACAAGCTCGCGCAGCTCGGCAAGCAGGGTATCGCCTTCGCTGGCGGCGAGTACGCGAACCAGCCCGAGTACCTGTTCACGCGCCTGAACGAGGTCAAGCCCGGCATGATCGAGGAGGCGACCATGAAGGCGCGCGAGGTCGCCGCGAAGTTCGCCGCCGACTCGGGCAGCCGCCTCGGCAAGATCCGCCAGGCCTCGCAGGGGCAGTTCTCGATCGAGGCGCGTGACCGCAACAACCCGCACATCAAGAGGGTGCGCGTGGTGTCTACGGTCGAGTACTACCTCTCGGACTGATCGCGCGTGCAGCTGCTGCGACTGCTGGGGCCGGGCATCCTCGTCGCGGCCACCGGCGTGGGCGCCGGCGATCTGGCGACAGCCTCGTTCGCGGGCAGCCAGCTGGGCGCCGCGATCCTGTGGGCCGCGGTGCTCGGTGCTTTCCTCAAGTTCGTGCTGAACGAAGGGCTCGCGCGCTGGCAGCTCGCCACCGGCGACACCCTGCTCGAGGGCGCGGTGCTGCGCTTCGGGCGCATCGTCGGCTGGCTGTTCCTGCCCTACCTGTTCCTCTGGTCGTTCTTCGTGGGCGCCGCGCTGATGAGCGCCTGCGGCGCAGCCCTGCAGGCGCTGTTCCCGCTGTTCGATGACGCGGAGCGAGGCCGCATGGTCTTCGGCGCGCTGTCCAGCCTGCTCGGCCTCGTGCTGGTGCGCGCCGGCGGTTTTCGCCTGTTCGAGCGCGTGATGAGCGTCTGCATCGGCGTGATGTTCGCGACCGTGGTGGTGATGGCCGTCATGCTCTGGCCCGGAACCACCGAGGTGCTGCGCGGCCTGCTGCTCCCGGGCATTCCGGACCTGCGCGGCGAGGGCGTGGTGTGGACGGTCGCGCTGATGGGCGGCGTGGGTGGCACGCTCACGGTGCTGTGCTACGGCTACTGGATCCGCGAGGAGGGCCGCGCGCACATCGGTGACCTGCCGCTATGCCGCATCGATCTGGGCCTCGGCTATGCGATGACCGCGCTGTTCGCGATCGCGATGGTGATCATCGGCAGCCAGGTGCAGATCGACGGCCGCGGCACCGGGTTGCTGCTGGCACTGGCCGATACGCTGGGCGCCGAGCTCGGCGAAGCGGGACGCTGGCTGTTCCTGGTCGGCGTGCTGGGCGCGGTGATGTCGAGCCTGCTCGGTGTGTGGCAGGCGGTGCCCTACCTGTTCGCGGACCTGTGGTCGATGACATTCGCCCGTCACGAGCCCGGCGCCGTGAGGCCGGCCGTGGACATGCGCGCGGCGCCGTATCGCGTCTACCTGTGGCTGCTCGCGCTGGCGCCCATGCTGGGGCTGGTGCTGAGCTTCAAGGAAATCCAGAAACTCTACGCGACGATGGGAGCGACCTTCATCCCGCTGCTCGCGCTGGCGCTGCTGCTGATGAACGGGCGGCGCGCCTGGGTGGGGGCGCACGTGAACCGCTGGCCCACCGTGATCGTGCTGCTCGCGACGCTGTTGTTCTTCGCCGCACTCGGCTGGTTCCGCATCGGTGAGTAGGTCCGGATTTATCCGGACATGTTTTGCGCGCAATCCAGCCGAATGCCCGGCTGAAGCCGGACCTACATCGCGGCGCGCAAAAGGCCCTCGTAGCCCGCCGCGTCGAGCCGCACCGGGTTGGTGAGCGTGTTGACGTCGCGTACCGCCGCTTCGGCGAGTGCCGGGATCATGGCCGCGGTAACGCCCATCGCACCCAGGCCGCGCGGGATGTCCAGGTCCGCGTTCAGGCGGCGCACCACGTCGATGAAGTTCGTGCCGCCGGGCAGCTCCAGAGTCTTTTCGAGGCGCGCGAACAGCGCCGTGCAGTGCGGGCGGTTGAGTTCCAGCACCACCGGCATCAGCACCGCGTTCAGCGTGCCGTGGTGCAGGGCGAGATCGTGCCGGCCGCCTATCGCGTGCGCCATCGCGTGCATCGCGCCGCAGCCGTTGAGCATCGTCATGCCGCCCTCGAGGGCGCCCATCATCATCTCCCAGCGCGCCTGGCGGTTCTGCGGCTCGTTGTACGCGGTGCGGATGTTCGCGACGATGCGCGTGATGCCGTCCAGAGCGACTGCCTTGGCCGGCGGATTCTCGTTGCTGGAGAAGTAGGCTTCGAGGCAGTGCGACAGCGCGTCCATGCCGGTGCCCGCGGTCAGCCCGCGCGGCAGCGAGAGCGTGAGCTCGGGGTCGGCCAGCGTGACCCTGGGCAGCAGGTTGTTGTTGATCAGCACGATCTTTTCGCCCGGCCCCACGCTCAGCACCGCGATCGTCGACACTTCGGAGCCGGTCCCCGCCGAGGTCGGGATCGCGACGATCGGCGCCGCGGCCGGCGTGATCGCGCGTCCCTCGCGCCTGATCACCTTCATGATGTCGTAGTCGCGCAGCTCCCCCGGGTGCGTGGCCATTACCGCGGCACCCTTGGCGCAGTCGATCGCCGAGCCGCCCCCCAGCGCAACCAGGCCGTCGTGCGAGCCCGCGCGGTACGCGGCCACGGCCGCATCGACGTTGTCGGCGTTCGGGTTGCCCGGCAGGTCGCTGAACATCGCGGCTGCGGCCGGCATCAGCTCGAGCACGCGCGCCGCGGTGCCGGTGGCGACCATGCCCGGATCGGTGATCAGCAGCGGACGCGCGATGCCGAGCGCTTTCAGCTCCTTCGGCAGCAGCGCGCGGGCGCCGAAGTCAAAGCGTACCGGGGTCACGAAGTAGCTCTTGATCACGGGCGCCTCCAGGGTGACGAGTGAGCAGGCCTAGCGGGCGTGCCGCAGCTGCTGCTGCAGCGTGCGAACCTGGCGTTGCAGCGTGTCGATTTCATCCAGCAATTCCAGCGCCAGGGCGAGCCCGGCCGGGTCCAACTCGAGGTCGCGGCGCAGGCGTTGTGCGCGGCTCATGCGCAACAGCGCTTCGGTATCGAACTGCCAGTGATCGTTGTTGGTCAGGTCGGTGACGGGAGTGACGATGCCGTATTCGACCATCTCGACCACGATGTCGGCAGGGACGCCGCAACGCTCGCAGATCTCGCCGAGACTGAACAACGAGCCGTCGTCCTGCAGTTCGGCGAAGTAGATCACGGGTGTGGCCATGCCCTAGTCCTCCCAGGCGGAGCGCGGGTTGAACGTGGATTCCTGCACGGCGATCTGGCGATAGAGTGATTCGGCCACGGAGCCGTGGTGTCGCGGCAGGGTGACCTCGAGCACGACCAGTTGATCTCCCGCGCGCTTGCCCGGTAAGCCCTTGCCCTTGATGCGCAACCGGTCGCCGCTGCTCGAGCCCCCGGGTATCTTCAGCTTGACCTTGCCGCCGAGCGTCGGCACCTCCACCGTCGCGCCCAGCGCGGCCTCCCAGCTGGCCACCGGCAGCGTGAGGAGGATATTGCGGCCATCGACGCTGAAATAAGGGTGCGGCGCGAGCTGGACCTCGAGGAACAGATCGCCGGCCGCGGCCCCGCCGATGCCCGGGCCGCCCTGGCCGGCCAGGCGGATGCGCTGCCCGGGGGTCACGCCCGGCGGGATCTTGATGTTCAGCGTTTTTTCGCGCCGGGAGACCGAGCCGGATTCGTCGATCTCCGGGACGAGCAGCCTGATCTGATGTTCGCAGCCGCGGTAGGCTTCCTCCAGGAACAGCGAAATCGTGTGGTGGATGTCCTCGCCGCGCATGCGCACGCCATGTGCGCCGCCCTCGTGCGCGAACCCGTCCCGCGCGGTGCGGGCCCGACCGAAAACCGACTCGAAGAAATCGCTGAATTGCCGTGCGTCGTCGCCGCTGAAGCTGCCCTCGTAAAACCCGCCTGCCGATTGCCAGCCTGGCGGGGGGCGAAAGCCGCCGTCGGGTTGTTGCGCACCCAGCCTGCGCAGCTGGTCGTACCGGGCGCGCTTTTCCGGGTCCTTCAGGACCTCGTAGGCCTCGCCGAGCTCCTTGAAGCGGTTCTCGGCATCGCGCTCCTTGCTGACGTCGGGATGGTATTTCCGCGCCAGCTTGCGGTAACTGGCCTTGATCTCCTTCTCGTCGGCCGTGTCGGGCACGCCGAGGATCCTGTAGTAGTCCTTGAAGTCCATTCAGCGGAACTCCCCGGCGCGATTCCTGCCCGCCAGGCGCCTCAGCCCTTCCTGGCTGCCTTGTCGGCCCGCTTTTCCTTCTGCGTCTTGGCCGGCTTTTTCTTGGTTTCCTTCTTCTTGTCCATGCCTTTTGCCATGTCGGTTTCCTCTCGTGGTTGATCCTGCGCTCGGCGCAGCATAACACCACGCGCGCGACACATTTACCCGGTCACATGGGCAGTCCTGGCCCGGCGCGGCAATCAGCGCAGGTAGGTGCGGGCAAACGCTTCCATCCCCTCGAGTTTCTTCTCGAGCGGGAAGTACGCCGGATCGTCGATCCCCCAGCACAATGCCACGGTGCCATCGACCCCCCAATCCTCCAGTTGCCGGTACACATCGTGCGAGGGCGTCGTCTCGGGAATCACGAAGCGGCGGAAACTGCCGTGGTCGGTGCCGCCGCCATCCAGGTAGCGCGCGCGCTCCTCCTCGAGCCGGGCCAGCAGCGCATGGATCTCCTCCATCCCGTAGTTCATGCCCAGCCAGCCGTCGTTGCGCGCGGCGCGGCGCAGCGCGGCGCGTGACTTGCCGCCGATCCACACCGGAATGCGTCGCGCCGGCCGCGGCTGCTGGCCCACGGTGGGGAAACTGAAGTGACTGCCCTCGAAGGCGCACTCGCCGGTTTCCCAGAACTGGCGCATGATCGACAGCATTTCGTCCATGCGCGCGCCACGGGTGCCGAAGTCCGGCCCCATGATCCGGAACTCGTCCTCGCACCAGCCGGCGCCGATGCCGAAGTCGAAGCGGTAGTCCGACTGGGCGCAAAGCGTGGCCACCTGTTTGGCGACCGTGAAGGGTTCGCGCATCGGCAGCACGTAGATATAGGTCATCACGCGCAGGCGTTCGGTCACGGCCGTGATGTTCGCGGCCGTGATGAACGGACAGGGGAAGCGCGTATCGTGCTCGATGTGGCGCCGCCCCGAGGGGTGCACGGCCTTGTAGCCGGCGGGCATTGCCACGTGGTCGGGCAATGCGATGCCGGCGAATCCCATCTGCTCCGCGGCACGCGCCAGGGTCTTCATCTGCTCGTTGTCTTCGTGGAAGATGCCCAGCCAGTATTCCATTTTCGCTCTCCTGTTGCGTTGTCGTGATGGCAGCACTCAGTGCTGCCGGAATTCCTCGAGCCCTGCGGGAAGCAGGGGTGGTCGCTGGCGATGCGCCGCCGCATCGCGGCGGGCGAACGCGGTCCACAGCAACTGCAGGGTGTCGCCGTGCGCCACCAGCAGGATGCAGAGCTCGGCGTGCTCGCGTTCCAGGTCCAGGATCAGGTCGACGGCGCGTGAGCGCACCGCGGCGGCGGTTTCGGCGCCGTGCCGGCAGTGGTGCGGGTCCTTGGCGTCGGCGCTCCAGATCTCTTCGTAGCGCGTGGTGCGCTGGCCCTCGAGCGCGCCGAAGTGACGTTCGCGCAGGCGGGCATCGATCACGAGCGGTGCCTCGCCGCCGAGCACGGTTCGCGCGATCGAGGCGCTCTCGCTGGCGCGCCGGAATGGCGAGCTGACTATCAGCGCCACGTCCTCGTGCCAGCCGGTGAGCGCGTCGCGCACCTCCGTTCGTCCCGCCGCGGTGAGGCCGTAACCGTCCTCGCCGGTGCGCGGGTCGCTGACGATGATGCCGCGCGCATTGGCCTCGCTGCTGCCGTGACGCAGCGCGAAGTAGCGGTTGCGCAGCCGTGGGAGCGTCTCCATGCGCCCGCGCTCAGGCGGCCCTTCCGCCGCCCAGCTGGCCGACCAGCGGCAGCGCCATCGACGGGTAGTCCGTGATGATGCTGTGCGCGCGCATGCGGTAGAGGTTGCGGATCGAGATCGGGTCGTTCACGGTCCACGCGGAGAGCTCGATCCCGCGCCGCCAGGCGCCGAGGCGCAGCCCCGGCGTGCAGGTGAAGAGGTTGGCCACGACCATGCGACAGCCGAATTCCTCGGCAATCGGCAACGGGTCCATCTTCGTGCAGACATAGCCGCGCGCCAGGCGTGGTGCCACCTGGCGCGCCATGTCCAGCACCGCGGTGTTCGACGACGTGACGATGACGCGCGGGCCGAGCCGCAGCCGCGTCACCAGCTCGTGCAGTGCCTCCAGGGTGATGCGCAGGCGGTCGGCGCGGGCAGGCTTCTTGACTTCGAGCTGCCACGACTCCGTGCGCGGGAAGGCGCGCATCACGGCCTCGAGCGTGGGCACCCCCTCGCGCCGCGGCCACGGCGGCGCGCCGCGCCGCGCATCCATGGCGCCGAGCTCGCGGCTGGTGAGGGCATCGACCGCGCCGCTGCGCCCGGTCGTGCGATTCACGCGCGCGTCGTGCAGCACGACCAGTTGCTCGTCGGCGGCTAGCTGCACGTCGAGCTCGAAGCGCCTCACGCCGCGTTCCCAGGCGTGCTCGAAACCGCCGAGCGTGTTCTCGGGCGCCTCGCCGGCGGCGCCGCGATGCCCGTAAATCTCCATGCGCGCGCTACCTGTGCCCCGGGCTCAGCCGATGTTCGCCTGGCCGCCGTCGAGGCCGATGGCCTGGCCGTTGACGTACCTCGAGTAGTCCGAGCAGAGCACCGCCACGAAGCGGCCGATGTCCTGCTCGCAATCGCCCACGCGCCCCATCGGCAGCGTCTTGAAGAATGCCGCGGCCTCCTCGGGGTTCTTCTCCATCCACCACACGAGCCCCGGCGAGCTCGCGTGCGGCAGGATGACATTGGTGCGGACGTTGTCCTTGCCCCATTCACAGGCGGCGGCACGCGTGAGCTGGCGGATGGCGTCCTTCACGGCGGCGTAGGCGCCGTAGCCCGACATGTCCCAGCGCTTGGTGGCCGAGCTCGCCAGGTTCACGATCGAGCCGTCGCCCTTCAGGTACGGGTAGCAGAGCTTCATCAGGCGCATGGTCGCGAGCGGACCCGACTGGAAGCCGGCCTCGAAGGCCTCGTCGCTCACCTTGAACAGCTCTCCGTTGGGCACTTCCTGCGCGTTGTTGACCAGGATGTTGATGCCGCCGAAGTGATCGGCCACGGTCTTCACGCAGGACTGCAGCGACTCCAGGCTCTTCACCTCGCATTGCACCGGGAGCGCCGTGCCACCGCGGCGCTCGATCTCGGCGACGGTGTTCTCGAGTTTCGCCAGCGTACGGCCGGTAACCGCCACGCGGGCGCCTTCGGCGGCGAGCGCGAAGGCGATGCCCTGGCCCACGCCCTGGCCGGCGCCGG
>DAORUQ010000151.1:4587-7805 GCA_035433265.1 Pseudomonadales bacterium | reverse complement strand
TCGTTGCGGATGGCCGGCGCCGGGGCGTCGCCACGCTCGCGCACGAGCGGCCGCAGCACCACCGGGTAGCCGATGCGCGAGGCCACGCGCTGTGCGCGGCTCAGGGTCGCGCAGTTGCCTTGCTGCGGGTCGCGCCGCGCCAGCGGCAGGCCCAGGGCGTGCAGCAGCGCGAGGATCTGCTCGCGATCGCGCAACAGCGGCGCGACGGCGTTCGAGCGATCGACGCAGAAAGTGCCGTCGACGATGTGCTGGTGGCAGCAGTGCCCCAGCTTCAGCAGACCGTTGGGGCGGATGCGGAACGCGCCCTGCCGGGGCTCGAAGGGGAAGCGGTCCATCTTCAGGTACGGGATGCCGGCGCGCCGCGCGGCATCGACGATCGCCTGCGTGTCGCGGGGCAAGACCAGTGGCACCGCGAGGCGCGCGAAGGAAAGCACGTGCTGCGCGAGCGGCGTGGCGTCCGCCGGTGCGGCGATATCCCGATCGAGCGCGTGCCAGCAATGGCAAAGCAGCGCCAGCGCGAGCTCCGCCGCGCGCTGGCCCACCTCGAGCGCCTCGAATTCGAACAGCGCCACCACGCGCCGGCTATCGTCCTCGAGCCGCCACTCGGCATACGCAACGCGATGGCGCGAGCAGCGCTGCAGCACGATCGCGGTGTGGACGAGGCAGTGTGCGAACAGCGCGCGCGCCTGAGCGCCGGGCGGCAGCGCCGGAAACGCCGCCGGCGCGTCGATGACGCCGGCGCGCGCGAGCTCGGCGCCCAGCTCGCGCGACAGTCGCTCCCCGAGCCCCGCGAGCGAATCGAGCTCCGCCGGTTCCAGCTCGAACTGCCGGAACGCCACGGTGGTCGCGGCGTAAACGTTGTGCCCGGTGTAGAAGCGGGTATCCAGCGTCTTCACGGGATCCCGGCCAGCTTGTGCAATTGCAGGCTCAGCCGCCATTGCGGGTGGCGCAGGCAGTACTCGACGCTCGCGGCGAGGTTGCGCGCGTAGTCGGGGCCGTCCATCGGCTGCAGGTAGAAATCGTGGAAGGCGAGCGCGGCGAAGCGCTCGGGCGGCGCTTCGGCCTGCGGGTACACCAGCTTCAGCTCGTCGCCTGCCAGGAGCACGAGGGGCGCGCCGGCCTTGGGCGAGACGCACAACCAGTCGATGCCCGGGGGCGCGGGCCGCGTGCCGTTGGTCTCGACCGCGATCTCCATGCCCAGGGCGTGCACCGCCTCGATCAGCGCCGCGTCGAGTTGCAGCAGCGGCTCGCCGCCGGTGAACACGACCAGCGGGCGCGCGCGCGCCACCCCCTCGCGCGGCCATTGCGCGGCGATGCGTTGCGCCAGGCCCGGCGCATCGGCGAAGCGCCCGCCGCCGGGGCCGTCCGTGCCCACGAAGTCGGTATCGCAGAACCGGCACACCGCCTTCGCGCGGTGCTTCTCGCGTCCCGACCACAGGTTGCAGCCGGCGAAGCGGCAGAACACCGCCGGGCGCCCGGCGTTGGCGCCCTCGCCCTGCAGCGTGTAGAAGATTTCCTTGACCGCGTAACTCATGGCGCCTGCCCCGGCAGCGCCGGCCCCTCCTCGCCCCAGTGCAGAATCGCGCCCGTGTGCGGCGTGGCGTAGAGATCGATGCGATCCAGCGCCGGCAGCACTGGCGCGACGTGCTCGCGCATCCAGCCCAGCAGCGCCGGCAGGTCGCCGTCGGTGCCGGTGGATTCGTTCAGCGCGTGGTGGTCGAGCTCGCGGAACACCGGCGTGAAGGCCTCGCGCACCTCGCCGTAGTCGATGGTCCAGCCGCGCATGGCGTCCAGCGGCGCGCTCAGGTGCAGGCGCGTGATATAGCTGTGCCCGTGCAGCCGCCGGCGCGCATCACCGGGTGCGGCGTTCACGAGCCGCACCGCGCTCTCGAAGCGCTGCTCCTTCCAGATGCGGAAATGGCGCCCGTCGTAGTGGCAGCCCGCGGTGACGGTCTCGTAGACCGTGACCCACGACAGCTCGGGCAGCACCTCGTGCAGCCGCTGCCAGATCCAGCAGGCGAGCATCTCGCTGGTGGGATTCTGGAGTCCCGCGATGTCGTTCAGGCAGGCAAGGTGCAGCGTCGCGTGCAGCGGCTGCCACAGCTCGCCCAGGCGGTCGAAATCGATGCCCATGTCGGCCGCGGCGAGGTCCTGGTTCACGTGCAGGATCACCTCGAATCCGTGACCGTGCATGCGACCGCAGGGATGCCCGGGTGCCACACACGGCAACCGGTGCGCCGCCTCGAAGCGAAAGCGCCGCCACAGGTGCGCGTGGTTGGCGCGGTCGATGTCGACGCCCTGGTGGCGCGTGCTCTGCACGCTGACCGTCTCGATCGCGGGCCCGGCGAGCGCGTCGCGGATCCAGCGCGCGATGTTCTCGTCGGTGGGCACCGTGATGCGCTCGTTGAGATAGCCGTAATCGAGCGGCGCGAGCGCCTCGCGCAGGCGCTCGCCGAGCGCCGCGCCGTCGCGCGAACGCACCGCGGCAAGGAAGCTGTGCCCGTGCAGGCGCCGCGAACGATGCCCCTGCGGCAGCACCGGCACGCTGACGGCAGCCTCGAAGGGCGCGGCGGCCACGTGCAGCAGCGTGCCGTTCACGGCGTCCCCGCGAAACGCGCGAGCAGCGGGTCCGCCAGGCCCGCCTCGGCGAAGCCCCTGGCCCGCAGCAGGCAGGAATCGCAACCGCCGCAGGGTCGCCCGTCGGGCACCGGGTCGTAGCAGCTGCTGGTGAGCGCGAAATCCACCCCGAGATCCGTGCCGAGGCGGATGATCGCCGCCTTGCTGAGCTCGATCAGCGGGGTGCGGATGTGCAGCTCGGTCGTTCCCTCGACGCCGGCGCGCGTCGCCAGGTTCGCCATGCACGCGAAAGCCTCGATGAACGCCGGCCGGCAATCCGGGTAGCCCGAGTAGTCGAGCGCGTTCACGCCGATGAAGATGTCCGCCGCGCCCAGCACCTCGGCCCAGGCTGTCGCGAAGGACAGGAAGATGGTGTTGCGCGCGGGCACGTAGGTGACCGGGATGTCCTCGTCCATGTGTCGCGGGTCGCGCCCCTTGGGGACCTCGATGTCCGCGGTCAGCGCCGAGTGCCCGAACACGCGCAGGTCGATGTCGGCGATCACGTGCCGCGCCGCGCCGAGCACCTGCGCCAGCGTGCGCGCGCAATCGAGCTCCACGACGTGGCGCTGCCCGTAGCGGAACGACAGCGCATGGGTCTCGAA
>DAORUQ010000151.1:0-4487 GCA_035433265.1 Pseudomonadales bacterium | reverse complement strand
GCGGCGCGTTTTTGCCCGCAATGCGGCCAGAAGCAGGGCACGGGAATACCCGGCGCGCTCGCCTACCTGCACGAGATCGTGAACCACTACGTCGCGCTCGATGGCAAGCTCTGGCGCACGCTGTGGCTGTTGCTCGCCCGCCCGGGGATGCTGGTCACCGAGTACATCGCCGGGCGCCGCCAGCGCTATATCGGCCCGCTCAAGCTCTACCTGACTTTCTCCGTGATCTTCTTCGTGCTCGCCTCGCTGGCGCCCGCGGCCGATGTCCGCGTGGCTGTCGCGCTCGAGCCGGGCAGCGCGCAAGCCCGGGAGCTCGAGCAGGCGCTGGAGCAGATCCCGCAGGGACTGCGCCAGACGGTCGAACGCACGCTCGCCGAGGCCGAGCGCAACACGGCGCAGCCGGCGCCGGCCGCACGCGAGATCGGCGATCGCCTGCAGTCGCAGGCGCCGCGCGCGATGTTCCTGCTGCTGCCCGCGTTCGCGGGACTCTCGCTGTTCGCATTCCGCCGCCGCCCGCAGCACTACGCGGTCCACCTCATGCTCGCGCTGCACGCGCACGCGGTGGCCTTCCTGTTGCTGATCCTGCGGCTGGCGCTGCCGGCCGCCATCGGGGGCAAGCTGGCGCTGCTGCTGCCGCTGTGGCTGCTGTTCGCCTTTCGCCACGTCTTCGGCGGACGCTGGTGGGCGCTGGCCGCGCGCGCCGGCTTTGTGAGCGCGGGCTATGCGCTGCTGCTGGTCGCCACGGTCGCGGCCGGCGCGCTGCTGCTCGCCGCCACGCCGGCCTGAAACGGTCCCCGGCGCATTGGCGAGCCCCGCGCTCCTGCACTAGAGTAGCGCCCGATCCCAACCGACCACCGGAGCCACCATGCGCCTTCCGCTCGCCGCCCTCCTCGCCCTGATGCCCTTCGCCGCGCACGCGGGTTTCGACTCCGGCAACCGCCTCTACGAGGACTGCGGCTCGGAGAACTACTTCAACCGCGGCTACTGCGGCGGCTACATCACCGGCATCGTCGATACCATCGAGGCCATGCAGCAGAACGGGCAGCTGCCGAAGAACACGCTGTGCATCCCCGATAACGTCACCAAGGGACAGCTCGCCGACGCGGTGAAGATGTACCTCGGCAGCAACCCCTCGCGTCGCCACCTCGATGCCGGCAGCCTGGTGCCCGAGGCGCTCAAGCGCTCATTCCCCTGCGGCGGTTGAGCCTTGCACTGGTCGGTCTACATCATCGAGAGCACCACGGGCACGCTCTACACCGGCGTCAGCACCGACGTGCAGCGACGCTTTCGCGAGCACGCCGGGGGACGCCGCGGCGCGCGCTACTTCCGCAGCGCGAAGCCCAGGTCCGTGGTGTTCGTGGAAGACGGCCACACGCGTTCCAGCGCCTGCCGTCGCGAGGCGGCGATCAAGCGCCTGAGCCGCGAAGGCAAGCTGGCCCTGATCGCCGCGCGCGATCTCCCGCTCCCGTAGGTCCGGCTTCAGCCGGACGATGTCCGCCCGGGAAATGTCCGCATGAATGCGGACCTACGGCCCGGCTTTCGCGCGCTGCGCCTGCGCGATCAGGAAGGCATGTACCGCTTGCGCCTCCTCGTCCGTCAACTGCTCGGTGAACGCCGGCATGCCCTTGTGCAAGCGCAGGCCGCCGCGCACGATCGCCATGAACTCGCTGTGCGTCTGTCGGCTCATGTAGCTGAGGTCCGGCACGCCACCGCTGCCCGAGGCGTGGCAGTAGCCGCAATGCACCATGTACAGTTGCGCGCCGCGCTCGATCTGCTCCGGTGTCGCGCTCAGCGGCGGCGCATCGATCGTGCCGGTGAATGGCGCGGGCGGCTCCAGCGCCGCCTTGCCGTCGAGCGTGTACACCGCGATGCGCGAGGCATTCGTCAGTCCGGCCAGCTTGCCCCCGTCGGGCATCGCCGCGCCGTGACCGCCGCCCCAGCCGATACCGGTGGCGATGTACTGGCGCCCGTCCACCGCGTAGCTGACCGGGCCGGGCTGCACGCCACCAAAGGTGTGGCCTTCCCACAGTTGCTTGCCGCTGTCGGCCGCGTAGGCCACCAGGCGCCCGTCGGCGGTGCCGTGGAACACCAGGTTGCCCGCGGTGCTCAGCGTGCCGCCGTTCAGGGGCATCGGCTGCGGCACCTGCCAGGCGATTTTCGCGTTCGCCACGTCCCAGGCGATCAGTGAACCGCGCGGGCTCTTCAGCTCGGCGAGAAACCCCGGGTTGTCCATCATCCCCGCCATGTCCAGCGCCATGTTGTAGCGACGTCCGCGCTCGCGAAAACCCACCGCGTTGTCGGCCTTGAACACGCTCGGCATCTGCACTTCGCTGAAATACAGCAGGCCGGTGCCGGGGTTCCACGACACCGGGTTCCAGTTGTGTCCGCCGAGCGGACCCGGGTACACCAGCGCCGCCTTGCCGGTCTTGCTGTAATCCGCTTCGGCGTTCTCGATCGGGCGGCCGCTCGCAAGATCGTAGCCACTGGCCCAGGTCACTTTCGTGAACTTCTCCGCCGACAGCAGCTTGCCGGTGACGCGATCCAGCACGTAGACGAATCCGTGCTTGGGCACCTGCACCAGCAACTTGCGCATCTCGCCCTGGAACGGGATATCCAGCAGCACCATCTGCGTCGTGGCCGGGTAATCCCACTGCTCGGCGGGCGCGAGCTGGTAGTGCCAGACGTATTCGCCCGTGTCGGGGCGCAACGCCACGATCGAGGACACGAACAGGTTGTCACCGCCGTCCGGGCTGCGCCGCGCGCGTGGATACAGGCTGCTGTTGCCGACACCGATGTAGAGCAGGTCCAGTTCCGGGTCGTAGGACATCGCGTCCCACACCGTGCCCCCGCCGCCCCACTTCCACCACTCCTCGCCGCTCCAGGTCTTCGCGGCCATCGCCATGGTCGCGTTCTCGAAGCCCTTCGCGGGATCACCCGGGACGGTGAAGAAGCGCCATGCCATCGCGCCCGTCATCGCGTCGTAGGCCGAGACATAGCCGCGCGCGCCCATGTCGGCGCCGCCGTTGCCGATCAGCACCTTGCCCTTCACGACGCGCGGCGCGCCGGTGATGTTGTAGCCGCGCGAGGCGTCGATCAGCGTGTCGACACTCCACGCTTCCTTGCCGCTCGCGGCATCGAGCGCGACCAGGCGGCCGTCGAGCGTGCCGACGTACACGCGCCCTTCCCACACCGCGACGCCGCGGTTCACCGGACCGCAGCAGCCTTCCACGGCCTGCGCGCGATCCACCTGGGGATCGTGCTGCCACAGCGGCGTGCCGGTGGCGGCATCGAAGGCATACACCACGCTCCACGGCCCGGTGAGGTACATCACGCCATCGACCACCAGCGGCGTGGCCTGGACGCCGCGGTCGAAATCGAGCGTCTGGCTCCACGCCAGCCCGAGCCGTGCCACGTTGCCTTCATCGATCTGCGCCAGCGGGCTGAAGCGCTGCTCGGAATAGGTGCGACCGTGGCTCATCCAGTTGGCGGTATCGGCGTCGGCCGCGCGCAGACGCGCGTCATCGACCGCAGCCGGCGCCGGGGCCGCGCCGGCGATGGCGGCGGCGAGCGAGAAACCCACGGCGAGCACAAACCTGAACATCAATGATCTCCGGCAGATTTTCAGCGGCGCATCATTCCAGATCCGCGCCGGGGCCTGCGTTAATTAGCGGTAATCCGGGCGCGCGCTGCGCTCAGATGTTCGCGCGCGGCATCGTCACCTGCGAGGTCACGATGCCGCCGTTGACGCCGATCACCTCGCCGGTCACGTAGGCCGAGGCGGGCGATGCGAGGTAGAGCGCGCAGGCCGCGACATCCTCCGGGTCGCCGAGACGTGCCATCGGCGTACGGGCGGCCATCGTGCGCTCCATGTCGTCGGTCATGAAATTGGTCAGCGCCGTGGTGCGCGTGGCTCCCACGCCGATGGCATTGACGCGCACCTTGGGCGCGAAGTCCTGCGCGAGCTCCTGCGTCATCCACGACATCGCCGCCTTGCCCACGCCGTAGGCCACGAAGCCCGGCTGCGGATGACTGCCGGCCATCGAGGAGATGTTTATGATCGCGCCCTTGCCGGCCGTCGTGATCATGTGCGGAACGCTGAGCCGCGACATCGAAAACGCCGTGGTCACGTTGAAGCGAAAACAGGTCTCGAAGTCCTCGTCCGTGGTATCCAGCGCCGGTTTCGGGCCCCAGCCGCCGGCGTTGTTCACCAGGATGTCGAGCCGGCCGAATTCCTGCACCGCACGCGCGACCAGCGCATCGCGCTGGGCTGCCTCCATGACGTCGCAGGGCACCACCAGCGCGCGCCGCCCGCGTGCGCGCACCCTGGCCGCGGTTTCCTCGAGCTCGGCCAGAGAGCGCGCGGAGAGCACCACGTCGGCGCCGGCATCGGCGAATGCCAGCGCACAGGCCGCGCCAATGCCGCGCCCGGAACCGGTGATGATGGCGACCTGGCCATCGAGGCGAAAGCGATCCAGCATGCTGCTCAT
>DAORUQ010000150.1:0-7813 GCA_035433265.1 Pseudomonadales bacterium | reverse complement strand
GGTCGCGCCGCCAGGCGTGCCGCCCGAGCGGCTGGCGGTGCTGCGCGAGGCGTATCTCGACACGCTCGCCGATCCCGAGCTGCTGCGTGAGGCGGCGGCGATGAGGCTGCCGATCGAAGCGCTGGACGGCGCGGCGGTGCAGGAGCGGATCTCGCGCCTGCTGGCGCAGGCGGTGCCCGGCCCGTGATATTCGCCGATGCGCTCGCCGGACTGGGCGCCTACGTCGATGATCCCGCGGTGCTCGCGGCGCTGCTGGTGGCAGTGCCGCTGGGCGTGCTGGCCGGGGTTGTTCCGGGCCTGGGTGGCAAGCTGTCGATCGTGATGGCCATTCCCTTCCTGGTGGGCGCGGATCCGACCGTGGGCGCCGTATTCCTGCTCGCGATGCATTCGGTGATCCACACCGGCGGCCCCATTCCCAGCATCCTGCTCGGTGTGCCCGGCAGCGGCCCGGATGCCGCGACCGTGGTCGATGGCCACCCGATGGCACGTAGCGGCCAGGCCGGGCGCGCCCTGGGGGCGGCGTTGGCCTCGTCCTGCGTCGGCGGCATCTTCGGCGCGCTGGTGCTGGCGCTGGCGCTGCCGCTGGTCAAGCCGGTGCTGCTGTCCTTCGGTCCGCCGGAAGTGTTCATGCTGGCGGTGCTGGGCATCACCTTCATCGCCGCGGTCAGCGGTGACCGCCTGGCGCGCGGGCTGATGGTCGGCTGTATCGGTCTGCTGGTGTCCTTCGTGGGCATGGATCCCATCGGCGGCGTGGCGCGCTACAGCGCGGGACAGCTGTTCCTGATGGACGGCGTGGACCTGATCACGGCCGTGGTGGGGCTGTTCGCGATACCGGAAATGCTCGCGCTGATGCGCCAGCAGGCACATCACGGCGCACTGCCCCGGGGTGGCTTCGAGGAGCGCGGCATCCTCGAGGGCATGCTGGATGTCTGGCGACACCGTTACCTCACGCTGCGTGCCTCGTTGATCGGCACCGTGATCGGCATCATCCCCGGCCTTGGCGGCGATGTCGCGTCCTGGGTGTCCTACGGGCATGCGGTGCAGAGTTCGTCGCGGCCCGGGGAGTTCGGCAAGGGGCGCGTCGAGGGCGTCATCGCCCCGGAGGCGGCGAACAACTCCAAGGAAGGCGGCAGCCTGCTCCCTACGCTGTTCTTCGGCATCCCCGGCAGCTCGGGCATGGCCGTGCTGCTGGGCGCCTTCGTCACGCTGGGCATCACGCCCGGGCCGGCAATGGCCGGGCAGGGGCTGGCGCTGGTGTGGACGCTGATCTGGGCGCTGGTGCTGGCTAATGTGCTGGCGGTCGCCGTGTTCCTGCCGAGCGCGGGACTGCTGGCGCGGGTGGCGGGCGTGTCGGGCGCGGCGATGTTCCCCTTCGTGCTCTGCTTCGCGCTGATCGGCACCTACCTCAGCGCGCTGCACTGGCAGACTTTCTTCGTGCTGTTGGGCTTCGGGCTGCTCGGTGTGGCGCTGAAGCACCATGAATGGCCGCGCGGGCCCTTCGCGATAGGGCTGGTGCTCGGCACGCCGGCCGAAATCGCCCTGCACCAGTCGCTGACGATCTGGGGGGGCTCGTTCCTGCTGCGCCCGCTCACGCTGGTGCTGATCGCGCTGGTGCTCGCCAGCCTGTGGCAGAGCCTGCGCCGTTACCGCCGCTCGGGCGACGTGCACGCGCCGGATCCGGGCCTGCTGGGTGTGTGTGCCGGCGTGTTCGGGCTCGCGCTGGTGACAGCCCTGCGCTACCCGGCGCCCTCATCGGTCCTGCCGGCGCTGATTGCCGGCGTGGGTGCGTTGCTCGCGCTGGCTTGTGGTGTGGTCATGTTGCGCAACCGCCCGCTGTCGCTCGCGCCCGATGGCGCCGTTGGCTGGCGCTCCCACCTGCCGGCGCTCGCCTGGCTTGCGCTGTTTGTCGTGGCGGTGCTCGCATTGGGCCTGTCGCCCGGCCTGCCGCTGGCGCTGCTGGTCTTTCACCTGGCGGCGCGCCGGGGCGGGGTGATGCGCGCGCTGCTGGCGGCAGTGGCGATGCTGGTGATCGTGGAGGGCGTGTTTGCCGGAATCCTCGGCGTCAGCATCTACCGCGGGCTCGTCGGCGGCTGAGCCGCGCGTTGCCCCGGGCTCTCAGGCGAGGATCTGCTGGCGCGCGTTCTCCTTCATCGAGGCGGTGGTGCACAGCACCACGAGGTCGCCGGTTGTGGCCAGCGCGAGCGCATGCGCGATTGCCTCGGCCTCCACGGGGACCACCGTCACCGCGTCCGCTGCGACGCCGTGCGCGAGCAGTTCCTGCCCGATCAGCGCAGAGAGCTCGCCTTGCGCGAAGTTGACCGGCTCGCGCGCGTCGGCGCACACGAAGACGTCGAAATGTCCCGCGACGAGCCCGGCGATCTGCCCGACCGCTTCGCGGCTGGAGCGCCCCGGGCAACGGATCATGAGGATCTTGCGCCGCGCCACCGGCCAGCGGTCGATGAAGGCGACCAGCGCGCGGTAGCTGTCGGGATTGTGCGCGTAGTCGATGATCGCGGTGAACGGCGATTCACGGATGATGTTGAGTCGCCCCGGCGTGTTCTCCCAGGCCGTGTCGAAGGCGCCCAACGCCTGCCGGGTCGCACCGATCGGCGCGCCCAGCATCTGCGTGGCGGCGACCGCCTGCAGCGCGTTGCTGACGTTGTGGGCGGCGCGGCCGGCGAAGGTGGCGGGGATCGCATCGACCGCCATCACCGGCGTGCGCATGGCGTTGTGCGCCGTGTAGAGCACGATCCAGTCAGCGCCATCGAGCGCCTCGACGACCACGAAGCTCGCCGCCTTGCCGGCGCCGCCCGCGTCGCGGTGCGCTTGCGCGAGCTGCGCGACCGGCTGTGTCGTGGAGCTCCAGCAGATCGCGGGAGCCTGCAGGCCGACACTCATGCTGCGCGCATGCGCATCGTCGGCATTGAGCACCACGCCGCGCCGCGCCCGGCGCAGCACGCACTGCTTCAGCCGTGCCATGTCCTCGACCGTCTCGATGCCGAACTGCCCGAGGTGCTCGGCGGTGACGTTGGTGCACACCGCCACGTCGCAGGCGTCCCAGGCGAAGCCGAAGTCCGCGACCGCGCCCCGGGCCGTTTCCAGCACCGCGTGCGAGATGCGCAGGTCCTGCAGCACCTGGTAATGGAACACCGAGCCCGCGCTGTCGCCGCTGTTGACGGTCTGCCCGGCGATGAACACGCCGTCGGTGCAGGCCATGCCGGTGCGGTGGCCCGCCGCGCGCAGCACCGCGTCGATCATCCGCGTCGTCGTGGTCTTGCCGTTGGTGCCGGTGATCGCGACGACCGGTATGCGCCCGTCCTCCCCGCGGGGGAACAGCCACTGCATGTACGCCTCCAGCACCTCACGGTGCAGCGCACGGTCGGCGATCAGCCGGTCGAGCTCGGGGGCGAGCGAGAGGTCCACGACGCGGGTGCCGGCGGCCATCGGGGCGGCGGCAATGTCCGTCGCGATCACGTCGAGCGCGAACACGCCGAGCGCGAGCCGATCGCACAGCCTGGCGATCACCGCGAGCAGTTCCGGGTGCACGGCCTCGATGTCCAGCGGCCGCCCCTCGGCCAGCACCGCCGCGAGGCGGTTGTTCGCGACCACCAGGTGGTGGAGCGTGCCGGCGGGATCGCGCTCGATCACGACTCCCCCGTCGAGGGCACGCAGCGCTTGCAGCGCCTGCTCGAGGCCGGCGTCGGAATCGACGTGCCGGCGAGCCGGCTGCGGCGCGCCCTCGGGCGCGCGCCGTGATTGCGGCCGTACCGCCACCGGGTAGCCCAGCGCGTGGGCGTTGCGGCGCGCGCGCAGCGGCGAGCTGCAGGCCGTGCGTTGCGGCAGCTGCGCGCCGACTTCCTCGAGTAGCCGGTACATTGCGTCGATCCCGTCGAGCAGTCCCGGCCAGGGCCCCGCGCGATCCAGGCACAGCGTGCCGTCGAGCACGTGCTGGCGATCGCCGAAACCGAGCCGCAGCGCGCCGTTGCGGCGGATGCGCTGCGTGCTCAACGAGGCGAACGGCGGGCGATCGCCCTTCATCCACGGGATGTCGCGTTCGCGGGCGATGTCGATGAGCACCGTGGTGTCGAGCGGCAATGCCGTGGCGCGCGCCAGTTCGAGGAAGGCGGCAACCGCCTGTGGCAGCGGTTCCGCTGGCGGCGCGCCGGCGGCGCGGTACTCGTCGGGCTCGATGCCCTGGGCGCGCAGGAACCCCGCCATCAGGCGCAGCGCCAGCGCGCAGGCGGACGCGGCGACCTCGTGGTGGTCGTACTCGAGGCAATAGCGGAAGCCGTGCGCGCCCTCGGGGCCGCTCAGCGCGAACCAGCGCGCTTCGTGCCCGCCCGCGCGCTGCAGCCACAGCGCGAGCCCGGCGTGACAGCGCGCAACGTCTTCCAGCGGGTTCCCCGCCGATGGCGCCGGCTCGCCCTCGGCATCGAGTGCAGGCGTCGCGTGCAGTGCCCCGGCAAGTTGCGAGCGGGCCCAGGCGCCGAGCGCGTCCGCTTGGCGCCGCAGCGCTGCCGCGGTTTCGGGCGCGCAGGAGAGCACCAGTTCCAGCGCGGTGCAGTCTCCCGCGCGGTGGCGGCCGGGGAGCATCTTGACGGACTCGATCTGCATCGGGCATTTCCTGGGGAACAGTCGTTGGCGCGCTCCGGCGGGGGGCGAACCGGGCAGCGCCGGTGTTAGGATTGCAGCTTTCGTGCCGGCCTGCCTAGTCATCGTCGCGCCGCATCGTATCGAGGAGTCTTCATGCCGCTGTCGCCCGAATCCATCCTGCCCGACGAACCGCTGCGCGAGAGCGCGCCGGTGGCCTACCGGCTGGCTCACCGGCATTGCCCCACCGGGCCCGACGGTTGCCGCGACTACCACGCCATGTGGCAGTACTTCCGCCAGATCGGGCTGCTCACCACGATCGGCACCAACACCGATTTTCTCGTCGCCACGCTGCGCCGGCTCGCCGATGCCGATAGCTGCCGCCGCGTGCTGATCTCGGCCACCGCGGACTACGGCATGCTGGCGCATGTGCTGCACGCCTACCGCCTCGCTGGCGTCGTGCCCGATGTCACGGTGGTCGATATGTGCGAGACGCCGCTCGCGCTGAACCGCTGGTACGCCGAACGGGCCGGGGTGACTATCCGCACCTGCCGCGCGAACCTGCTCGAGTTCCGCGCGGATGCGCCCTTCGACCTGGTGTGCACGCATTCCTTCCTGGGCCGGCTGACGCAGGAGGTGCGTGCCGCAGTGCTGGACAAGTGGCATGAGGTGCTGCGCCCGGGCGGGCACGTGGTGACGGTGGCGCGGGTGCGCTATGGCGCGCCCGATGGGGGGGTCACGCGCTACGAACCCGCGGAGATCGTGGAATTTCGTGATCGGGCGCTCGCGCTGGCGCGTGCGAAGCAGGCCGAGATTGACCTGCCCGCGGAAGCGATTGCGGATGCGGCGGAGCATTACGCCGTCAGCAAGCGTTCTCGCGGTTTCGGATCGACCGGGATGCTGCGCGCGCTGTTCGAGGATCACGGCTTCGCGCTCGAGCGCTTCGACAGCGGTGGCGAGGAGGAACGCCGGCGTGACCGTCCATCCTGCCCCACGCTGGGCTGGAAATCCGAGCGCTTCCGCATCGTCGCCGTGCGTCGCTGAACCGGGCGCGCGTCGGAATCCGTACAGGAGACCCGTCATGAAAAACAAGAACCAGCACGGGAAAAAGCATCTTGCCTGCCTCGCGCTGGGATTGACGCACGCAATGGCGCTGCTCGCGGTCGATGCCGCGCCGGAACTGAAATCGACCCTGGTGCTGCCCGAGATCGTGGTGGTCGGCAAGCGCATGGCGCAAGCGCCCGCCATCACCTTTCACGAAACCACGGCGCTCGACTTCGCGGCCTGGAACGCCACCACCGCCGCCGATGCCCTGACCCGGACGCCTGGCGTCAACGTGCAGTACGGCGCCGAGTCGGGAGAGGCGCGCGCGTGGATTCGCGGTTTCCGCGACCGCAGCGTGCTGGTGCTCTTCGACGGCATTCCCGTGGCATCGGGCTTCGAGGGCACCATCGACCTCAACGAGATCTCGATCGAGAACGTCTCGCGCATCAAGACCATGACCGCGGCGCCGTCGGTCATCTACGGCACCAACGGCATCGGCGGCGTGATCGACGTGGTCCCCGAGGCGCTGCCCGAGGAGCGCCGGATCGCGAGCCGGGTCGAGGTCGGAGACAACGACGCGCGCCTCTACAGCGCCAGCTACGCCGACCGCGCGGAATCCTTCGGCATACTGGCTGCCGCCAGTCACGCGGAAGCGGACGATTTCCGGCTCTCCGGCGACCACGCATCCGAGGTGAACCAGCCGGGCAGCCGGCGCGTCAACAGCGACTACCAGCGGCGCAGCGCGCTGCTGCGCCTCAGCAACGAATCGCAGCGGCTCGGGGAGTCGGCCGTGCTGCTGAACCTGTCGGACACCGAGCGCGGCACGCCGCCCCAGGCCGGTGTGGACGACCCCGACTTCCAGCGCCTCACCGAGTCGAAGCGGCGCACCGTGGGGTTGTCGCACAGCTTCGCCGCCGTGCCGGTGGCGGTGAAGCTCTTTCACAACCACTACGAATACGAACTGATCACCTACACCGACGCGAATTACGACGAGATCGACGAGATCGAGCAGGCCGAGGATTACGCCTTCGGCGGCAAGGCCTACGCCACCGTCGGCATCGGCCAGCGCAACACGCTTGTCGCCAGCCTCGCTGCGGTCGAGGAGGTCTACGAGGCGCAGGAAGTGTTTCCGGGTGCGGACGAGGCCAGCCTCAGGACCTACAACGCGGCGCTCGAGGACGAGTGGTGGATTCGCGACAACGTCTCCGTCGGTCTCGGAGCCATCTACACGTATTTCGACCAGATCGAGATCGGCGAGAGCAGCAGCGCAATAAACCCGCAGGTGGTCGCCTCGTGGCAGCTGTCCAATGGCCTGTCGTTGCGCGCCTCGGCGGCGCAGCGCAGCCGCTTCCCCAAGCTGCGCGAGCTCTACCGGCTGCGCTACGGCAACCCCGGCCTGCAGGAGGAGGTCGCCAACAGCTACGAGATCGGCCTGCGCCACCAGCTCGACAATGGCCTCGGGCTCGACATGGCCGTGTTCACGATCGATCTCGACGGCATGATCGACCGCCCGACGCGCAACAGCCCGTACCAGAACCTCGACGACTCCGAGATCAAGGGCTTCGAGCTCTCGGCGAGCGGATGGGTGAGCGAGCAGGTCTACCTGCTCGCGGGCTACAGCCTCGTCGATGCCGCCGAGGAACTGCCCGATGGCAGCGCGCGGCAGCTGCGCAGCCGCCCGGAGCACACGGTGACCGGCGAGCTGCGCTACCGCTTCCCCAACCGGCTGCTGCTGTCGCTGAACGCGATCTACGTCGATGGCCTGCACGATCTCGACGGCGATGACGTGTACACGAAGATATCCAGCTACGTGGTCGCGCACATGAAGGCCTCGCTGCCGCTCACCGAAGTGCTGCAATGCTATGCCTCGGTGGGCAATCTCGCCGACGCGGACTACGAGCAGAAGCTTGGCTATCCGCGCGAAGGGCGCACGCTGCGGGTGGGGCTGGAGTTAGAGCTGTGAACGACCCGCGGGCCGGCGCGGTGCGTGCGGGCGCGTCTCGTCCGTTTGAACGATGGCGGCGCGGCGTCAGGGGGCTAGTATCGCTGATGATCCAGGGTTCCCGGCCCGCTCAACGCCGGCATGCGTGCGGCCGGAACGCCAGGGTCATGGACACCAGGCGTCAGCGGTGTATCGTTGGCGCCAGGCACAGATAATCGACTCCGGACAACGAGGGCA
>DAORUQ010000149.1:2565-7903 GCA_035433265.1 Pseudomonadales bacterium | reverse complement strand
CGTGCCGGTGGTCTTGTTGAACCGGCTGAGCTGGGTCGAGAAGCCGAAGTGGCTGTAAGAGAAGCGCGGCAGCGTGTGGGTGCCGTCGATCACGTAGGTCTGCGGCGCCGCGAATGCCGGCGCGGCAGCGGCGCCCGCGAGCACGAGGGCGGCGGAAAGCGTGGCGAGTTTCTTCATGGTCATTCTCCCTGGGGGTTGGTGCCGGAACCGGCGGTGATACGAAACGTGACGTGAACTTCGTTGGCGACGATGTCGAAAGCCGACCAGGCGCCCTCGCCGACCGCGAAATCGCCGCGTTTGATCGTGAAGCGGCCCTCGAAGACCGCGCTGTCGCCCTGCGTGGTGACGCTCGCGGGCACCACGACGGCCTGCTCGCGGCCCTTGATGGCCAGCGTGCCGCTCACCTCGTAGCGCGAATCGCCGAGCGCCTTCACGGCCTGCGAGACGAAGCGTGCCCGCGGGAACGACGGCGTGTCGAACCAGGCCTTGCCGGCCACCTCGTCGTTGCCCTCGGGCGAGCCGGTGTCGATGCTGGCCAGCTCCACCTCGATGCGCGCGCTGGCCGCCTCGGGCTGTGCGGGGTCGAAGCTGATCTGCCCGTCGAAGCGGGTGAAGCGGCCTTCGAGCCCCACGCCCATCTGCTGGTACGCGAAGGTGATCGCGCTCGCCTCGGGGCGAAGCGCGGTGTACTCGAGCGCGTTTGCGCCCGGGGCGAGTGCGGCGCCGAAGGCGAGCGCGAGTGCGAGGCGTTTCATGATTTCTTCTCCGTGGTGCGGCGGGGCAGCATCCGCGCGAGGATGTCGTCCCGGTCGATGAAATGGTGTTTCAGCGCGGCGCCGGCGTGGCCGATGACCAGCACGGCGAACAGCATGTTCAGGCTGAAGTGCAGCTGCAGCAGCGCGTCGCCCAGCGCGGCGTCTTTTGCCAGCAGGTCGGGCAGCGGCAGCACGCCGAAGTACACGGTCTGGAAGCCCTTGGCCGAGCTCATCAGCCAGCCCGACAGCGGGATCGCGAACATCAGCAGGTAGAGCAGCCCGTGCGTCGCCGACGCCACGCGGCGCAGGAGCCGCGGCATGGTCCCGGGCAGCGCCGGCGGGCGGTGCCCGAGACGCCAGGCGAGCCGCAGCGCCACCAGCAGGAAGACCGTGACGCCGGCCCACTTGTGCCACGAATAGAGTTGCAGCTTGCGCGGCGACAGCGGCAGCTCGTGCATGTAGACGCCGAGCGTGAACAGCCCGATCAGCAGCAGCGCCATCAGCCAGTGCAGGGTTTTCGCGGTCGCGGTGTAGTGGTTCATGCGCGGTCTCCGCTGGTGGAGGGCTCGAAGGCCCAGGCGTCCATCGCGAGCACATAATCGTCGATGCCGGCATGCAGGCGGGTCGCCTGTGCGGTGTCGCCGCCGGCGCCGAGCGCGACGAACAGCGGCAGCAGGTGTTCCTCCTCCGGGTGTGCGCGCGCGGCGTCCGGCGCCAGGCGCCGGTAGTCGAGCAGGGCGTCGATATCGCGCGCGGCGAGCCGTTCGGCCAGCCAGTCGGCGAAGGCGCGCACGTAAGCGGGCGTGCGCCCGCCCTCGCGACGCGCCAGCGCGTAGTCGCGCAGGTTGTGCGTGACGTTGCCCGAGCCGATCGTCAGGAAGCCGCGCTCGCGCAGCGGCGCCAGCGCCCGGCCCAGGCGCCACGCCGCGCGCGGGCCGTCG
This sequence comes from Pseudomonadales bacterium, assembly GCA_035433265.1. Classification (GTDB taxonomy): domain Bacteria; phylum Pseudomonadota; class Gammaproteobacteria; order Pseudomonadales; family UBA5518; genus UBA5518. The sequence continues at coordinate 6,207 of DAORUQ010000149.1, read as the reverse complement.
TGGCCCTGGATCGACAACGGTATCACCGGCACGTCGGCCTCGGGGAACATCAGTCGCAGCGGCACCCAGGCGCCGTGGTCGAGGCCGCGCGCGGCATCGGCCTCGCCCGGGATGCCTGCCGCGCGCAGTGCCTCGAGCACCTCGGCGGCCGCCTCGGGGCTGCCGGTGGCCGGGTAGTCGAGCGCGTAGAGCGGGGCGGGAAAACCGTGGAAATCGTGGATCGTGCGCAGCCGCCCGGCGCTGCCGACGCGCGGTGCCGCGGTGTCCCAGTGCGCGCTGGCGACGACGATCGCCCGTGGCCTGGCGAGCGAGGCGGCGAAGGCTGCCATCGCCGCCCCGGCCGCGCCCGGGCGCAACGCGAAGCTCGGTGCGCCGTGCGGAACGAAGAGGGCGGGCTGGGTTGTGGTCATGGGTGTGGGCCTCCAAACGATGGGTGAACTGTACGCTCCCCCTGGATGCTCAAATAGCAGACAATCGGCAAATCTTTATTGCTGGAAACGCAACAATGGATCGGCTCGAGGCGATGCGCCTGTTCACCCGGGTGGCGGAGCTCGGCAGCTTTGCCGCCGCGGCGCAACAGCTCGGCGTGGCGCGCTCGGTGGTCACGCGCCAGGTCGCGGCGCTGGAGGCCCACCTCGGCGTGAAGCTCATGGCGCGCAGCACGCGCCGGCTGACGCTGACCTCGGCGGGCACGGCTTATCTCGAGAAGTGTCGCGTGATCCTCGGCCTGGTCGATGCGGCGGAAACCGACATCGCGGCCGAACGGGTGGCGCCGCGCGGACCCATCCGCGCCAGCCTGCCCCTGAGCTTCGGCTTCGCGCGGCTGGCGCCCTTGCTGCTGGATTTTGCGGCGCGCTATCCGGAGATCGGCCTCGACATGGACTTCAGCGACCGGCGCGTGAACCTGATCGAGGAGGGCATGGACCTCTCGATCCGCATCACGCGCCGGCTCGAGCCCGGCGACGTGGCGCGGCGCATCGGCAGCGGACGCCTGCTGGTCGCCGCCGCGCCCGATTACCTGGCGCGTCACGGCCGGCCGCGCCAGCCAGCGGACCTGGCGCACCACGAGTGCCTCGGTTACACCGCGGCCGGCAGCCAGCGCTGGAGCTTCATGGTGGACGGGCAGACCGAGCACGTGCCGGTGCGCAGCCGCATCAGCGCCAACAACGGCGAGGTGCTGGCCGAGGCCGCGGCGCAGGGCATGGGCATCGCCTGCCAGCCCGATTTCATCCTCGCGCGTTTCCTGGACGCCGGACGCCTGCAGACGGTGCTCGAGGAGTTTCCGGTGCCGGAGCTCGGCATCTACGCCATGCTGCCCGGCAACCGCCAGATCCCGCACCGGGTGCGGGTGCTGCTCGATTTCCTGGTCGAGGGCCTCGCCTGAGGCCGCAGGCGCGGATGTGCCGCCGCGCCCGGGGGCTGGTTCCGGGTCGAGACGGGCCTTATGCTGCGCGCTTTTGCGCCGTCGCCGGCAATCGCCCCCGGCAGCGGCACTGATTGGACACCTCAGGGATGAACACGGCACTTTCCCAATGGCGGCAGACGTTGCGCAGCCACGCGGCGTTCGCCGCATGGCATGCCGCCGACGGCGCGGTGCTCGACGACCAGTGGCGCCCGACCATCGCGCTGCAGGCCGCGTTGCGCGATGCGAAGGCCAGCGCCTCGGTGCCCGGTTACTGCTGGCCATGCCAGGCGCCCTCGCAGTTCCTTTATGACCTCAAGTATTCGAACGGGCGTGACGTCAACTGGCGCGAGCGCCTGGTGTGCACGCGTTGCGGGCTGAACAACCGCCTGCGCCTGACCGTGCAGGTCATCGAGGCCGAGGGCCTGCGCGGCCGGGGCTACCTGACCGAGCACGTGACGCCGCTGGCGCACCTGCTGCTGGAGCGCATCCCGGGGCTGGTCACCAGCGAATACCTGGGACCGGACCATGCGCCGGGGCAGGTCTCGCGCAAGGGCATCCGCCACGAGGACCTGTGCCGCCTCAGCCTGGCCGACGCCAGCGTGGACTTCGTGGTCAGCTGTGACGTGCTCGAGCACATCGCCGACTACCCCGCGGCCCTGCGCGAACTGGCGCGCGTGCTGGTCCCCGGCGGACTCGCGCTCATCACCGTGCCGTTCCTGCCGCACGCCGCGGACAATCTCGTGCGCGCGCGGCTGGAGGGCGGGCGGGTGGTCCACCTGCTGGAGCCCGAGTACCACGGCGATCCCGTCGGCGCCCAGGAGGGCGTGCTCTGCTATTACCACTTCGGCTGGCAGCTGCTCGAGGACCTGCGCCGGGCGGGTTTCGCCGACGCCTGGCTCGACCTGTACTGGTCCGCCGACTATGCGAACCTGGGCGGCCCCCAGGTTTTCGTCATGGCGCGCCGCTGAACCGCCGGGCGCTGCGCATGCCATCGCGTCCCCGCCTGCTGCTGATCTCCCACGACCTGGGCGGGGGCGTAGAGCGCCACGTCCGCGACCTGCGCGCACTGCTGGGCGCCTGCGCCGACGCCGATCTGCTGTATCCGCACGATGCCTCGACCGTGGTGATGGAGGCGGCCGGGGCCGGGCCGGCCTGGTGGCGCTTCCAGGACTGGGACGACGTGGTCGCCGCCCTTGCCGCGCGCGGCTATGACCGGCTAGGCATTCACCACGTGCACGGCTTCACGAGCGCCATCCTGGATCTGCCCTCGCGACTGGGCCTGCCCTATGACCTGACGATCCACGACTTCTACCCCTATTGCCCGATCCACTCGCTGTCGGCGCCGGAGGGTGGCTACTGCGGCGAGCCCGATGCCGAGGGCTGCGCGCGCTGCGTGCTCGGGCGCCCGCACCCCTGGGGCCTGGAAATCGGGGAGTGGCGCGCGCGCATGTATCGCTTCCTGGCCGGGGCGGCGCGGGTGATCGTGCCCTCGCGCTTCGTCGCCGGGCGGCTGGCTCGCCACTTTCCCGACGTGCGGTACGACGTGCGGCCGCACCCGCCGCGGCAGGAATGGCTCGAGCCGGCGCGCGAGCGCGTGAAAGTGGGCCTGCTCGGCGGCCTCGCCGCGGTCAAGGGGCTGGCGACCGTGCTCGCCAGCGCGCGCCTGGCCCGCGACACGGGGCAGCCGCTCGCCTACTGCGTGCTCGGCTACCCCGAGAGCGCCATCCCGACCTGGCCCGAGTTGCCGGTCCAGGTCCGCGGCGAGTACCGCGATGCCGACCTGCCGGAGCTGCTCGCGCTCGAGCGCTGCGACGTGCTGTGGTTCCCGGGCCGCATACCGGAGACGTATTCCTACACCCTCGATGTGGCCCTGGCGTCGGGGTTGCCCATTGTCGCCAGCGATCTGGGCGCCGTGGCGGAGCGCCTGCGCGATGCGGGCAGGGGCACGCTGCTTCCCGCCGACGCGCCCGCCGAGCGCTGGAACGAGGCCCTGCTGGCGGCAGGTGCGAGCGCTCGCGAAGCACTCGCGGTGATCCGCGGCGCCGAAGCCCGGCGCGAGTACCAGGACTGGTTCTTGGCCCCGGTGACGATGGCGGTGCGCGACGTTGTGCCACCCGTGGCTCCCCCCGGCAGCCTGGAAGTGCTCGGGCAACCACCGGAGTCGGCAAGCCCCCCGTTATCGCTCGAGACGCTCTACGAGCACGGGGTCGAATGCGGTCACCGCGAATCGCGCCTGG
>DAORUQ010000149.1:0-2465 GCA_035433265.1 Pseudomonadales bacterium | reverse complement strand
CTCGGCCGGCGGCTGCGGCGCGTCCGCTACCTCGTGCGGCGCGTGCCGCTGGCACTGCACGTCCTCGCCGAGGACGGGCCGGCGGCCCTCGCGGCGCGCGCGCGGGCGAAGCTGCGCGCACCGCGCTTCGTCGCGACGGCCCCGCCGCCGGCCGGGCTGGAGGCGATCGGGCCGCTGCGCCTCGGGACCTGCGACGACGCGAGGCCGCCCGCGGTCTCGATCGTGATCCCGGTCTACGGGCACCACGACCACACTTTCAACTGCCTGCACAGCCTGGCCCGCTTCACCGCGCTGGAGCGCGTCGAGGTCATCGTGGTGGACGACGCCTCCCCGGAGCCGGCCGCGCAGGCGCTCGCCGGGGTCGAGGGCGTGCGCTGGCTGCGCGCCGCCGTGAACGGCGGTTTCATCGCCAGCTGCAACCTCGGCGCCGCGGCGGCGCGGGGCGAATTCCTGGTGCTGCTCAACAACGACATCCAGGTCACGGCCGGCTGGCTCGAGGCGCTGCTGGCCGTGTTCGACAGCCGTCCCGACGCCGGCCTGGTCGGGGCGCGGCTGGTGTATCCCGACGGCAGCCTGCAGGAGGCTGGTGGCATCGTGTGGCGCGACGGCTCGGCGTGGAACTGGGGGCGCGGCGACGATCCCGAAAGGCCGCCCTACCGCTATCTGAGAGCGGTCGATTACTGCTCCGGCGCCTGTCTGGCGCTGCGCATGAGCGACTGGCAGGCCCTGGAGGGCTTCGATCGCGCCTACGCGCCGGCCTACTACGAGGACACCGACCTCGCGTTCCGCGTGCGGCAGCTGGGCAAGCGCGTCTATTACCAGCCGCAGGCGACCATCATCCATTACGAGGGCATCAGCTCCGGCACCGAGGAGTCCCAGGGCGTCAAGCGCCACCAGGTGATCAATCGCGAGACCTTCCTGGCGCGTTGGCGCGGCGTGCTCGCCACCCACCGTCCCAACGCGGTCGAGCCGGCGCTGGAGGCCGATCGCGGGGCCGTTGCGCGCGTGCTGGTGGTGGAGGCCTGCATGATCACGCCCGACCACGACTCCGGCTCGGTGCGCATGCAGGCCATGCTGGAACTGATGGTCGGGCTGGGCTGCAAGGTGAGCTTCGTGGCCGACAACCTCGAATACCGCCAGCCCTACGTGCGCGACCTGCAGCAGGCGGGAGTGGAGGTCTGGCACCACCCCTTCGTGGCATCGGTGGAGCAGCTGCTGCAGGAGCGCGGCGGCGAGTACGACCTGATCGTGCTCTGCCGCCACTACATCGCCATCAACTATATCGACGCGGTGCGCCGCTGGGCGCCGCGGGCGCGCATCGTCTTCGACACGGTCGACCTGCACTACCTGCGCGAGCAGCGCCTGGCCGAGCTGGAGCAATCGGCCGCGCTGGCGGGGGCGGCCGCCACCACGCGCCGCCAGGAGCTGGGGGTCATCGCCAGGGCCGACATCACGCTGGTGGTGAGCCCCGTGGAACAGCAACTTCTGGCCACCGAGGCGCCCGGCGCGGACGTGCGCGTGCTCTCGAACATCCACGAGCTGCGCCCCGACCCGCGTCCCTGGGCCGAGCGCCAGGGGCTGATCTTCGTCGGCGGCTTCCGCCATCCGCCCAACGTCGATGCGGTCAACTGGTTCGTCGCCGAGGTCTGGCCCGCGGTGCGCGCGCGGCTGCCCGGCGTGGAGCTCAGCATCGTTGGCAGCAACATGCCGGCGGCCATCCGCGACCTAGCCGTCGCGGGCGTGCGGGTGCTGGGCTATGTCGAGGACATCGATCCGCTGCTCGACGCGGCGCGCGTCTCGATCGCGCCGCTGCGCTACGGCGCCGGCGTCAAGGGCAAGATCAACCAGGCCATGGCCTTCGGCCTGCCCGTGGTCGCGACGGCGATGGCGGCAGAGGGCATGGGCCTGCGCGAGGGCGAGGAGCTGCTGGTCGCCGAATCGGCCCAGGCCTTCGCCGATGCCGTCGTGCGTCTCTACGGCGACGAGGCCCTGTGGCAGCGGCTAGCCGAGGGCGGACGCGACAACGTGCGCCGCCACTTCTCGCGCGCGCATGCCCGCGAGATCCTGGCCGACATGCTGGGCCTCCCCCTCCCGTAGGAGCGGGCCATGCCCGCGACCAGATGTCCCCGTAGGAGCGGGCCACGCCCGCGATTGTGCGTTCGGTAATCGCACATTGTCGCGGGCATGGCCCGCTCCTACGGGGGAGGGGTGCGGAAGACGTGCCGCGTCAGCCGCGCCAGCCAGCCGCGCGGCGGCGTCGGCGCGGCGGCTGGCGCCTCGGCGCGCGCCATCGCGGCGGCCGCGGTCGCGAAGTCCGCCGACCACGGCCAGCCCACGTCCATCTCCAGCACTGCGCCGGCCGGGACCGCCAGCTCCGCCGTGGCGAGCAGCAGCCACGACTGCGCGCCGTGCAGTTCCGCGAGCGCGCAGTCCGGCGTTTCGGCCAGCGCCAGCCCGTCGTGCAG
>DAORUQ010000148.1:0-7947 GCA_035433265.1 Pseudomonadales bacterium | reverse complement strand
GGTCGGCAACACGCCGGTGGTGTACCCGTACATCGTGGACAACATCGGCGAGGCGGTGCACGTGAAGCGGCGCGGCCGCGGCGTGATCGTCAGCCACCAGACGCCGGCCTTCGCTCCGGCCGGCCTGTCGAGCGACTTCGTGCGCATCGGCGACCTCATTCGCGAATACGCTTCGCTGGACCAGGGCCTGGTGAAGGACAATAACCGCGGGCTGATCATCGCGCAGGCGGTGAAGATGAACATCCACCGCGACATGGGCTGGACGGTGGCCGACCTGGAGCGCGACTTCGAGGGCTTCCTGCGCGACATCGAGGACTATCTCGAAGAACTGGGCGCGTCGATGCAGCCGCTCGGGCTGCACACGCTGGGGCGCGACGCCGAGCGCGCGCACCTGGTGAGCAACGTGATGCAGATGCTGGGCCAGCCGCTGTACGAGCGCACCGGCGCCGGCAGCGCCCGCGCCGCATTCGCCGGCGACTACCGGCAACTGCAGCAAAGCGCGCCGTACCGCTTCGTCGACGAGGTGGTGTTCGCGGACGGGCCGCTCGACGGGATCGCCGACTTGGAGCTGCGGCGCCTCGCGCAGCGCGGCCGCCAGTTCCGCGACGCACTGCGCGCCGACCGGGAGATCGACGGCGTGCTGCGCGGACTGGCGGCGCGCTGGATCGACCCCTCGTACGGCGGCGACCCGATCCGCAATCCCGACGCGCTGCCGACCGGCCGCAACATGTACGGCTTCGATCCGTCGCGCATTCCGACCCGCGCGGCCTGGGAAGCGGGCCGGCAGGCGGTGCAGCAGCTGATCGAGCGCCATCGCGAGCAGCAGGGGCGCTTCCCGGAGAAGCTCGCGTTCAGCATGTGGAGCACCGAATCCATGCGGCACCTCGGCATGCTGGAGGCGCAGGTGCTGTACGCGATGGGGGCGAGGCCGGTCTGGGACGAGGGCGGGCGCGTCACCGGCGTCGAACCGATCCCGCAGGTCGAGCTGGGCCGCCCGCGCATCGACGCGGTGATCTCGCTCACCGGCCTGTACCGAGACCAGTTCCCGAACGTGATCGAGCGCTTCAACGAGGCGGTGGTGATGCTGTCGGCGCTCGACGAGCCTGCGCAGCAGAACTTCGTCCGCGCCAATACCGAGCGCATCCGGGCGCAGCTGTCGCAACGTGGCGTGAAGCCGGAGCAGGCGCGCGAGTTCGCGCTCACGCGCGTCTTCGGCAACGAGAGCGGCGACTACAGCACGCGGCTCACCGACGCGACGCTCGCCTCCGACAAGTGGGAAGCCGGCGACGGCAGGCTCGAGCAGCTCTACCTGTCGCGGATGTCCTGGGCCTACGGGCCCGATCCGGCCAACTGGAGCCGCAAGCTGCACGACGAAGGCGGCGCCGAGATCAACGCCTACGCCGAGCATTTGCGCGGCACCAGCGCGGCGGTGTTCTCGCGCTCGTCGAACCTGCGCGGCCTGCTCGACACCGACCACCCGTTCGAGTACCTGGGCGGCATCTCGATGGCGGTGAAGCACCTCGACGGCCGCAACCCGCAGCTCTACATCTCGAACATGCGCGATCCTCGGCGCGCGAAGCTGGAGAGCGCCTCGAGGTTCATGGCCACCGAGCTGCGCTCGGTCTACCAGCACCCGAACTGGGTCGCCGAAATGCAGAAGGAAGGCTATGCCGGCACGCTGCAGATGCTCAACGCGGTGAACAACTTCTGGGGCTGGCAGGTCATGGATCGCAACGTGGTGCGCGACGATCAGTGGCAGGAATTCCACGAGGTCTACCTGAAGGACCGCTACCGGCTGGGCATGCGCAAGTGGTTCGAGAACGCGAACCCGACTGCGCTGGCGCAGATCGCCGAGCGCATGATCGAGGCGATCCGCAAGGACTACTGGAAGGCCGACGAGCGCACGCGGCGCGAGCTGGTTCGGGTCTACGCCGAACTCGCGAAGAAGCACGACGTCTACACGCCCAACGAGGCTTTCCGGGCCTACGTGGTCGAGGCGGCGCGCGGCTTCGGCGTGGAAGGCGTGAAGCCGCGGGTACCCGCGCAATCGGCCCCGCCCGCCCCGCGGCCGCGCGCGTCGCCTGAACCTCGGCCCGCGGAGGCGGCGCCGCCGCCTCCTGCGCCGCGCCCGCCCGAGATAGTTCGCGGGCAAGAGCTGCGCGAAGTCCGCAACGAGGCGCGTCTCGAGCGGCTGGTCTGGATCTACGCCTGGATGATCGGGCTGGTCATCGTCGGCGGCGCCGGCTTCCAGGCGTGGGTCACCTGGCGCGATCGGCGCCGCACCACGCTGCCGGCCTGACCACCTTCCCCCGTCTTCCTCATTCGGGATCGAACCCCAACCGGAAACACCATGAACGCGATCGAGAACTTCCTCTACGAGGTCTCCCGGTTCTTCCTCACGCCAGTGCTGGTGCTGTTGTCGCTGATGTTCGTCTACGCGCTGTTCTGCCTGGGCATGCTGATTTTCGAGTCGGCGCTGCGCGCCGCGCGTGGGCAGGGGCGGCGACCGCTCGCGCAATGGCTGCGCCGCCGGCCGGGCGCGAGCCCCGAGGCGCTGGAATTGCAGGTGCTCAGGCAACTGGAGATGCAGCGCATCGTCAGCCGCATCGCGCCGATGCTCGGGCTGGTGGCAACGATGATCCCGATGGGGCCGGCGCTGATCGCCGTCGCCAACGGCAACACCCACGGCATGGCGCAGAACCTGGTGGTCGCCTTTGCCGCGGTGATCGTCGCGCTGCTGTCGGCGGCGATGACCTTCGTCGTGCATTCGGTGCGCCGTCGCTGGCTGCTGGAGGAGCTCGAGGGCCTGTTGCAGGGGCGTGCGGACTCCTTTGCGGCGGCCAAAGGCGAGACGCAAGGAGCGGCATATGCGTGAGCGCCGCATGGGCATCGACATTCTGTCGGACGACGACGGCGACGATCCGATCCTCAGCGTGGTGAACATCGTCGACGTGTTCCTGGTGATCATCGCGGTGCTGCTGATCGCGGTGATCGAGAACCCGCTGAACCCGTTCGCCACGCAGGACGCGGTGGTCATCCGTAACCCCGGCAAGCCCGACATGGCGATGCTGATCAGGCAGGGCAACGAGTTGAAGGAGTACCGGTCTTCGGGCCAGATCGGCGAGGGGGAGGGCGCGAAGGCCGGGACGGCTTATCGGCTGAAGAACGGGACGATGGTCTACGTGCCCGAAACCGACGGGGCGGCGGCCGGCGGCGCCGAGGCCAGGTAAAGGCGTGTATAATTTTTCGTCTTCGGGGCGGTAGCTCAGCTGGGAGAGCGTCGCGTTCGCAATGCGAAGGTCGGGAGTTCGATCCTCCTCCGCTCCACCACCGTTTTGGAAGCCAGGCGTCTCGCCTGGCTTTTTTCTTGCCCGGATCGCCAGCACTTGCGCGGGTTCGCGGGTTGATGCGGTGCCTGGCCGCTGGTCAGCGGGTGACTCTCCCCGCCCTTCCGACCCGCCCAGCCTCTCTTTTCTCCATGCGACCTGTGGCTGGCCGATGCACGGTCGGTCGATAAATCAACGACTTGCGCGCGGTGGTTCGCGGTCAACGCCGGCGACCGGCGCAGACTCGAACCCGTCCATGCGACCGAACAACCGCTCCTGATCGTCCCAGGACCTGGGCACCTCGTTGTTCTTCAGCCAGATCAGGCTCAGAGTACGCGGCTGCTTGCCGGCCAGCAGCGCCCGCACCACGGCAGGCGACAGCAAGGTCAGTCGCAGCAGTTCGTTGACCGTCGTCGGATGCAGGCCCTCGCGCCGAGCGATCTCGCTGCCGCTGGCCACCCGCCCTTCGTCGAGCAGACGCTGCCAGTGAAAGGCGCGCGACAAAGCGGTGAGCACGGGCATCTCGTGCTTCGGCGCCTCGGCGCCGCCGTCCGCCCCACCGGCGGCCGGGATCATCCACCGGCGCCCGCCGCTGCGCTTGATGCGCACCGGGATCACGGTGGTGAGCTTCGGGCCCGCCTGCGCGGCCCCGGTCTGCAGGACCTTGGTCATACGGCGGCTCCTTCGGCTTCCAGTTCCAGCAACTCCGCCCCAATGCCGTCCGGGCGCATCTCCCGAGCCAGCTCAGCCCAACCCGCGTCGCGCCAGACGATAGACACCGCCTGCTCGCTGACCACCACGGACTCGATCAGGAGCCGGGCGATGCGCTGCTGCTCGGCCGGATACAGCGCCTGCCAGACGCCCGCGAAGTTGTGCAGCATCGGCAGCACCACTTCAGGCTCGGTGAGCGCGGCCCCCTGCGCCCGCACCGCGTCCCACGCACCCTGAATCCGCTCGGGCGTTTGCAGGGCGGCGTGGATCTGCGCCAGCACCAATTCTTCCAGCGGCTCGGCGGCCAGGCGGCCGACGGCGTGACCGGCGCGCTTGGTGCCGAAGGCCTGCACCGACTTCGGCACGTAGTAGCGGTAGTGCTGCCCCGTCCTGCCCTTGGTCGTGAACGACGGTTGCAGGCGCTCGCCCTGCTCGGTGACGACCAGACCGGTTAGCAGGAAGTCCGGGCCGCGTTTGCGCCAGGTGGCGTGGCGGCGCTCGTTGTGATTGACCGCGAACACCGCCTGCACCGCGTCCCACAGGCTGGTGTCGATGATGGCCTCGTGCTGGCCGCGGAACACCTGGCCCTTGTGCACGATCTCGCCGAGGTAGATGCGGTTGTTCAGCAGCTTCCACAGCGCCTGCTTCGAAAACGGCGTGCCACGGCGCGAGGCGATGCCCTGGGCGGCCAGCCATCGCACCAGATCGGTGGTCGAGCGGCATTCGGCAAAGCGCGTGAAGATCCGCCGCACGTTCTCGGCCTCGACAGGCTCGACCAGCAGTCGCCGCGCGTCGACCCGGTAGCCCAGGGGCACGACGCCGCCCATCCACATGCCCTTGGCCTTGCTGGCCGCGATCTTGTCGCGGATGCGCTCGCCGGTGACCTCGCGCTCGAACTGGGCGAAGGACAGCAGGATGTTGAGCGTGAGCCGCCCCATCGACGTCGTCGTGTTGAACTGCTGCGTGACCGAGACAAAGGACACGCCGTTGCGGTCGAACACTTCAACCAGGCGGGCGAAGTCGGCCAGGCTGCGTGTCAGTCGGTCGATCTTGTAGACGATCACGGTGTCGACCCGGCCGGCTTCGATGTCGGCCATCAGGCGCTTGAGCCCCGGTCGGTCCATGTTGCCGCCGGAGTAGCCAGGGTCGAGGTAGTCGTCGCCCGTGACGATCCAACCTTCGGCCCGCTGGCTGGCGACGAAGGCGGCACCCGCCTCGCGCTGTGCGTCGATGGAGTTGAAGGACTGGGCCAGCCGCTCGTCGCTGGAGACGCGGGCGTAGACCGCGCAGCGCTTCGGTGCCACCGGGTTCATTTGCGCGTCCCCTTCAAGCCGAAGAAGGCCGGGCCCGACCAGTGCGCACCGGTGATCGCCCGCGCCACCGCCGACAGGCTCTTGTACGACTGGCCATCGAGTTCGTAGCGTCGGTCGTCCGTCACCTTGACGCGGTATTCACGGGCATCCCACTCGCGGACGAGCACCGTGCCGGGCATCAACCGCAGTTCGGGGCCGCGGCCGGTCTTGAGCTTGGAGTGCCGCTCGCCGCAGTCGGCCAGATGCTCCTTGATCACACGCGGCAGGCCGCCCAGTGCCGCCTCCTGCACGCGATAGGCCAGGCGTGCTTCGAGGTAGCGGCGGTTGACGCGCTGCGGGCGGCGCGGGAAGTGTTCATCCCACAGCCGCCACAGCTGCGGCATCGGCAGGGTTGGCAGTGCCGCGAGGCGCGCCGCCAGGGAGGGTTGGGTCATGGTCGGACTCCGAGGGTTGAGGGAGTTGCATGAACGCGCTGTGGCAAGCAGAAGCCAAGTCAAACCGCGCTCTGCCCCGACGCTGCTGTCGCGGCGTTGAGACGGCGCAGATCCAGCAGGCCGCTTTCCGTGTCGGTGCGGAAGGTCAGCGTGCGCCCGGTGATCGGGTGGGTCAGCGATCCGAAGGTCACCGTCGCGCCGTCCTCGCGGCAGGCCACGATGCAGGTGTCGTCCCGGTGAGCGGGGAACAGCCAGCCCTTGATGCCCTGGGGCAGACCTCCCAGATCGGCCAGCGCGCGCAACACGCGGGGTTCGCCGATCTGCTCGGCGTCCACGCGGGCCTGCTCGGCGCCATCCCTGCCGGGCCCGACTTCAATGATCGGAATCCACAGCACCTCGTGGCCGGCACCGAACCAGCCCATCACCATCAGTTCGACGACCGAGGTGTCGCGGCCGATGGGCAACAGCGCGGCGGTGTTGCACCCGCCTTCAACATCTTCAACTTGCATTCGGTTCTCCTGGGTTCGGGGCCGGCTTGGCGCGATGCCGTTCGCGCTGGGCGCCGGTGGGCCGTACGGGGCATGGGCAGGAGCGATCTGGCTGAACGATCGGAGGCCAGACCGAGGCGAACGGCGGATATGCCCCGGCTGCCCGCCGCCCACCCTTCCACTTCAGGTGTCAGGCCTTCGGCATGTCCGCAGCCAGCTTCGCCCGGGCCGCCTCGGCCACCTCACGCGGGATCTCGATGACGTACTTGCGCGCATCGCTGGACGCCGACAGGGCCGCCAGGGCAATGACCTCCAGCCAGTTCGGCAACTGCTCCTGCAGCTCGATCTCCGCGACCACCGCGCGCGCACTGCCATAGGTTCGCTGCGCTTCGCGCACCTGGTCCGGGATCAGCTCCAGCGCGTCCTTCAACTCGGCCAGCTTGGTCTGCCGCTCGGCCAGCGTGGCGCGCGTGACGCGCAGCTCCACGTCCAGGCGGGTCAAGGCCTCGGGCATCACGAACTCGCCGTCCGCATCCACCATCGACCGGCTGGCCGCCTGGGTCTCGCGTGCGATGCGCTGCTCCAGGTCCTCGACCCGACGCCGCAGCTTGGCGATCAGGGCTTCGGTCTTCACCACCTCATCGCGCAGTGCCGCGCGCTCCTTGCTCAGGTGCTCGATGGTTTGCTTAGCCGCTTCCAGCCGGGCCGGGGCCTCGACGGCCTGGCGCAGGCTGTTGTGCTTGTGCTCCAGCTCCCAGGCTTTGCGGCGCAGTTCCTCGGCCCGGTTGTAGGCGTCGTCGCGCTCCCGCCGCGCCTGGCTCTCCTGCTCGGTCAGGAAGTGCTTGTCGGCGTAGCGGACTTCCATGTCGCGGCTGGCCTGCACCTTGGCCTCGTAGTCCGCTTTCGCGTCTTCGGCGGCGGCCTTGGCCTCCTGGACTTGCAGGGCCAGGTCGGCGCACTCGGCCTTCAGGCGGTCGTAGTAGCCGGTGGTGGTCTTCTTGCTGAACGGGTTCAGTCTCATGTCGGTGTCTCCGGAGGGTGCGGTCAGGAATGGGTGGGGTAGCCGGCGTCGCCGGGTTTCACGACGGTGCTGATCCAAAGGCCCGGGCCGAGTCGCTTCTTCATGGCGACCGGCGCGCCGGGGCGCTGCGGGCGATGGGTGGCTTGCCAGCCCTCGGAGTCACCGCGCCGGTCAGTCATCGCGGCGATGGCGGCCGCCAGCGGCGATGCCGAGCTGGTGTCGTGGGTGGCGCGGGCGGGCTCGGCTTGAAGGCCGAGGACCTTGGCCCAGACGGGGTGCAGATTGGGGTGACTCACGATGAGCTCCATCTCGAAGGCCACCCTCGATGCCGGGTGGCGTGGCGTGAACGGGGTAACCGTGCGCGGACGGATTCGCAGGCCTCGCACGGCAGTGCGAACGCGAGACGCGAGTGCTGACGCGGTCTTTCGCGTCATTCGCAGAATTCGCTGGCGCGGGGACGGAAGTGGGCGGGTTCATCACACCGCCACCAGCTGGAAGGCTTCTTTGGCCGTGGGGTGCGCGGCTGGCGCCACCCAGCCGTGCTGCACGAGCACTTGGAGCACCTTGCGCGCCGCACCGGCACTGCGGATCGCCGACGGACCCTTGCGGTAGATCTCGGCCATCGGGATGACGCGGCCAGGACCCATCTTGTCG
>DAORUQ010000147.1:0-8056 GCA_035433265.1 Pseudomonadales bacterium | reverse complement strand
CGCGGTCTGTTACCTCGTCGCGCCGTGGAGGTCACGCGCGCCGGGAGTGCTTGCAGGCGCTGACCGACTCAGAACTTTCCGGGACGCAGGACCTCGACGTCCTGCAGGAAGCCTACCATCGCGTAGTCGGCGTAGTAGCGCGCCTGGAGGTAGCCGAGCACCGCCTCGGCCTGCGAGCGCGGACAGACCATCTCGATGCGGATATTGGCCGACTCCTCCCAGGAGCCGTCGCGCATGCCGCGGTTGCCGCGCCCGCGAGCGTCCCACACCGTGTAGCCGCGCACGCCGAGCCGGTCGAATTCGCGCAGCAGCGCCTGCTCGATCGTCGCCTCGGTGATCACCGTGAGCAGGGTGCGTTTTTCCGTGGGCAGCGTCATCAAGCGGATCCCGTGAGTTGCAGGGCCAGCCGGTGATACAGCGGTATGCCGGCCAGGATGTTGAGCGGAAAGGTTACCCCGAGCACGGCGGCCAGCGAAAGCGCCGGCCTGGCCTCCGGCACCGCGAGGCGCATCGCCGCAGGCACCGCGATGTACGAGGCGCTGGCCGCGAGCGTCGCGAGCAGCGTCAGCCCGCCCGTCGACAGCCCCAGCAGCAAGCCGCAGCCCAGGCCGAGCCCTGCCGACAGCAGTGGCATCAACAGTCCGAAGCCGAGCAATGCCGCCCCGCTGCGGCGCAGTTCGCCGACCTGGCGGCTCACGATCAGCCCCATCTCGAGCAGGAACAGGGCCAGCGCGCCCTTGAACAGCTCGTAGAAGAAACCCTTGACCGGCGCGAGCCCTTCGGGCCCTGCCGCCCAGCCGATCGCCATGCCGCCCAGCAGCAGCGTGACGCCCTTGCCGAGAAAGGCCTCGTGTGCCAGCGCGCCCCAGTCGGTGCGGCGGCCGATGCCGCGCGCGAGCACGATGCCGACCACGATCGCCGGCACCTCCATCACCGCGAGGAAGATGGTCATCTGCGGCTCGAAGGCGATCTCGCGCGACACCAGCCAGTTCACCCCGACCGCGAACGTCGCCACGCTGACCGAGCCGTAGTGCGCGGCGGTGGCGGCGGCGTCGGCGCGCCCGAAGCCCGGCAGGACGCGCAGGATCGCGAATGCGATCAGGGTCTGCAGCACCCCGAGCGCGATCACCGCGAGCAACTGCGGCACGAGCGGGCCGAGCGCCTGCTGCGCCAGTCCCTCGCCGCCCTTGAGCCCGATCGCGAGCAGCAGGAACAGCGACAGCGTGTCGTAGAGCGAGGCCGGCAGCTTCAGCTCCGAGCGCAGCAATCCGGCCGCGAGGCCGAACAGGAAGAACATCACCACCACATCGATCATGCGGCGGGCCTGCCCCGCGTGGCCACCAGGCTCGCGATCACGCTGGCGCCGATCAGCACCGCGACGATCGCCAGCGAGGCGGCCACCGGCACGTGATACCAGGGCGCGATCAGCATCTTGGTGCCGATGAAGGTCAGCACCATCGCGAGGCCGTACTTGAGCAGGTGGAAACGCCCCGCGACGTCGGCGAGCAGGAAGTAGAGCGCCCGCAAGCCGAGGATGGCGAAGATGTTCGAGGTGAACACGATGAAGGGATCGGTGGTGATCGCGAAGATCGCCGGGATCGAGTCGACCGCGAACACCAGGTCAGAGGCCTCGACCAGCAGCAGCACCAGGAACAGCGGCGTGAACCAGCGCACGCCGTCCTTCACCACGGTGAAGCGCTCGCCGTGGTAGTCCTCGGTGATGCGCAGGTGCCGGCGCGCGAAGCGCAACAACGGGTTCTTTTCCAGGTCGGGCTCCTTCTCGGCCATCACCAGCATGCGCAGCCCCGTGATCACCAGGAAGACACCGAAGAGGTACAGCACCCAGTGGAACTCCCGAACCAGCCAGGCGCCGGCGAGGATCATGACGGCGCGCATGACGATGGCGCCGAGCACGCCGTAGAGCAGCACGCGCCGCTGGTACTCGGCGGCCACGTGGAACGAGGAGAAGATCAGCAGGAACACGAAGACGTTGTCGACCGAGAGCGACTTCTCGATCAGGTAGCCGGTGAGGAATTCGAGCGCCTTGCGGTCCGCGATCTCCTCGCCGACCGTGCCGTTCAGGTGCCACCACAGTCCCGCGTTGAACGCGAGCGCCAGGCTGACCCAGACCATGGACCAGGCCGCCGCCTCCTTCACGCTGACCTTGTGCGCCTGCCGTCCGCCGAACACGAACAGGTCGAGCGCCAGCATCACGAGCACGAAGCCGACGAAGGCCGCCCACATCCAGGGTTCGCCGATCGATACCGCGGTGTCCGGGTTCATGGCCATGTCCTCGTCAGCCGCGATCGTCGCGGATGCCGATGGCGGCGCGTGCCGCCATTGCGGCGAGGAGGACCTCGTGCCGGTCGCGTCCGATCACGGTGAAGTGCCCCATCTTGCGGCCGGGCCGCGGCTGGTCCTTGCCGTAGAGGTGCAGCCTCAGGCCGGGGCGTTCGAGCAGCCGTCGCCAGTCCGGCTCGCGCGGCACGCTCGCGCCGTCCGGGTACCACAGGTCCCCTAGCAGGTTCACGCAGACGGCGGCACAGTGCGCGTCGGTGTCGCCCAGCGGCAGGCCGCAGAGCGTGCGCACCTGCTGCTCGAACTGGTTGGTGACGCAGGCGTCGAGCGTGTAATGGCCGGAGTTGTGCGGGCGCGGCGCGATCTCGTTCACCAGCAGTTCGCCGCCGCAAAGGAAGAACTCGACGCCCAGCGTGCCCACGTAATCCATGCGCGCGGCGATGACGGCGGCGATCGCCTGGGCGCGCGGGGCCGCGTCGGTGAGCGCACCCTCGGGCGCGGGTGCGATGGAGCGGTCGAGGATGCCGTTGCGGTGATGGTTCGCCGTTGCCGGGAAGCAGCGCGTGTTGCCCGCCGCGTCGCGCGCCAGCACCACGGAGAGCTCGCCGTCGAGCGGCAGGAGCCGTTCGAGCACGCAGGCCCGGGTGCCGAAATCGCGGAAGGCCGCGCGCAACCCGGCGCGATCCGCGACGCGGGCCTGGCCCTTGCCGTCATAGCCGCAGCGCGCCAGCTTCAGGATGCCCGGTAGCAGTGTCGGCGCGCAGTGCTCGCAGTCCTCTTCGCGGAGGATGTCGGCATAGGGGGCGTGCGGCAGGTCGTGGCGGCGCAGGAAGCCCTTCTCGGCCGAGCGGTCCTGGCAGATCGCGACTGTCGCGGCGCCCGGGCGCACGGGCACGGCGCGTTCCAGTCGTGCGAGCGCGGCGGCGGGAACGCTCTCGAATTCCGTGGTGACGGCGGCGCAGCGCCCGGCGACCCGCTCCAGCGCCACCGCGTCGTCGTAGGCCGCGACCACGTGTTCGTCGGCGACAGCCCCGGCGATGCCGTGCGGGTCCGGGTCCAGCACCAGGGTGCGGTAACCCAGCTCGCGTGCGGCCAGCACGAAGTAGCGCCCGAGTTGCCCTCCGCCGAGCACGCCGAGCGTCGCGGGCGGCAGGATCATGTGCCCACCGGCAGGCGCATGCCGAGCGCGCGATCGCGCTGGCGGGCCCGGAAGGCATCGAGCGCGTGCGCCAGCGGCGCGTCGGCCGTGCCGTTGGCGGCGAGCAGGGCGAGCGCGAACAGCGCGGCATTCGCAGCGCCGGCCTCGCCGATCGCGAAGGTCGCCACCGGGATGCCCCTGGGCATCTGCACGATGGAGAGCAGCGAATCCAGTCCCTTCAGGTGCCTGGAGGGAACGGGCACCCCCAGCACCGGCAGCGGCGTTTTCGCGGCCAGCATGCCGGGCAGGTGGGCCGCGCCGCCGGCGCCCGCGATGATGGCGCGCAACCCGCGCCCGCGTGCCGCGGCGGCGTATTCGAACAGCAGGTCGGGGGTGCGATGCGCCGAGACGACGCGCGCCTCGTGTGCGACACCGAACTCCTCCAGCACCTGCGCGGCCGCCTGCATGACGGGCCAGTCCGAATCCGATCCCATCACGATGCCGACCAGGGGTTGTGCCGGGGCCATCACGCGTCCACCGCCGGCGCCGCCTCCGGAAATCCGGGCGCCGGGCGCAACTGGCGCGCCAGGCGACGCACCAGCGTGCGCCCGGCACGCTCGGCGGCGCGGTCGATCGCCACGTAGAGGTCCGCCTCGGTATCCTCGATCACCAGGCGCGGCAGGCCCTTCAGGCGCAAGGCGATGTGGCAGCGCTTGTCCTCGCCGCCCCGCGGACCGTTGATATCGGACAGTCGCACCGTCACGCGCTGGATCGCGGTCCCGCCGGCGGGAAGGTTGCAGGCCAGGCGCTTGCGCACGTGCTCGCGCAGGCTCCCTGTCAGTTCGAAACCGCGGCACTGGATATCCACTTGCATCGCTTCTCTCCTCGCAGGTTCATGCATCGGGAGGCCATGCTAAGAGATCGATTGCATCAATAAAATTCGTTTATTATTTTCACATTGATCGTTTTTAACGAAGTATGGGTGGACCGTGTTCAACTATCGCCAACTGCATTACTTCCAGGCCGTGGCCAAGTCCGGCGGCATCGCGCGCGCAGCCGAGCAACTGCACCTCACGCCGCAGACGCTGTCGGGCCAGATCGGGCAGCTCGAGGACCGGCTGGGCGTGGAGTTGTTTCGCCGTGCCGGGCGCCGGCTCGAACTCACCGAAGCCGGGCGCCTTGCGCTGTCCTATGCCGACGAGATCTTCCAGGTCGGTGGCGAACTGGAGGAGGCGCTTCGCAACTGGCACGCCGAGCGCCCCTTCCTGTTTCGCGTGGGCATTGCCGACGTGGTGCCGAAATCGATCGCCTACCGCCTTCTTGCGCCCGCGCTCGCGCTACCCGAGCAGGTGCGCATGGTGTGCCGCGAGGACAAGCTGGAGCGTCTGCTGGCGGAGCTGGCGGTGCATCGCCTGGACATGGTGGTGGCCGACAGCCCGATGCCGCCCGGCATGGACGTGAAGGGTTACAGCCACCGGCTCGGGGATTGCGGCACGACCTTCCTCGCGGCGCCCGCGCTGGCCGCCACTCTCGCGGGGGAGTTTCCGCAATCGCTCGATCGCGCGCCGCTGCTGATCCCGGGCGAGGACAGCGCGTTGCGCGCGCCGCTGCTGCGCTGGTTGCACGCCGCGAACATCCACCCGCGCCTGGTCGGGGAGTTCGACGACGGCGCGCTGATGAAGGCCTTCGGCCAGGCCGGCGCGGGGGTGTTCGCCATGCCGAGCGCAATTGCCGCCGAGGTGGCGCGCCAATACGGCGTGGTGGCGGTGGGCGCCACCGAGGCGGTGCGCGAGCGCTTCTTCCTGATCACGGTGGAGCGTCGCATCAGCCACCCGGCGGCGCGCGTCGTGACCGAGGCGGCGCGCAGCGGGCTGTTCACCGCCGCGGCGACGCTCAACGGCTAGCCTGCCAGGCGTTCTCGCGTTCGCCCTCGATCAACGGCACGTAAGGCGCGATCGCCTCCAGCATGAAGTCGCGGAAGATGCGGATGCGCGCCGTCGTGCGCAGGTCGATGTGCGACAGCACCCAGAAGCCGACCGGCGGCTCGCGGTAGTCGACGGGGACGCGACGCAGTTCGGGCGCGATGTCGCCGATGGCGCAGGGCAGCAGCGTGAAGCCCATGCCCTGGCGCGCCAGGTCGAAGGCGATGGTCAGCGAATTCACGCGATAGCGCATGGGCATCCCGGGAAAGCACTTCGCGAGCCAGGCCGGCGCGGTGCTCGCCGACGCCATCGCGTTCCAGGTGATCGCACTGACCTTGCGCGGGTCCGCGCGGAACTGCTCGTGCAGTTCGGGTGTGGCGTAGACGGCATAGGCGAAGTCGGCGATGTGCTTGCCGACCACGTTCGCGGGCGGCTGGTTCGTGGTACGAAACGCGATGTCGGCGTCGTGCACCGAGAGGTCGATCACCTCGGTGGAGGCGATCAGCTCGATGTCGATGTCGGGATACTGGCGCGCGAAGGCGCGCAGCGGCGGCAGCAGCAGGCGCTGGATGCAGATGTCGACCGAGGTGACGCGCAGCTTGCCGCTCAGCTCCTGTCGGTCCGCCTGCACCAGGCGGCGGATGCTGTTGACCTCGTCGGCCATGTGCTCGGCCGATCCGAGGATGGTCTCGCCGACCGGCGTGATCAGCCAGCCCGTGGTGGAGCGGTCGAACAGGGTGACGTTCAGTTCCTGCTCCAGCGCGCTGATGCGCCGCGACACCGTGGTGTGGTTGACCGCCAGCTTGCGCGCGGCGGCCGTGACCGAGCCCTCTTTTGCGACCGCGAGGCAATAGCGCAGGTCGTCCCAATTGATGCTCTGCATATTTGCACCTCGAATGTGCTCAAACATCTATTCTCGTGCGCCAAAGCACAGACTACAGTGGAGCCGTGTCGGTGAACAAGCACGGATTCCCCAACGGTACATGAGGAGAACGGCAATGAAGACGATCTACGGCGTGGTATTGACGGCAGTGGTCGCAGGCATGGCCTCGACGGTATCGGCGGCATCGATGTCGGTGGCCGAGGCGGCCACGGCGTGCAAGGCGCAGGCGGCATCGCAGTACGCATCGGGCGAACGCCCCGCGCGGGTCAAGTTCAAGGGTGTCTATGGTGGCAACGACAGTCGCAAGGTGCGCATGCAGGTACTGCCGGCCGATGGCGGCAAGGCTTTCCTGGCGATCTGCGAGGTGAACGGCCGCAGTGGTGAAGTGATCGGGCTGGCCCCGCGCGCCCGCGGCACGCGGCCCGAGCTGGCAATGAGCGCCGCGCGCTGAGAACCGACCCTTGGGCCGGGCTGCGGTCCGGCCCGCATCGCAGCAGCGCGCACGACACATCGACCCGCTATGCAATAATCCGGCGCCTTGCCCCTGCAACGGCGCCGATTCATGCCCGGAACTTCACGAGCCAGAGCCAACAACCAGCGCGTACTCAGCGTGATCATGGGCGGAGGCGCCGGCACGCGGCTCTATCCGCTGACGCGCGAACGATCCAAGCCCGCGGTACCGCTGGCCGGCAAGTACCGGTTGGTGGACATCCCGATCTCCAACTGCCTCAATTCCGGCCTGCGCCGCGTCTACGTGCTGACACAGTTCAACTCGGCCTCGCTGCACCGGCACATCGCCCAGTCCTACCTGCTCGATCATTTCGGCGGCGGTTTCGTGCAGATCCTCGCCGCGGAGCAGACCCCGACCACGCAGAGCTGGTACCAGGGCACGGCCGACGCGGTGCGCAAGAACCTGCAGCACCTGCTGAGCCACGACTTCGATCACGTGCTGATCCTCAGCGGCGACCAGCTCTACCGCATGGATTTCCGCCTGCTCATCGAGCAGCACGTCGACACCGGCGCCGATCTCACGGTCGCGACGCTCGCGATCGGGCGCGAGGCGGCTCCCGCGCTCGGCATCATGCAGCTTGGCGAGGGCAACCGCGTCGCGCGCTTCGTCGAGAAACCGCAGGACCCGCAACTGCTGGACTCGCTGCGCCTCGATGCGGCGGCCGCCGCCGCGCTCGGGCTCGCAGCCAGCGGCGAACGCTTTCTCGCCTCGATGGGGATTTACGTGTTCAGGCGCCAGGTGCTGCTCGACCTGCTGGACAACACGCTCACGGATTTCGGCAAGCACATCATTCCGGGCGCGATAGACAGCCATCGCGTGCACGCCTTCGTGTTCGACGGCTACTGGGAGGACATCGGCACGATCCGCTCGTTCTTCGAGGCCAACCTCGACACCACGCGCGAGCTGCCGCAATTCGACTTCTTCAACATGGCGGCGCCGATCTTCACCCACCCGCGCTTCCTGCCGGCCTCGAAGATCAACGGCGCGCAGATCGACCACGCCGTGATCTCCGACGGATGCATCATCAACCCCTCGCGTATCTCGCACAGCCTGATCGGGATCCGCAGCATCGTGGGCGCGGGATCGACGCTGCATCGCGTGGTGAGTTTCGGCGGCGACTACTACGAGTCCGACGCCTCGATACGCGAAGCCGCGGCGCGCGGCTGGCCGCGCATCGGCATCGGCGAGCACACGCACATCAGCAATGCGATCATCGACAAGAACGCGCGCATCGGCAGCCACGTCGTGATCTCGCCGCAGGGCAAGCCGGAGAATTTCGACCACGATCTGTACTGCATCCGCGA
>DAORUQ010000146.1:0-8108 GCA_035433265.1 Pseudomonadales bacterium | reverse complement strand
GCGGCGATCGGGGCCGCAGCCATGGGAGGTGCCAGCGGCGCACCGAGCCCCGGCGTGACCATGTGCAGATCGACGTCCAGGCGTACCGCGGTGCGCTTGTCGGGATCCAGCGTGCCGGCAATCTGCTGATCGACCGTGCCATCGACCGCGGTTCCCGCGAAGCTGACGCGCCATTTGCGGAACGGGGTGATGCAGCGCAACGCCAGGGGTCCGGCGCCGAGAACCGTCGGCCGCCCATCGGGACCCAGCGGCGAATGGGCAGCCCCGGTGCCGGCAGCGTTCAGTACGCGTCCGCCCGCCATGGCGAAATTGCCCTGGACGCGGCGATCATCCCAGCTGGAGGCCTCCGCCTCGATACCGAGACGGGGAAAGCCAAAGGCGCCATTTTCCTCGTAGAGCCAGATCGAGGTGCTTTCCCGCATGTCCGGATTCTCCGGGCGAGCCGGGAATACCAGGTCATGCCCGGGCGCCAGGCCGCCCGTCATCAATTGCCCGGCACGTGTCATCGCCCGTCATTTCCCGGCAAGCTCGACGTGCAGATTCGCCAGGCCACGAATGATGAAGCTCGGCTCGTAGTCGAGGCGGCGGTTGCCGGGCTTGCCATGCTTCTCCTCGGACAGGCTTATCGCGGAGGTGTGCCGCAGGAAGTGCTCCAGGATGACCCGGACCTCCGCGCGCGCCAGCGGTGCCCCGATGCAGGTATGCACGCCCCGGCCGAATGCCAGGTGCTCCCTGATCCGCGGACGATCGAAGCGGAACTCCTGCGGTTCATCCCAGCGGCGCGGGTCGCGGTTGGCCGCCGCGAGCGCGACCACCACCCGCTTGCCCGCCGGAACCTCGAACTCGCCAATCCTGGTCTTCCTGCGCGCCAGCCGGAAGGTGGCCTTGGTGGAGCCTTCGAGGCGCAGGACTTCCTCCAGGAATGACGGGATCAACCCGGGATTGCCGCGCAGCTGCTGCTGCAAAGCGGGCGTGTCGGCTATGCGGCGCATCGCGTTGCCTAGCAGCTTCGCGCTGGTGTCCTGCCCCGCGGCAAACAGGAACACGGCAAGCCGGACCACCTCCAGTATGTCGGGCAGCGAGCCATCCGGGTAGGTCGCGGTCGCGAGCTCTGTCAGGACATCGTCCCGCGGATTGGCGCGCCGGTCCTGGACGTACTGGTAGAAGAAACCCCCGAGGTACTCGAGCGTCGCGGTGGTCGTGGGCTTTTCCTCGTCATCCATGTTGCCGGGCGGCGGCCCCGCGTCGATGGCCTTGCGAAACAGCTCGCGGTCCTGCGCCGGGACCCCGAGCAGATCGGCGATCACCAGCGTCACGTAGGGTGTCGCGATTTCGTTGACGATCTCGCAGCGTCCGTTCGCGACAGCGTCGCGCACGAGCCCTTCGGCAAATTCGTGCATGAACGATTCGTTTGCCCTGAGTCGCGAGGGAGTGAACAGGCGGCTGACCAGCGAGCGCACGGCGGCATGCCGGGCATCGTCATAGGTCACCACCATGTCGCCACCCAGCATGCGGTCGCGATGCGCCTCGATCTGCTCCGAGATGTCGTCGCCGACCGGATCGAATGGCAGCGGTACGGCCGCGCCGGGCACCGAGATGGACGACGAGAAGTCCCGGGTATTCCTGAGCACCTCGATCGCCTCGTCGTACCCGGTCACCATCAGGATGTCGCGCTTGTCGAGCTGGCAGACCGGGCCCCTGGCGCGCATTTCCTCGAAATACCCGTAGGGATCCAGCAGGACGGAATGGTCCGAAAAATAATCGCGCTCCCCGGAGCTTTGTGTCGTCATCGATGTTTCCTGTGTCATGGCCGAGGGCAAGAATCTGGAGCTCAGTTCCCGAACCGGTATCTCAGCTGCACGCCATACATGCGCGGCAGGCCGAGCTG
Organism: Pseudomonadales bacterium; assembly: GCA_035433265.1. Taxonomy (GTDB): domain Bacteria; phylum Pseudomonadota; class Gammaproteobacteria; order Pseudomonadales; family UBA5518; genus UBA5518. Next base: position 6,220 of record DAORUQ010000146.1, on the reverse strand, counting down.
GGCGGTTTCGAAACCCGCGCCCTCCGCGAGTCCGGGGACGAAGCTGAAGTATTCCTCGTCCGTGAGGTTGGTGCCGAACACCAGCAGGTCGAATGCGGATCCGCCAACCGAATCCCAGCTCAGGTTGGCATTGACGATGTCGGTCTCCGGAAGGTAGCTCAGGCCCTCGAAGTCGGAGCCGATGAGCCCGTCATCGACATAGTTGCTGAGTTGCTCATCGGTGTGGATGAACATCACCCCCAGCGTCACCTCGCCCATGCTCTCGTCGAGCGGGAGCGTGTAGCGCGCCGCGATCGTGTATTTGTGCTCGGGCGACAGCGCCAGCTCATCGCCCTCCTGCTGTTTGCCGGTGATGACGTACGGCGATGACGGCGGCACGATGAATACCGGCATCTCCGTGATCTCGGTGTTCAGGTAGGTGTAACCGGCCTCGATCGTGAAACGCTCGAACGGCGTGATCGCCGCCTCCAGTTCGACGCCATAGATCTCCGAGGCGCCGGCATTGACCGGCCCGGCTGTCGGCGCAACGACGATGTCGTCCGCGGGGTTGTCATTGAAGCCCAGCTGCAATTGCTGGTTCTCGAAGTCGTTGAAGAAAACCGCCGCGTTGAAGATGCCGCTGACAGTGCCGTGGAACGTGAACTTCGAGCCGAGCTCATAGGCGTCGACCCGCTCCGGACGGATGTAGTTGAACGGGGCACTGAGGTCCGAGGCAATGGTGCCCGCCCGGTAGCCGCGGGCGTACTTGGCATACAGCAACAGATCGTCGGCGGGCGTGTAATCCAGCCCGATCAGCCATGTCGGCTCGTCGGTTTCCTGTTCGAAATCGAGCGTGCAGCTATCCGTCGGCGCGTCCGGGTTGGCGCATCTCACCGCGGTGACTTCCGGTGGCAGCGGGGCGAAGGTGACCGGATCGAGCGGCGGATTGAACTGGTAGGCCAGCTTCGTGCTGGTGCTCTCCTGGCGATCCCAGGTGTAGCGCAGGCCAGCGGTCAGGGCGAGGTTCCCGCTGAACTGGTAAGTACCCTGCGCGTAGAGACCGACGTTGTTGAACTCGGTCTTGCCGCTGGTGTAGTTGATCGCACCGGCCGGCGCGTATGTGCCGGTGGCCAGGCTGCCCAGGAAACCCAGCACATCCGTGCACTCCAGTGCGGCGACGTCGGTGCAGGAAATCGCCACCGGCGACTGCGATCCCACCGCGCTCAGCGGCTCGCTGCGCTCGACATAGGCGCCCGTCTGCCAGGTCAGCGCGTTGTCGAAGCCCGCGCCGTCGAGCCGCATTTCTTCCGTGAACGTCGACTGGTCACCGGTATGGCCCCCGGGAATCGGCTGGATGCTGGCGAAGCCGACGCGATAGCTGGGCAACAAGGCGCCGAGGGCGGGCGTGACGAAGGCGGTGCCGAACATCGCCGAGCGCAGATCCTGGGTCAGCTCGGCATAACTGATGATGTTCTTGAACGTGAGATCGTCGTGCACCTGCCAGGTCGTGGTGTTGATGAGCTGCCATTGCTGCAGGTCGGACAGCGGGTTGGCGAGATCCTGTCGCGCGTCGTAGAAGCCGTCGCCGTCGGCCTCCTGGTCGGCAAGCTGCTGCGCGGCAAAGAATCCCAGGCCCACCGCCGCGTCGGCGGCCACCAGCTTGCCGAACACACCGTTCGTGCGGGAATCGGAGCGGGAGAAGATCGCGTAGTTCTCGAGATCGGGTGTCAGCTCCACGGTCAGGCTGGCCCGGTAGGCCGTGTAGTCGACATCGCCGAAATCGTCCGGGCCGATGCCGCTGGTGTTCTCGACGTAGCCATCGCGCGTCTGCTTGTCGACGCCGAGGCGAAACGCGGCCTTGTCGCCCAGCGGCGCGTTCACTACACCCTGCAGGCGCTGCATGTCCAGATTGCCGGCCGAGGCCTGCACATAGCCTCCCAGCTCGTGTGTCGGGCGCTGGGGCACGAGCAGCACCGCGCCGCCGGTGGTGTTGCGCCCGAACAGCGTGCCTTGCGGTCCCTTCAGCACCTGCACGTTCTGGAGATCGAAGAAGGAGCCGGGGCCCGCGCCATCGCCGACCGGGAAGCTGCCGTTGGAGGAACCGCGCGGGGCCACCACGTCGGCGAAATAGACACCCACCGACGGCAACGTGCCCAGGTCCTGCACGAAGCCGCGGATCGCGAAGCTCGAATTCTCGTTGCCGAAGTTGCTGTTCGCCGACAGCGACGGCGTGAAGGCCGCGAGGTCAGCGGAGTTCACGACATTCTGTTTCGTGAGTTGCTGCTGGTTGAAGACCGTGATGGAGATCGGGACGTCCTGCACGCGCTCCTCGACCCGCCTGGCCGTCACGATGATGTTCTCGAGTTCCCCGGCGCCCGCCTCGCCTTGCGCGTATGCGGGCGAGACGGCCCCCAATACCGCCAGACTGGAGCCACGCAGAATTTTCCGGACAGCAACGCGGTTCATGTTTCCCCCTCGGGTGTCGTTCGGACGGCGGACCCGCCCCTGTTATGTGTATCGGCTTGCGGGAGCGCCGCTGTTATTGATATACGGTGTACCAATAACAGCCGCGCCGGATTTCGTCAAGCGCGTGCGCGAGGCCCGGGGACAAGGCGTGGCAGGTGATGAAAAGCGTGCGGCAAAAGCCGCGCAATCGTCGACAGCAAGCGGAAAGCGGAGCACGCGCTCGCGGCCCGCGCTACGCGAGGCATTGCTGTCGTTGCTCGAAGAAAGGCCGTTTGAACAAGTCACCGTGCGGGAACTCACCGCGCGCGCCGGTGTTGGCTATGCCACCTTCTTCCGGCACTACCCGGACAAGGAAGCCCTGCTGCACGACCTCGCGGCGCACGAGATCAGCAAGCTGCTCGCGATGGCCCAGCCAATTCTCTACACGGTCGACAGCCGCGCGTCGGCCGAGGCGCTGTGCAGCTATGTCTGGGAGTATCGCAAGCTCTGGTCGGCGCTGCTGACGGGCGGCGCCGCCGCCATGCTAAAGGACGAATTCGTCCGCCAGGCCCGGCAGATTGCCGCTGAACGATCCAGCCGGCACGCCTGGCTGCCGGGCGATCTCAGCGTGGTCTTCTCCGTGGCATCGACGGTGGAGATCCTCGCGTGGTGGCTGCGCCAGAGCAAACCGCCGTCGGTGCAACGAATGGCGGAGATACTGGATCAGCTGGTCATCATCCCCAGCATGCCGCCGGTCAAGAATGCCGGCGCCGGAGCGCCTCCGGAGCGCGGAAGCACCCGCCGCCGCCCGGGAGGGCGGCGACGGAGCACATCCTGACGAACGCCGGAAATCCGGCGCCCGCGAACGCTCACTTGTTGACGTTCACCACGACACGTCCGCGCACCTTGCCCTGCAGCAAATCGGCGGCCGTCGCGATCGCGTCGGCCAGCCCGATTTCCGTGGCAATGACGTCGAGTGCGGCGCCATCGAGATCGCGCGCCAGTCGCTCATAAGCCACCAGCCGGCGAGCCTTCGGCGCCATCACGCTGTCGACGCCCAGCAAGGACACGCCACGCAGGATGAACGGCATCACCGTCGCGGGGAAATCCGCGCCCTGGGCCAGGCCGCAGGCCGCGACCGCGCCGCCGTAGCGCGTCTGCGCGCAGGCATTGACCAGCGTGTGGCTGCCGACGCAATCGACCACGCCGGCCCAGCGCTCCTTCTGCAGCGGCTTGCCGGGTGCCGCGAGCTCGGCGCGATCGATGATCGTGCTGGCCCCGAGCTGCTTCAGGTAATCGGCCTCGGCGGCCTTGCCGGTCGCGGCGGCAATGCTGAAGCCGGCCTTGACCAGCAGCGCGACGGCCACGCTGCCCACGCCACCGGTGGCGCCGGTGACCAGGATCTCGCCCTGCTCGGGGCGCACGCCGTGGGCGAGCAGCGCATCCACGCACAGGCTGGCCGTGTAGCCGGCGGTGCCGATCGCCATCGCCTGGCGGCTGCTGAACGCGCTGGGCAGCGGCACCAGCCACTCGCCCTTCAGGCGCGCTTTCTGCGCCAGCCCGCCCCAGTGCGTCTCGCCGACGCCCCAGCCGTTCAGGATCACGCGGTCGCCCGCTTTCCAGTCGGCGTGGCTGCTCTCGCGCACGACGCCCGCGAGGTCGATGCCCGGCACCATCGGGAACTTGCGCACCACGGGCGAGCTGCCCGTGATCGCGAGCCCGTCCTTGTAGTTCAGGGTCGAATACTCGACGTCGATCGTGACATCGCCCTCGGGGAGCTGCGATTCATCGACCTGTGTGAGCTCGACGGACTGGCCGGATTCGCCCTTGTTGATCACGACAGCAGAAAACATGGATAGCTATTCCTTCTGGTTGGGTTGTCGACAGGCGCCGTGGCCGCTCAGTCCAATCTTGCCAGCAGGCTGTCGGCAATGTCGAGCGCATAGCGCTCGTCCTGCCGGCCCAGCTGTTCGTTCAGCAGCGCGCGTTTCAGGAACAGGTGGCACTGGTGCTCGGCTGCCATGCCTATGCCCCCGTGCAGCTGCAGCGCTTCCTCGGCCACCTTCGCGTAGGTGGAGCTCGCGAGGTACTTGGCCGTCTCGGCCTTCAGTTCGGCTTCGGCATCCGCGACGGAATCGCCGAGCCGGCCGAGGCTGTCGAGCAGCAGGGCCTCGGCGGCCGCGATCAGCGTCTTCAGATCGGCGCAGCGATGTTTCAGCGCCTGGAACAGCGCCAGCGGACGACCGAACTGGCGCCGCACCTGCAGGTGTTCCACCGTCAGCTCCAGCAGGGCATTGGCACCGCCCACGGCGTCGGCCGCGAGCCCGAGATCGCGCAGCGCGCCCAGCCTGCGCACCAGCGCCTGCGCCGCCGCACCGCGCGCGAGCACGAGCGTCTCATCGAGCTCCAGGCCCGCGAAGCGCAGGTCGAACAGGCGATGCGTCCGGTCCCAGGTCGGACGCGCGACGATCTCCACGCCCGCGCGCTCCAGCGGCGCCAGCGCGACGCAGTCGCCGCCGCGGGTCCACACCAGCGCGTGGCTGGCGCGATCCGCCGACTGCACGCCCGAGGCCAGCCCCGAGAGCCGCGCGGTGCCGCCGCCGGCCGGCTCGAGATCGAGCGCGGATTCGGCCAGCGGCGCCGCCACGTATTCACCCGTGGTCAATCGCTCGACCCATTGCGCGCGATCGGCCAGCGCGGACTGGCACACGGCGTCCAGCGCCAGCGCGGCCGGCAGGAAGGGCACGGCCGCGAGCCGGCGGCCCAGTTCGATCTGCAGCACGCGGGCGCCCGCAAGACCCTGGCCGAGCCCGCCCAACTCCTCGGGGACCCCCGCCAGCAGCCAGCCCAGTTCGACCACGAGCGGCCAGGTATCCTGCTCGTCCGCGGCCACCGCGCGCCCGGCCAGCACCTGTCGCACCGATTGCTGCAACTCCAGGAGATCCGCGTTCATGCGCGCTCCTCCGGCAGTTGCCACGTCTTCGGCTCGCGCGGCATGCGCAGCAGGCGCTCGGCGATGATGTTGCGCTGGATCTCGTCGCTGCCGCCGGCGATCGACCAGTTGTAGGAGTTCATGAAATCGACCATCCAGTTGCCGGTTTCCTGCGTGGCGCCGCGCATGAAGCCGCGGTGGTACTGGCTCTGCAGCCCGCCGATGCGCAGCCCGAGCGAGGTGAATTCGCGCAGCGTGCGGGCATAGTTCAGCTTGACCATCGAGGCATCGCCCGGCGCTTCCTCGCCGGAAATGCGCCGCAGCAGGTACCAGTCGGCCAGCGCGCAGGCGCCGTCGACCTTCGCCATCACGCGCCCCAGGTCGCGGCGCAGCGCCGCATCGCCCTGGCGCCCCGCCTCGCGCATCGCGGCACCGAGCAGCGGCAGCGCGTAGCGCATGCGCTGGCTCAGCTCCACCAGCGTGAGGCCGCGCTCCGAGGCCAGCGTGGCCTGCGCCACCGCCCAGCCCTCGCCCTCCGCGCCGACGAGATCCTCAACCGGCACTTCCACGTCGTCGAAGAAGATCTCGGCGAACTCGTCGTCGCCGGTGATCTGCGCAATCGGTCGCACCGACACGCCCTTGCTGCGCATGTCGAGCAACAGGTAGGTGAGGCCGGCCTGCGGGGGCCCGGACCTGCCGCTGCGCGCCAGCAGCAGGCAGCGATCCGCGTACTGCGCCATCGTCGACCAGATCTTCTGGCCGTTGATCACGTAGCGATCGCCGCGCCGCTCCGCGCGCGTTTTCAGCGAGGCGAGGTCAGAACCGGCATTGGGCTCGGAGAAACCCTGGCACCAGATCTCCCCC
>DAORUQ010000145.1:2873-8132 GCA_035433265.1 Pseudomonadales bacterium | reverse complement strand
CTCAGCCACTCGAAGTTGTAGGACGCGAAGTCCGGGCCCATCAGCTCGAGCTCCTCGTGGATGTGGTCCGGGTTCATCGGGTGCATTGCCGCCAGCAGCGGCAACGTGGCCTGCATGCCGGCCCAGGCCTCGGCGCAGCGACCGTAGCGCGGGTCCGTGCCGTCGGGCAACAGGGGCTCGCCCGGCAGTGCCACCGGTTCGTAGGATTCCCACAGCGGCAGGGAATGGAATCGGCGGTCGGCGGCGAGCAGGTTCACCAGGTGCGTCGTGCCCGAGCGCGGCAGTCCGGCGACGATGATCGGCTGGCGGATCTGCGTTTCCAGTATTTCTGGGTGGCGCGTCCACAGGTCCTGCAACAGCAGCCGGTTCGCGGCGTAGCGCACGAGATAGTTGCGCAGGTTCAGGCGCTGCAGTGGGCGCATGGCGGCGTCCGAGCTCCATTCATCGACCAGCAGCCCCAGGCGCTCGAGGAAGTCCTCGGGTCCGAAGTCCGCCAGCCCGGTGCGTTCGCGCGCGGCGCCCAGCACCTCCTCGACCGAGAGTTCGACCTGCAGCCCGGCGGTCGCATCGATCACGGCCTGCTGCGCGGGGCTCAGGCGCGGTTCGCGCAGGTCGTCGATCCGGATTGCATTGCTCACGTCGAAATATCTCCTTCGCGGTGTTCAGTTCGGCGCACGGCGCAATATAGCCCAAGGCACGATCGCCGTGGCTCATGCGTTCGGCTGAAATCGAAACCCCTGACAGCGCCGCCCGGGCACGACCGGCAGTCCACTGCGGCCGCGCTCGTCTAGACGGATTTGCCCGCCACCTGCTCGTCGCTGACGCCGCCCGCCCCGTGCAGGTGCCCGACATGACCCACCGCCTTCCAGCCGGCGCCATCACGGTTGCCGCCGAAGGACGGCGCCGCGAGGAAGCCGAGCAGCGTGTGCATGCGCAGCAGGCCGAACAGCGTGGCCTGCGTGCCGGCGGCCTCGGGCCAGGGCTGCAGTGTCCCGTCTTCCAGTTGCTCGAGCAGGTGAACCTGCTGCGCGGCCTCGAGCGCCGCGAACCCGCGCGCCAGCGCGTCGAGCGCGGCGAGTCCGGCGCGATACGCCGGTGCCAGCGCCCGCTCCTCGTGCGCGAGCAGCTTGTCGATGAAGTTCACGCAGCCGGCCTCGCGCGTTGACACGCCGCCGACCGGTGGCAGGATGCGCGCGCAGATTGCCTCGAGCAGCGCGCACTCGGATGCGTTCAGCACCAGTGCCTGCTGCGTGGATGCCGCGGCGGCAGCCGCGAGCGGACGGGCAAGCAGCGCGGCACCCAGGGCGGCGCCGAAGACTTGCAGGAATTCGCGGCGTTCCATGCGATCAGCCCAGGTTCAGCCGGCGCGCTTCGGCGATGAAGTGCGCGGCCACGCGGTAGGCGTTGGCGAAGATGGTGAGCGTCGGGTTGTAGCCGCCCGAGGTCGGGAAGAAGCTGCCGTCGACCACCCACAGGTTCGCCACCTCGTGGCTGCGGCACCAGCGGTCCAGCACCGAGTTGCGCGGGTCGCTGCCCATGCGGCAGGTCCCCATGATGTGGCCGGTCGCGGTGCGCGCGCCGACATAGTCGGTGGCGAAGGTTTTCAGCGCGCCGCCGGCCGTGGCGATCTCGCTCATGCGCGCCTCCATGTAACGCGCCAGCGCGACATCGTTCGGATGATTGGTGTGCGTGATGCGAGGCAGCGCGACGCCCTCGGCATCGCGATGATCCGGGTCGAGGTCGACGCGGTTCGATGCGACCGGCAGGTCCTCGCCGATCGCGATCATGCCGCAATAGTGCGGGTAGCGTTCGAGGTAGCGGCTGAGCGGTTCGCCCCAGGCACGCTGCCCGCGCAGGTAGTCCTTGCTCTTCAGCGCGCTCACGATGGGCAGCGGGTCGATGGCCTCGCCCAGCACCGCGCCGCCGACGAAGCCGCGCCTGGCGTCCGAGGGATGGAAGTCGTCGACGCCGACGTTGCCGGGCGGGCCGAGCTGCCCCAGCGAGGGCTCGCGCATCTCGAAGTTCACCAGCGAAAAGATGTGGCACATCAGGTTGCGCCCGACCTGGTCGCTGCCGTTGGCCAGTCCGTTCGGGAAGCGCGCCGAGCGCGAGCCGAGCAGCAGCGTGGCGCTGCCGATCGAACCGGCGCAGACGATCACGTGGCGCGCGCGCACCTCGCGCGTGGCGCCGTCCGCGGCGCGATAGTGCACGCCGCGCGCCCGCCCCTCGGCGTCCACGCCGATCTCGAGCGCGCGCGCCCCGGTGATGACCTCGGCCCTGCCGGTGGCGCGTGCCGCGGGGATGTGGATCGCCAGCGGCGAGGCCTTGGCATTAACCGGGCAACCGAAGCCCGCGCACTGCCCGCCGTTCATGCATTTGGCGCGACCGTCGAAGACGCGGCTGTTGATCGCCATCGGCAGCGGGAAGGGGTGCAGCCCGAGCTTTTTCGCGCCGGCCTCGAGCAGGCGCGACGACGGCCGATAGACGTGCGGCGGGTTCGGGTAGGCGCCCGTGCGCGGCGTCTCGAAGGGGTTCGAGCCGGCGCGCCCCGCGATGCCGAGCGCCTGCTCGGCCTGCGCGTAGAAGGGCTCGAGCTCGGCATAGTCGATCGGCCAGTCGGCGAGGCTGGCGCCGGCGATGGGGCCGTCGCGGCTCAGCATGCGCATCTCGTCGGCGCGGAAACGCCAGCTCCAGGCGCCCCAGTGCACCGTGCTGCCGCCCAGCGTCTGCGCCAGCATGCTGTAGCGACCGGGCACGGCCTGCTCGCGCTCGCTGGCGCGCAGCGTCTCGCGATAACCGGGCGCGAAGAAGTCCTGGCGCAGCACGTTCGTCAGTTCGTCCTGGCGGTGCAGGAAGTCCTCGCTGGTGCGCTCCGGGCCGCGTTCCAGCAGCACCACGCCGATGCCGGCGCGCGCGAGCTCGGCGGCCATCACGCCGCCGCCCGCGCCCGAGCCGACGATGCACACGTCGGCGATCGCGTCGGCGCGGCTCATCGCGCGCGCTCCGCCGCCGCCTTCATGCGTTGCGCAGCGTGTCGAGCTCCTCGACCGACAGCACCAGCGCGCAGGAGCCCACGCTCTCGCGCAGCTGCGCCAGGCTGCTCGCGCCGATGATCGGGACCGTCGGCAGCGGCTGGCTGGTGAGGTAGGCGAGCACCACGGCGTTCACCGTGGCGTTGTGCTGCAGGGCCAGCTCGCGCACCACGCCGAGCTTGCGCCGGTTGGTGTCCGAGAGGTACAGCGCCCTCACGTCCGCAGCGATCGATTCCTCCTGCCCGGCGGCGAGCCGGGTGAAGATGCCGCGGCTCTGGCCCGAGTAGGGGATCATCGTGAGCCCGCCTGCGTGCAGCGCGCGGTAGCCGTCCTCGTAGTAGCCACCCGGGGCGAACTGCTGCATCGCGGCGCGATCCGGCTCGGCCAGGCCCCACATCGGCTGGCAGGCGACGAAGCCCTCGTGGCCGATGGAGGCCGCGTAGCGTTGCGCCTGCTCGATGCGCGCCACGCTCCAGTTCGAGCAGCCGAAATGGCGGATCCGTCCGGCGCGCTGGTGTGCGATCAGCGCGTCGAGGATGGCCTCGACCGGGTGCGAGGGATCGTCGCGGTGAAGCCAGTACAGGTCGATGTAGTCCGTGCCGAGCGCGGCGAGACTGCCCTCGAGATCGGCGCCGAGGTGCTCCGGTGTCACGCGCGGCGTGAAGCCGGCGCGGTAGTCGAATTCGCAACCCTTGGTGGCGATCACCACGCTGTCGCGCCGCTGGCGCGCCAGCCAGCGGCCGATGCAGTGCTCGGAGGCCGCGCGCGGCGCGGTCGGGATCCAGTCCGCGTAGCCGTGCGCGGTATCGATGAAATTGCCGCCGAGCGCGCGGAAGGTGTCGAGCATCTCGTGGGCGCGCGCGTCGTCCTGCGCGGTGCCGAACTGGTTCGTGCCGAGGCACAGCTGGCTGACCGTGAGGCCGGTGCGGGGCAGCGGAATCGTCTTCATGGCGTTCTCTCTGTGCTTGGCGGTTGAACCGGGGTACCGATCCTAGCCGATTGCGGCGGTCTGTACAGGACGGCGGCGCTCAACCGCGGGACGCAGGGGCTCAGCCACCCGCCGGCGCCATGCCGCCGACCGGGCAGGCATGAAACGACACGCGCGGCGGGGTAGAGTGCGTGCGTGACGAAGGCGCGGCAAGGGAGGCGGCGATGAGGGTGGCGGGCGAAACCAGCGCGCATGCGCATCACCATCCGCGGCGGCACACGGCGCGCCTGCTGGGCGCGGGTCTCGCGGGCGGCGTCGTGGTGCTGGCGGCAACGCTGCTGTTCGCCGGCGGCGACGACAGTTGGGCGCTGGCGGCGCGGCATACGGCACGCTTCTCCGCGCTGTGGTTCATGGTGGCCTTTGTCGCCGGTCCGCTGGCGCGCATCACGCGCGCGTCGTGGGCGCGCGTGCTGGTGCGTGAGCGCCGCGGCATCGGCCTGGGATTCTGCGCTGCGCACACGGTGCACCTGGCAGCGATCCTGCTGTGGCTCGGTCATGGCGGCAAAGCGGATGCGGCGACCCTGGCGGGTGGTGGCCTTGCGTACCTGTTCCTGCTCGCGATGGCGGCCACGTCGAACGACGCCGCCGTGCGCCGGCTCGGCGCGCGGCGCTGGCTGGCGCTGCACACGGTCGGGCAGTTCTACCTGTGGTTGATCTTCGCGCAGACCTATCTCGGCCGCGTGCTCGCGCCCGACGCCAGGCCGGTTCACCTGGCGCTGGCGGTCGGGATGGCCGCGGCCATGGGCTTGCGCCTGTTCACGGTGCTGACACGATTCGACCGCAGGCGATCCGCATGAATGCGGACCCACGGTGCGCGCTACCACTCCTTGACGAGTTGCAGCCCGTAGGTGCGCGGCGTGGTGATCATCCCCTTGATCGCGCCCGCCGAGTTCTCCTGGTGCAGCACCAGGCCGTCCTCGTCGAGCAGGTTGTTACCGAACAGCGCCACCGACCACTTGCGTCGCGTGTCGTGGAGCGCCACGCGTGCGCCCACCATCGTCAGGTCGTCGGCATAGAAGTAGTTGTCGAGCGTGGTCGAGGACTCGTCACGGTAGTTCACGGAGCCGTAGAGCTGCAGATCCCAGCCATCGGCGACCGGCGCGAAGTACTCGCCCCACAGCGTGACCGTGTGCTCCGGCGCGCGTTGCAGCGCGTCGTCGCCATTGGGCATGTCGTCGAGGCGGTAGGTGCAGGGCGTGGTGCTGAAGTCCTCGCCGGCCGCCGCGCGCACGTTCGTCA
>DAORUQ010000145.1:0-2773 GCA_035433265.1 Pseudomonadales bacterium | reverse complement strand
TAGGTGCAGGGCGTGGTGCTGAAGTCCTCGCCGGCCGCCGCGCGCACGTTCGTCATGTAGCTGCCGCAGTTCAGTTCCTCGGAGTCGTCGTAATAGGCGTCGAGCCACGAGTAGGCGCCGCCCACCGTGACGCTCTCGCTCAGGCGCCAGGTGGCGTCGAGGTCCACGCCCTGCGTGACTGCGGCCGCCGCGTTCACCACGGTGACCGCGCCCTGCGGCGTGATCGTGGCGGTCTGCAGGTCGTCGAAATCGGTGCGGAACAGCGCGACGTTCAGCTGGGCCGCGCCATCGAGCAGCGTGAACTTGCCGCCCAGTTCGAAGGACAGCGCCTCCTCGGCACCGAAGGTGTCGCCTTCGCGGGTGTAGACGTTGATGTTGCCGCTGTTGACGCCGCCGGCCTTGAAGCCCGAGGCGACCGTGAAGTACAGCATGGTGTCGTCGTCCAGGAAGTACTGCAGCTTGGCCGTGGGGATCCACTGGTCGTCTTCCAGCCGGTCCTCGGCCCTCGGCGTCCCGCCGGGCGCGGCGATGTAAGTGGGCAACTGGCTGACGGTATAGCCGGGACGGGCCTCCGCGCTGCTGGTGGCGCCGTAGATCACCGGCAGCAGCGCCGCCCATGGCGCCAGCGAGGGATCCGCCGCCAGCGCGCTCGCCGCGATCTCGTTGGCGGAGGGGTAGGCGCCCCACGGCAGGCCGAGTCCGTTGGTGTACCAGGTGCCCTTGGACAGCGCGAACTCGTTTTCCTCGTCGGTGTAGCGCACGCCGAGCACCAGATGCCACTGCTCCGTGAACTCGTACTCGCCCTCGAAGAACAGCGACCAGGTCCTGATCTCCTGGTCGAGGTTGCTGATGCGCCCGTCGGGCGATCCCGAAGGCGTGATCAGGCGGAAGTACTCGGCGGTGCCGTTGGCGTAGCCCTGGGCGACGTTGTCCTGCAGGTCGCCGAGGAAGCCGAGCTGGGGGTTGGTCGCGAGGCCGTCCACCAGGGGAGGCAGGATTTGCGTGCCGAGGTTGAGCGCGGCGAAGTCCTCGGCGCGCGGCAGCGTGTGGACGTCGAAGCTGTCGACGAAGCCGCCGGCCACGAAGTGGAAACGACGGTCGGTGGGCGACTCGATGCGCAGCTCCTGGCTGTAGTACTCGTTGCGCTCGGTCAGGCCGTTGATCGTGAGCGCGTTGTCGGGCGAGGCGGAGATCCAGTCGCGCGAGCGCGCGTCGTACTCGCTCCAGCCCGTCACCGATTTCAGGGCGTAGTCACCCGGGAGATCCCAGTTCACGTGGAGCGCCGCGATGTCGGCGTCGTAGCGCCCGCCGGGCTCGTTGAGCCCCTGCAGCCCCGGACCGTTCACCTGCTGCTTGTCGTCCTGCTTCAGGTCGATGCCCGGATAGTCCGCCCACACGCCGAAGGGATCACCGACCAGCTGGTCGTACATGCCGATGTTCTCGTGCGTCATGTGCTCGTACTTGGCGAACACGTAGACCGTCTCGGCAGGCGTCCAGCCGACGCTGAGGCGATACCCCTCGCTGTCCTGTCCGCCGCCATCGGGGCCGATGCTGTTGTCGAGGTAGGTGCCACGCTCGCTGTTGATCCCCGCGATGCGGCCCGACAGCGTGTCGGTGATCGGCCCCGAGACATAGCCTTCGACCTTGTGCGAATCGATATTGCCGTATTCGCCGAGCACGCGCGCGCTGAACTCGTCCGAAGGCCGCGCGGTATACATGCTGATCGCGCCGGCAATGGTGTTGCGCCCGTACAGCGTGCCCTGCGGGCCGCGCAGCACCTCGATGCGATCCATGTCGAACATCGGGTTGCGTGACAGGCGGCTGCGCCCGAAGTAGACCTCGTCGATGTAGATCCCGACCGAGCTCTCGACGGTGTCGAGCCCCGGGCTGCCGAGGCCGCGCATCGCCACCGAGGACACCCGCCCGCCGTCCTGCGTGATCAGGCTGGGCGTCTGCAGCGACAGTCCCTCGAGCGTGGCGATGCCTTTCTTTTCCAGCGTCACGCCGGTCTCGACCGCCATCGAGATCGGCACTTCGAGGATGCTCTCGGCGCGCCGCTGCGCGGTGACCACGATTTCCTCGAGCTCGAGGCCGGCATCGGCATGCACGGGAACGCACTGGATGGCGAAGGCGAGCGGAGCGATCAGGAAGGACGGACGAATGGCACGGACGCAACGACGCATGAACCCTCTCCTCGGTAATTGTTATGGACATCGGGAGCCGGCGTCCGGCAGTGCGGAGCGCCAGGAACGCTCCGGAGAGTACCCAGTAAGATGCGTCAATGCAATCGAGTGCGATGGTAATCGCGAGCGGGTGTTTCAGAGCTTGGCGATGACGTCCTCGCCCACGCGCGCGATCTGTGCGAGCAGATCGTGGCGCGGGTCGGGGATCATGCGCGCCACCAGTCGGTGCACGCCGAGCTCGCGCATCGCGTGCACGCGTTCGATGCCGAGCTCGGGTCGCCACATCGCGGTGATCTCGATCTGCGCGAAGTCGCGCCCGAGCGCGCTGCAGGCGTGCTTCAGCGCGTCGAGCATGGGCGCGAGATCGTCGGTGGATTCGCACGGCGCGTACCAGCCGGTGCCGTACCGGGCGATCCGCTCGAAGGCCTTGCCCTTGCTGCCGCCGATGATCACGGGGAAGGGCTTCTGCACCGGCAGCGGGTAACTCTTGAAGCCGCTCCAGTCCAGGAACGGGCTGTGGTGTTCGACCAGCTCGCCCGACCAGACCTTTTTCATTGCCGAAATGTAATCGTCAAAGCGCGCGCCGCGGT
>DAORUQ010000144.1:0-8156 GCA_035433265.1 Pseudomonadales bacterium | reverse complement strand
GATGGCACCCGGATCCTCACCGCCGTGCCCGGCGTCGATCGCAACCAGGATGCTGCGACCCCGTAGCGGCTGTTTCGGCAACGGCGCGCGCACAACCGGGGCGGGCTCCTCGCTACGCGCCACCGGCTGCGGCTCGGGCTGGGCCGGCGATTGAACCTGAGCCTGCGCCTGGGGCTGTGGCGGCACGGGACTCGCGGCGGGCGCCCGCGCCACCGGCGGCGCGGGAGTCGTGGGCACCACGGGCGCCGGCGCCTGGCGCGGCACCGGGCCGAACAGGTCCACCACGAGGCGGTTGCCCTGGCCGCTGCTCGGGCCCAGCACGAAGCTCTTCTGTTTCACCTTGCCGTGCAGGTCGAGCACGATGCGCAACCGGTCGGGGCCATACTTGCCGCTACGGATGCGCTCCACCTGTGTGCTGCTGATGTCCACCGCGTGCAGCGCCGCGGCGAGCTCGCCGTTCTCGACGTCGATGACCAGCCGCTCGGGGTCGTGCATTTCCGTGAGGCTGTGGCGCACCGGGCCGTTCACGTCGAACACCAGGCGCGTGTGATCCGTGCCCCGCCACAGGCGCAGGCCCTCGACCGCAACACCGGCGCCCGCCTGCAGGCTGCCCAGGGCGAACACCAGGGCGAGGCCGATGCGCACGCACACTGAGTTTCTTGGCCGTAAAGTCATGCGTCCCCGGATCCGCGGAATATGCCGATCCAAAATATAGCAACCGCTCAGGATTGCGCACGCCCATCGCCGGCGCCGAGCGAGGCAACTATTGCGGCACCGCGGCTGTTGCATGCACGCCAGCTCGCACGGCGCCCCGCGCCGGCGGGTTCCAGCCGGATCTCGAGATCCGGAGCCGGCAGGTGCCCCTCGCCGCGCTCCGGCCACTCGATCAGCAGGATCGCCCCGGGCTGCAGGTAATCGCGCACGCCGAGGAATTCGAGCTCCTCGGGATCCGCGAGCCGGTAGAGATCGAAATGGAAAACGGTGCGCCCCGCGATCGCATAGGGCTCGACCAGGGTGTAGGTGGGACTCTTCACCGAACCGGTGTGGCCGAGCGCGCGCAGCAGCCCGCGCGCGAGCGTGGTCTTGCCCGCGCCCAGGTCGCCATGCAGGTAGACCACCGCGCCGCTGGCGAGCGCGGCCGCCAGCCGCGCCCCGAAGCCGACCGTCGCGTCCTCGTCGCGCAGTTCGCAGGATTGGTCGGCGTTCATGCCCGGGCCTGCGCCGGCGCGAGGCGGTTCAACAGGCGCCGCAGCCACGGCACCAGGTCGGTGGCGAGCAGGCCGCGTTCGCCGTCGGCGGCCGCCGCGAGATCCGCGGCGCGCGCGTGCAGGCAGACGCCCAGACGCGCGGCATCGCCGGGTGCGAGCCCCTGCGCCAGCAGCGCGCCGAGCACTCCGCTCAGCACGTCGCCCATACCACCGCTCGCCATGCCGGGATTGCCGTAGGGGCAGACGCCGAGGCGCCCGCCGGCCGCGCCGCTCGCCACCAGGGTGCCGGCGCCCTTGAGCACCACCGCGCCTGGAAACAGCGCACGCAGGCCCTGCAGCGCCACGAAACGGTCGGCCTCGATCCCGGCGGCCGTCACGCCGAGCAGCCGCGCCGCCTCGCCGGGATGGGGCGTCACGACGCACTGCGCGCGCGGCAGCTCCGCGGGCACCTCGCCCTCGGCAATGGCGTTCAGCGCATCGGCGTCCAGCACCGCGGGCTTGCCGGTGGCGAGCGCGCGCACCAGCAGCTGCTGCGCCCAGGGCCCGCGACCCAGCCCCGGGCCGATCACCAGCACGCCGGCGCGCGCGAGCAGCGGCTCCAGCTCATGGCCGTGCTCCACGCCGTGCGCCATGATCTCGGGACGGCGCGCCAGCGTCGCGGCCACGTTGCCCGGCCAGGTGGCGAGCGACACCAGCCCCGCGCCGCAACGCGCGGCCGACTCCGCCGCCATCGCGGCGGCGCCCGCCATGCCGCGCCCGCCGCCGATCACCAGCACGTGCCCGAAACTCCCCTTGTGCGCAGCGCGCGCGCGCGGCGCCAGCGCCGCCAGCAGGTCCTCGAGCGACAGCAGCTCGGCCGCGGCCGGCACCGCGTCATAGGTTTGCGCCGGTACGCCGAGCGCATCGAAATGCAGCTCGCCGCAATGATCGCGCGCTGCCGCCGTGTACAGCCCGCGCTTGCGCCCGATGAATGTCACGGCGTGCGCGGCGCGCACCGCCACGCCGCGCACGCAACCGGTATCGCTGCACAGCCCCGAGGGAATGTCGACCGCCACGATGGGCAGCCCGCTGGCGTTCATCGCCGCGATGGCTTGCGCCTGCGCCTCGCGCACCGGCCCGCCGAGCCCGGTGCCGAGCAGCGCATCGACGATGACGCCCGCATCGAAACGCAGCTGCGGCGTGAACGGACGCACCTGGACGCCCGCCGCGAGCGCGGCCTCCAGCGCGAGCCGCGCATCACCCGCGATGCGCGCCGGCTCGCCGAGCAGCGACACCGTCACCGCCAGGCCGCGTTCGCGCGCGAGCCGCGCCACGATGAAGCCGTCGCCGCCGTTGTTGCCGGCCCCGCAGACGACATGGACCGGCAGCACGCCGGGGTAACGCGCGCACGTGAGCTCGAACACCGCGCGCCCGGCGCGGCTCATCAGCACGATGCCCGGAATGCCCGCACCGTCGATCGCGGCGCGATCGAGCGCGCGCGTCTCCGCGGCGGTGTAGAGCGCGGGCTGCAGCTCGGCATCAGGCATCGCGAGGGCTCTCCGTTGGACCGGTTTTCATTGTACGCGATGCCTCCGTTATGCTGGCCGCGGGTCGGGCGGCACTCCCCTGACCCGATCGCTCCACGCTGCAGGGCGCTGCCGATGATCACGACCGATTCAGCCCGGGAAGACGCCACGGGCTCGCTGGCGGCGCTCGCCGTCGATATCCGCGCCTGGGCGCGCGAACTGGGCTTCCCCTCGCTCGGCATCTGCGGCACCGACCTGTCTCCCCACGACGAGCGCCTGCGGGAGTGGGTAGCGCAGGGCCTGCACGGCGAGCTCGACTACATGACGCGCCACGGGGCCAGGCGCTGGCGCCCCGAGGAGTTGCTGCCGGGGACGCTGCGCGTGATCTCGGTGCGCATGGACTACCACCGTGCCGACAGCGCCGAGCCTTCCGGCATCCTGAACGACGCCGAGCGCGCCTATGTCTCGCGCTACGCGCTGGGACGCGACTACCACAAGCTGATGCGCGCGCGGCTGGCGCGGCTGGCGGATCGCATCCTCGCCGCGCGCCCCGGCAGCGCGCAGCGCGTGTTCGTCGACAGCGCGCCGGTGCTGGAGCGCGGCGTGGCGCAGAAGGCCGGCCTCGGCTGGATCGGCAAGAACACCCTGCTGATCGACCCGCGCGCCGGCTCGTGGTTCTTCCTCGGCGAGATCTATACCGACATCCCGCTGCCGCTGGACGCCGAATTCAGCGGCATGCATTGCGGCAGTTGCACCGCCTGTCTCGACGTCTGTCCCACCGCTGCCTTCGTGTCGCCCTTCGTGCTCGACGCGCGGCGCTGCATTTCATATCTCACGATCGAGTTGCAGGGCGCGATCCCGCAGGATCTTCGCCCGCTGATCGGCAACCGCGTCTTCGGCTGCGACGACTGTCAGCTGGTGTGCCCGTGGAACAAGTTCGCGCGCCCAAGCTGCGAGGCCGACTTCGCGCCGCGCCACGGCCTCGATGCCGCAACGCTCACCGAACTGTTCGCGTGGAGCGCGGAGCAATTCGCCGAGCGCGCCGCCGGCACTCCGCTCTACCGCCTCGGCCACGAACGCTGGCTGCGCAACCTCGCCGTGGCGCTCGGCAACGGACCCGCCACGGATGCGGCACGCGCGGCGCTGCTGGCGCGGTCAGAACATCCCTCGGAATTGGTCCGGGAGCATGTCACGTGGGCTCTGGAGCAACTCGCCACTCAATGACGAGGCCCGTTTCTCAAGGCACAACTCCGTAGCCCGGTCCCGGCGCGGGCCAGGCATGTTGCGGGACACGCTGTGAATACGTCCATGTACGCTCGACTGCGGCATCCATGCCGCAGACGGTCCCGCATCACGCCTGGCCCGCGCCGCGACCTGCGTTTGTGGTACCACGAACTTTGCCGAGCGGCTGTGCTGGACGCACAGGCGTGAGGGGGCGTGCGCCGCAAGGATGCGGCGCTCGAGCGTACAGGGATGTATTCAAAGCGTCCCCCGAACGACCGGGGGGCCAGCACAGCCAGCGATGCGCTACGACCTCAGGGCGTCATGCGAAAAAAGTGCTCGCGGTAGTGACGCAACTCCGCGATCGAGTCGCGGATGTCGTCGAGCGCGAGATGCGCGCCCTGCTTGGTGACGGTGGCAAGCACATCGGGACGCCAGCGGCGCGCGAGCTCCTTCACGGTGCTGACGTCGAGGTTGCGGTAATGGAAGAAGGCCTCGAGGCGGGGCATGCGGCGCGCCATGAAGCGTCGGTCCTGGCAGATGCTGTTGCCGCACATCGGCGACTTGCCGGGGGGCACGTGACGGCGCAGGAACTCCAGCGTCAGGTCCTGGACGGCCTCCTCGTCGAGGCGGCTCTCGCGCACGCGTTGGGTCAGCCCCGACTGGCCGTGCTGGCGCGTGTTCCACTCGTCCATCGTCGCCAGCACCGCGTCGCCCTGGTGGATCGCGAATACCGGGCCTTCGGCGATCACGTTCAGGTGCGCATCGGTCACGATGGTCGCGATCTCGATGACCACGTCGCGATCCGGGTCGAGCCCGGTCATTTCCAGGTCGACCCAGACCAATCCGTCCTCGAGCATCATGCTAGACTCCCGCGCCAAACGTTCGATGATAAGACCCCGTTACGCCCGCATTATGCAACAAGCCTTTTCCCGCTTCGCCTGCCCTCGCCCCCGCGCGCTGCGGCGTTCGCCGCGCTGACACGCTGAACAGCCCATGGCCGGACGCAAGCTGAGCCAGAACCAGGCGCGCCGGGTCGAGAAGTTGCAGCGCCGGCGCACCGAGCACGCCGCCAGCGAACCCGATCCCGACTCTCCCGCGCTCGACGGCGTGGTGATATCGCGCTTCGGCAAGCGGGTCGACGTGGAGGATCCGCGTGCAGCGGGAACCGTGTGCCGCTGCCACATGCGCTCCAACATTGACTCGCTGGTCGCCGGCGATCGCGTGGTGTGGCATCGCGACGGCGAAGGCGGCATCGTCACCGCGCGCCACGAGCGCGCGACCGTGCTGAGCCGCCCGGACATGCACGGCACGCTGCGCCCCGCCGCCGCGAACCTCGATCGCATCGTGATCGTGATCGCGCCGGAACCGCCACCGCATGCCAACCTGCTCGACCGCTACCTCGCGGCAGCCGAGGATGTCGGGCTGCAGGCGCTGATCCTGCTGAACAAGACCGATCTGCTGACTGACCCGGCCGCGCTCGAGCCGCTGCTCGGCGTCTACCGCGCCATCGGCTACGCGGTGCTGCACGCCTCGGCGCATGCCGGCGGCCTGGACGAGCTCCAGGCCGCGCTGGCCGGGCACACCACCGCCTTCGTCGGCCAGTCCGGCGTGGGCAAATCCTCGCTGATCTCGGCGCTGCTGCCGCACGAGCAGGACATCCGCATCGGTGAGCTGTCGCACGCGGTGACCAAGGGGCGCCACACCACCACGGCAGCGCGGCTCTACCACCTGCCCGCGGGCGGCGACCTGATCGACTCGCCCGGCATCCGCGAGTTCAGCCTCGCGCACCTCGATGCGGCGCGCACCGCGCACGGCTTCGTCGAGTTCCGTCCGCACCTCGGGCGCTGCCGCTTCCGCGACTGCGTACACCGCAACGAGCCCGGCTGCGCGCTGCGCGAGGCCGTCGCGGCGGGCACCGTCAGCGCGGCGCGATACGCGAGCTTCCTGCAAATCACCGGAGAACCATCATGAATGCCGACGCACGCAGCCTGCGCGAGCGCCTCTTCATCGCGATGCAGCACCTGCTGCCGCAACACCTGCTGTCGCGCCTGACCGGCATGCTCGCGAGCTCGGGCTTCCAGCCGCTGAAGGATTGGCTGATCCGCCGCTTCATCGCGCAGTTCGCGGTCGACATGAGCGAGGCGGCCGAGCCGGACCCGGGCGCCTACCCGCACTTCAACGCCTTCTTCACGCGCGCGCTGCGCGAGGGCATGCGCCCCGTCGATAGGGCACCGCAGGCGATCACCTCGCCCGCCGACGGCGCGGTGAGCCAGCTCGGCGCGATCGAGGACGGCCGCATGTTCCAGGCCAAGGGTCACTGGTTCAGCGCCGCCGAGCTGCTGGCCGACCCCGCCGACGCGCGCCTGTTCGCCAACGGCTCCTTCGCCACGATCTATCTCTCGCCGCGCGACTACCACCGCGTGCACATGCCGCTCGGCGCTCGCCTGCGCACGTTGCGCTACGTGCCGGGAAAGCTGTTCTCGGTGAACCAGGTCACGGCCGAGTCGGTGCCGGGGCTGTTCGCGCGCAACGAGCGCCTGGTCTGCCTGTTCGACACCGAGCACGGTCCGCTGGCGATGGTGCTGGTGGGCGCGATGGTGGTCGCGGGCATCGAGACCGTGTGGACTGGCCCGGTGACGCCGGCCGGCCGGCAGGTGCTCAACGTGGATTACGAACTCGATGCCGCGGCACGCACGCTGGAAAAGGGCGCCGAGATGGGTCGCTTCCAGCTCGGCTCCACGGTCATCCTGCTGCTGCCGCCCGGCGTCGCGAGCTGGGACGAGGCGCTCGCCGCGGGCTCGCCGCTGCGCATGGGGCAGCGGATCGGATCGCTGTCGAACTGACGCCCGACGCCAGGCGTTGGACGTAAGCCACGCTTGCGATAGACCTGCGGTCCATCGCCGCCGGTGCCATGCCGGCTCTCCTGCTCGGACACGCCGTGAATACATCCCTGTAGGCTCGACTGTCGCCATCCAGGCGACAGACGGTCCTCGCAAGACAGCCAGCATGGCACCGGCTGCCTTGGTGCTCCGACACCGCTCATAGTCCTTGTGCAATCTGTCGAATCTACGCGATCCAACGCGTTTCAGCCGCAGCGGTCACCTGTTTTCGTCGAAACTGCACACCGACCAGGCAGCGCCAACGGCAGGCGCGCCGAGGGGTGGGTCCGTTTCGCGAGCGGACATGTGGATGCCGAAATCGCCGGGAGCGATTTCGGCAACACGCGTAGCCGCTGCACAGGGACGTGCCAAGCGGCGGCCGCGCGCGAAACGGGCCCGCCCCTCGGCGCGCCGGATCGGATCTGTGTCCGGGTCCGCTCATGCCATCGGACCATCTCCGCGAAGGCGCACGACCGCGCCACTCACGCGCGCTCGGCCGAAAACGCCATCACCTCGCCGATGTGCTGCGCCCCCAGCGCGATCATGATCAGGCGGTCGACGCCCAGCGCCACGCCCGCGCATTCCGGCAGGCCGCTGGCCATCGCCGCGAGCAGGCGCTCGTCGGGCGGGCTCGGCGGCAGGCCGCGCGCGGCGCGCGCGCGGTTGTCGGCATCCATGCGCCGGCGCAACTCGTCGGCATCGCACAGTTCGTTGTAGCCGTTGGCGATCTCGTAGCCGTCGATGAAGAGCTCGAAGCGCTCGGCCACCGGGTTGCCGGCGGCATCGAGCGTGGTGCGCGCGAGCGAGGCGCGCGAGGCCGGGAAGGCGTCCACGAACTGCAGGCAATCGTGCCCGAGCCGCGGCTCCACCAGCTCGCTGAACAGCAGGTCGAGCAGCTCGTCGCGGGGCCAGCCGCGCGCGGCCTCGCCCGCGATGGCCGCGGCGCGCTCAGCGAGCGCCGCGTCGCTGGCGGCGAAGGGATCGAGTCCGGCGTGGCGCAGGAACAGCGCGCCCCAGGCGTCGCGGCGAGTGGGGCGCGCGCCGATGACCTCGCCGACCAGTTGCGCGACCTCGGCGAGCAACGCCGCGGTATCGAAGCCGGGACGGTACCACTCGAGCATCGTGAATTCGGGGTTGTGGCGCGGCCCCGACTCGCGGCGGCGGAAGGCGTGCGCCATCTGGTAGATCGGTCCGCTGCCGGCGGCCAGCAGGCGCTTCATCGCGAACTCCGGACTGGTCTGCAGGAACCAGGGCGAGTCATCGCCGAAGGGCAGGGCGGGTATGCTCTCGAGCAGCGGGTCGGTCGCGGTGACGGGGCAGAGCTGCGGCGTGTCGACCTC
>DAORUQ010000143.1:0-8160 GCA_035433265.1 Pseudomonadales bacterium | reverse complement strand
CGTCCATGCGGAACACCGTGCCGTCGGGCAGCGTGTAGGGCACGATCTCGCGGTCGAAGCGGCCCTCGGCGATCGCCTTCAGCGCGCGGTCGTGGCTCTCCTTGGCGAAGACTTCCATCGCCTCGCGGCTGGCGCCCCAGTGATCGGCGATGCGCTGCGCGGCATAGAACTGGTTGACCGGCGCATCGCCGAAGCGCTTCTGCCAGCCCAGGCTCTCGGCGAAGGGCGTGGTGAAGCCGAGCGGCTGGCCGGCGAGCATGGCCGAGGAAATCGGGATGCTGCTCATCGTCTGCACGCCGCCGGCGAGCACCACGTCCTGGGTGCCGCTCATCACGGCCTGCGCCGCGAAATGCACCGCCTGCTGCGAGCTGCCGCACTGGCGATCGACCGTGGTGCCGGGCACGTGCAGCGGCATGCCGGCGGCGAGCCACGCGGTGCGCGCGATGTCGCCGGCCAGAGCGCCGATCGTGTCCACGCAGCCGAAGATCACGTCGTCGTAGTCCTCGGCCGGGATCGCGTTGCGCTCCACGATGGCCCTGATCACGTGCGCCCCGAGATCGGCGCCGTGCACGGCGGCCAGCGAGCCCTTGCGCTTGCCGGTGGGCGAGCGCAGCGCGTCGACGATATAGGCTTCAGCCATGGTCAGATCCTCCGTTCAGAATGTTGCGCCGGCGCCGATCGCGGCATTGTCGGCGAGCACGAAATCCGCCACGCGCTGCTTGTGGAAGGCTCGATCGCCCCAGGCGCTGTCCAGCGTCCACGCGCGCTTGGCGAAGAGGTGCAGGTCCACCTCCCACGTGTAGCCCATCGCCCCGTGCACCTGGATGCTGTTGCGCGCGCCGAGCAGCGCGGCCTCGGTCGCGGCGATCTTCGCGTGCGAGACCGACACGCTGGCGCGGGGGTTGCCGTGCGCGATGTCGTAGGCGGCGCGGTGCACCGGCGCCCTGGCGTACTCGAGCTTCACGGCCACGTTCGCCATCAGGTGCTGTACCGCCTGGAAGGTGCCGATCGCCTGGCCGAACTGCTGGCGATCGCGCGTGTAGGCCACCGAGATCTCGATCATGCGCTGCGCGAGCCCGAGACACTGCGCCGCGGCGCCGAGCGCCGCGCGGTTCAGCGCGGCGTCGATCAGCGTGCGGCCGGCGGCGCCGCCGGCGAGCCGCGTGACGGCCGAGGGCGTCCAGTCGACGCGGAACAGCCGGCGCGAGGGATCGAGACACTCGTTGGCGGTCAGCGTGACGTCGGCGCGCGGCACCGCGTGCAGCTCATCGCCGTGCGCGAGCAGCAGCAGCCCGGCCACGTGCGCGTCGGCCACCAGCGGGTTGCAGTCGAGGCCGATCGCGAGCTTCGCCTCGCCGGCGGCGATCTTCGGCAGCCACTCGGCGGCAAGCTGCTCGTTGCCGCAGTCGCGCAGGCAGGGCACGCCCACCAGCACGGTGTCGATCAACGGCTCGGGCAGCGCCACGTAGCCGATCTCCTCGGCGAGCAGCACGAAGTCGAGCTCGTTCATGCCGAGGCCGCCGTGCGCCTCGGGCACCGTGATGCCGGTGAGTCCGAGCTCGGCGAGCTGCGCCCACAGGGCATCCGAGCGCCCGGTGTCCGTTTGCCATGACGCGCGGATGCGCTCGGGCGTGATCTCGGCCACGAGGAACTCGCGCACCGTCTGCTGGAACAGTTTCTGGTCGTCGCTGAAGCGGAAATCCATGTTCGTTCCCCTTACGCGCGCGGCATGCCGAGCATGCGCTGGGCAATGATGTTGCGCTGGATCTCGTTGGTGCCGGCGTAGATGCTGCCCGACTGCGCGAACAGGAAACCGTCGAGCCAGTTACCCACGCCGCCCGCATCCGGCGCGTGCGGCAGCAGCTCGGCACGCGCGCCGAGGATGCTGAGCGCGGTCTCGTGCATGCGCTGGTCGAGCTCGGACCAGAAGATCTTGTTGGTGCTCGACTCCTCGCCGATCCTGCCGCCGGCGTTCAGGCGGCTCGCGGTCTGGTAGGTCGTGAGGCAATAGGCCTCGGCATCCATCCACGCGCGCAGCACCGCGTCACGCACCGTGGGGTCGCGGTCGGCGCTGGCACGGTTGGCCTTGTAGAGCTGCACCAGGCGCGCGGCGGTCTGCTGGAATCGCGCCGGGCTGCGCAGCATCAGGCCGCGCTCGAAGCCGGCGGTGGCCATCGCCACCTTCCAGCCCTTGCCCTCGTCGCCGAGGCGGCAGTCCACCGGCACCTTCACGTTGTCGAAGAAGATCTCCGCGAAACCGGGCAGGCCGTCGAGCTGCGGGATCGGGCGCACCGTGATGCCCTCGAGGTTCAGCGGCACCAGGATGAACGTGAGGCCGTGGTGGCGCTCGGAGGCGGGATCGGTGCGGAACATGCCGAAGCACCAGTCGGCCCACACCGCGCGCGTCGACCAGGTCTTCTGGCCGTTGATCACGTAGTGATCCCCCTGGCGCTCGGCGCGCGCGCGGATCGCCGCCATGTCGGAGCCGGCGCCCGGCTCGGACCAGCCCTGGCACCACACCTCCTCGCCGGTCGCCATCTTCGGCAGGAAGCGCTTCTTCTGCTCCGCCGTGCCGTATTCCATCAGCGTGGGGCCGAGCAGGAAGATGCCGTTCTGGTTCACGCGCAACGGAGCGCCCGCGCGCCAGTACTCTTCCTCGAAGATCAGCCACTCGACGAGGTCGCAGCCGCGCCCGCCGAGTTCCGCGGGCCAGGTCACCATGCCCCAGCGGCCGCTGTTCAGCTTCGCTTCCCATGCGCGGTGCTGGCGAAAGCCCTCGGCCGTGTCGAAGCTCGCAAGCGGCTCGGGCGGCACGTTGGCGGCCAGCCATTCGCGCACCTCGCGCCGGAAGGCCTTCTGCTTCTCGGTGTATGCCAGGTCCATGATGCTCGATTCTCCGGGTTTTGCCTGTCAGCCGTCGAACTTCGCGTCGCGCTTCTGCACGAAGGCATCGCGCGCTTCCTGCGAGTCCTTGGTCGTGTACGCCTCCAGCGTGAAGCCCTGTTCGCTGCGGTACTTGTCCTCGAGGTTGCCGTCCTCGATGCCGTTCAGCGCTTCCTTCGCGAGCCGGATCATCGCCGGGCTCTTCGCGGCGATCTTCGCGGCGATATCGCGCGCCGTGGCGCGCAGCTGATCGCGCGGCACCACGCGCTCGATGGCGCCGAGACGGTACGCCTCCTGCGCGTCGATCATCTCGCCGGTGAAGTACATGTAGCGCACCTTCTGCACCGGGAACAGCCGCTGCAGGTGCGCGCCACCACCCATCGCGCCGCGGTCCACCTCGGGTACGCCGAAGCGTGCGCATTCGGATGCAACCACGATGTCCGCCGCGCCGCTGATGCCGATGCCGCCACCCAGCACGAAGCCGTGCACGGCGACGATCACCGGCTTGGGATTCAGGTGCACCGCCTTGAAGGTGTCGTAGTTGCCCTTGTTCACCTTCACGATCAGGTTGCGATCGGCCGCGAGCTCCTTGATGTCCACGCCCGCGCAGAAGCCGCGCCCCTCGGCCGCGATGATGATGACGTTGACGTCGTCGTTGCCGCCCAGCGCCTCGATCTCCGCCGCGATCGCCGCCCAGCCCGCGCTGTCGAACGCATTCACCGGCGGGTGGTCGAACACCAGCTCCGCGATGCCCTCGCTGATCGTGGTCTTGAATGGTTTGCTCATTGCATTTCTCCTGCGGTGATCGTTCGCCGCTTGCTAGTGCGGCGGGCCTGATGCGGCCGGAGAAGGGGGTGCAGTGTGTCGGGACACGCCGTGAATACATCCCTGTAGGCTCGACTGTCGCATCCATGCGACAGACGGTCCCGTCACACTGCACCCCCTTCTCCGACCTCGACGCCGGTGGCACCCGGCACCAATTCAATTCCTCGTTCCAAAAGTCGTCGCGGCCCGAACACATCGACCCACCGGGACGGGAATGCGATCACATCAACTTCGACATACCAGTCAGGCCTTGTGCCTCTGGATGCCTGCAACTGGCACTGCGTCTCCGAGGCGCGGGAGCGTTTGTGGCTGCGGGGACCGTCTGCGGCAGGGATGCCGCAGTCGAGCCTACAGGGACGTATTCACGGCGTGTCCCAGCAGACATAAACGCTCCCGCGCCCACGCTCCCTCAGCGCCGATGCCACACGCCTTGCAACGCAACGGGTGCGAACGAACAATTCAAGCCGCCGGGCCCGCCCGCTTCGCCAGCGCAGCCAGGCACTCCTCGGCCTCGGCGGCGATACGTGCTATCAGCTCGGCGCAGCTCGGCAGATCGTCGATCACGCCGGCCACCTGCCCGCTCGGCAGCACGCCCTCGGCGGGCCTGCCCTCGACCATCGCGCGCTGGATGATCATCGGCGCATTGGCCGACATGATCGCCTGCGCGGGGGTCAGCCCGTCCTCGCGCTGCATCGCGATCGCGGATTGCAGCAACTGCGAAATCGTCGCACCGCTGTGCTTGCGGAAGGCCAGCCCGTTGCGCAGCGCGATCAGCAGCTTCTTCAGCGGCCCGGCGCGCTCGAGCTCGGCGAGAATCTCGTTCATGACCATGCGCTGCGGCATCCCGTCCATCGCGGTCGAGACAATGATGTCGGCCGGGTTCCTGCACGCGAGGTAGCGTTCCTTGGTCGCCTGAGGCACCGGGCTGTCGGCGGTCATCAGGAAGCGCGTGCCCATCGCGATGCCCTCGGCACCCCAGGCCATGGCCGCGACCAGACCGCGGCCGTCCTTGAATCCACCCGCAGCGACCACCGGCACCTTCACGCCGCGCACCACCTCGGGCAGCAGCAGCGTGGTGGGCACCGAGCCGGTGTGGCCCCCGCCTTCGCCGCCCTGCACGGTCACCACGTCGGCGCCGAGTTCCACGGCCTTCACCGCGTGCTTCACCGCGCCCACCGTCGGCATGCACACCACCCCGGCATCCTTCAGCTTGCGGATGAACTCCTTGCCCGGCGAGCGGCTGTAGCTCACGGCGCGCACGCCGTGTTTCACCACGAGCCCGACGATGTCCGCCGCGTTCGGCTGGTACATGTGGAAGTTCACGCCGAAGGGCTGCTGCGTAAGCTCCTTCGTGCGCAGGATGTCGCGCTCCATCTGCTCGGCCGGGATCGTGGCACCGGCGAGGAAACCGAAGCCGCCCGCGTTGCAGGTCGCGGCGACCAGCTTCGGGTCGGCTACCCAGCCCATCGCGGTCTGCACCACGGGGTAGCGGCAGCCGAGCAGCTCGGTGAGGCGGGTTTGCAGCATGATCGCGGGTCCTGGTTCAGCGCGCGGTGCGATCGCCGGGCGGGTTGTCCTTGAGTTCGCGCGCGCGCAGGTTGTGCGGGTCCATGCGGCGGATGATCTCGAGCTGCTCCGCGGTGGGCGCCGGCGTGGTGATCACGTCCTCGGGCACGAACACGGGGAAGCCGGTGTTCTGCTGCACCTGCTCCACCGTGATGCCGGGGTGCAGCGAGCGCAGCCGGATCTGGTGCCCGGGGCCGCCGAAGTCCATCACGCACAGATCGGTGATCACCAGGCGGATGTCGACCTCGTCGAGGCTGTAGCCCTTGGCCAGGCGCGCCGGGTTGTAGCCGATCGAGGCCACCACGTCGCACTCGCCATCCTTGAACACGCGCGTGTTGTGACCGGGCACGAAGAAGGAATTGGCGTGGCTGATCGAGTTGCCCGGGAAGCCGCGCACGCCCAGCATCATCGCCTTGGGCCTGGCGTAGTCGCCGATGCACGAGATGTTGGCCTGGCCGAAGCGATCGATCTGCGTCGGCCCGACCATCGCGTGGCGCTTGCCGCCCCAGACGTTGTCGAAGATGCGCGAGAAGCCCATCCAGGTCTCGTAGGCCGGCTTGAAATCCGCCGCGCGCGGACCGATGGGGTTCGGCGCCGACAGCAGGAAGGCTTCCGAGTCCGTCATCATCAGGTCGGGGTTCGTGCTCAGCATGCTCAGCGAAGCGGCAAGCCGCGGCAGCGTGCCGATGCCGGTGGCGAGCACCTCGCCGTCGTTGCGCCAGGCCTCGGAGGCCGCGCAGATCATCAGTTCCGCCAGAGTGTATTCCTGTGCCATCGTCGGTGACCTCTTGCTCAGTACGTCGGGAGCGGCAGCTTGCGGATCGCCTCGACTCCGCCGACCTGCTGCTGGTAGTAGGCCTCCGAATCGCCCACGTATTTCTGCACGTAGTCGCTCCAGCCGTTCTCCTGCCCGGCAGATGCCTGGTATTCCTTGAAGTGCGGCACGTCGAAGCCATACAGCGGGCTGCAGCTGCTCGGGTGCGCGCCGCCGGGGATGTGCACCACGCCGGTGGTCTCGGAGCGCTCCCAGAACACGTAGCGCGCCTCCTCGGGCGAGGCGAAGAAGCTCGAGTCGACCAGCTCGTCGCAGCTGACGTAAGTCTTGCCCGCCGCGCGCGCCATCACGTCGTCCATGTAGTGATCCGGGCCCTTGATCTGGCAGACGCCGCGCGCGTCGGCGCGGTCGGCGTGGATCAACGCGGCGTCCAGCTCGATCGCCGGCATCGCGACCAGCTCGCGGCCGTCGGCGTAGGGCGAGACGATGGTCTTGATCTGCGGGTTGTGGCGCAGCACGTCGGTGCCAAGCCCGATCTTGGTCGGCAGGAAGGGCACGCGCATCGCGGCGGCGCGCAGGCCCAGCAGATACATGCCCTCGTCGATCTCCATGATCTCGAGCTCGCCCTTTTGCCGCGCGAGGCGGAAGTACGGCTCGAGCGGGATGAAGTCGAGCGACACGAAGGCGAATACCACCTTGCGCACCTTGCCGGCCGCGCACAGCATCCCCACGTCGGCGCCGCCATAGGCAACCACCGTGAGATCCTTCAGGTCGGATCGCAGGATCTCGCGCACCAGCGCCATTGGCTTGCGACGCGGCCCCCAGCCGCCGATGCCGATGGTCATGCCGCTCGCGAGCTGCCCGACCACATCTCCCGCACTCATCAGCTTGTTCATCGTGAAGCTTCCTCGCCTTGGCCGATCACCGGGCCGGCAGTATAAACTCATTCAACCGAAAACAGTAAAATATCTGGCCGAATTCTACGCATAATGATTCATATCAAGCCGACAAGTCCGGAATTCCCGCGCTGGAATCCAGTCTGCTACGCATTTTCACTTTCAGCCTCGTACGTGCGCGGCTGCGTCACGATGCGGCTGAGGCGGTAGTCGTGCTTCACGAAACGCGCGCCCAGCGAGCACTCGGTGTGGCGCACGCCCGGTATCGAGTGCACCGTGCTGTGCAGGAACTCGCTCAGCTGCTCGGCCGACTGCACCATGGTGATCGCCAGGATGTCGAAACGCCCCACCATGATGCCGACAAAGCCGATCTGCGGATGGCGCGCCAGCGCGGCGGCAACCTCGCGGCCCTGGCTACCGCGATCGACCTCGATCCAGACGAAGGCGAGCGCCGGATTGGCGAGCTTGCGGATATTGGTGATCGCGGTGATGCGGATCTGCCCCTCGTCCTCCATGCGCTTGATGCGCGCGCGCACGGTGCCCTCGGTGACGCGCAGTTCGTCGGCGATGCGCCGGTTGCTGGTGCGCGCGTCACGCGAGAGGTAATCGAGGATGCGCTGGTCGATCTCGTCGAAACGCCGTTTAGTCATCGAAGGGCACCCAGTCGGGCTGGTTCTTGAGCACGTCGACGGCGAGCCCGGTGAGAAGGCGGCGCACCCCCGGGATGTTCACCAGCCGGTCCGTGACCAGTTCGGCGAGGTGCTCGTGGTCGCGCGCCACCATCAGCAACTCGATATCGTGCGTGCCCACGACCAGGCTCACCGAGAACACCTCGGGAATGCCGGCCAGCGCCTCGGCCACCGCGAGCGCGGGCCGCCCGTCGACCTCGACGCCGACCGCGAGCAGCAACTCGTAGCCGACCGCTTCGGCGTCGGCGACCGCGACGACCTTCATCGCGCCGGAAGTCTCGAGCTGGCGCACCCGCGCCCGCACCGCCGACTCGGTGACGCCCAGCGTGTCGGCCAGCGCGCGGAACGCCATGCGGCCATCGCCGCGCAGCAACTCGATCAGGCGGCGATCGATCTCGTCGAGGCCCGCCATCTGGCCGAGGCGCGCCTCGCGCTCGGTCGCGGTTGCCGGTACCGGCGCCGTGGCCATCGGCCTCAGAGCCTGTGAATCTTTCGACGGCCGTCGCGAGACCGTCGATTTGCGAGC